>JAKLER010000024.1 GCA_022711615.1 Acidobacteriota bacterium
GAACCGCGCCACCGGGACGATCATCGCCGTCAGCGTCAGGATGATCGTGACGACGACGACGAGCTCGACGAGCGAGTAGCCGCGGACGCGGGAAGGGGACTTCACGACGGCCTCAGTCCCGGACGACGAGCGGCACCGCGTTCGCCTCGGGGCGGAGCGGGCCGTTCTTGCCGAGCCCCGCGCCGGCGGAGACCCGAACGAGCGCCTCGCCCGGCGCGAGCGCGCGGAGCGTGAAACGGGCGAGGGCGCCGCTCGGAAGGCCGACGACGCCGGTCGGCGTGCCGAGGCCGATCCGCACGCGCCCCGGCGCCCGGTCGGAGTCGAGCCGCGTGTTGAGCGCCGCCGAGCCGGTGCGCCACGGCCCGGGCGTCACCGCGACGAGCTCGGCGACCGCCGGGTCCCATTCGATCGTCACCTCGAGCGCGCCGGCGTCGGCGAGCTCGGAAGGGCCGGTGAGCGTCAGGAGAGCGGTCTCTCCGACGGCGAGCTCGCCGTTCTCGAGCTCGAGTCCGAGCGCGAGCGCTCGCGGCCCTTCGGTCTCGACGAACGCCGCCGAGCGCTGGGCCGCGTCGCCCGACAGGATGTTCGAGCCCTCCTTCGGCGCGGGCGCCGGGGTCGGCGTCCGCCGGAACGGGTCGTTCGGGCCGCTCCCCTGGACGGGGAGGATCGCCCGGCCCGGCATCGTCCCCGGGACCGGACCCGTCGGCGCGGCGGGACGGGAGGCGGGAGCCTCCGCGGGCGGGTCGAACGGCGTGTCGGACGCTTGCGGAGACTCGAGCCTCACGTTCAGGCCGGAGAAGGAGACGTTGTTCTCGGTCCCGACCCAGACGGGGACCAGGTCTTCCTCCGTGATCTGGGGCGCCCGGGTGATGTGGGGCGTGAGGCTCAGGAAGATATCGTCCCGCTCGCTCTCCCGCTTCTTGTTCCCGAAGAGGCTCCCGACGAGCGGAAGGTCCGAAAGGAAGGGAAGGCCGGACCCGGAGTGCGCGGACTTCGTCCGGATCAGGCCCGCGAGGAAGCTCGTCTCGCCGTCCTTCAGGCGGATGTTCGACGTGATCGTCCGGGTGCTGATCGTCGGCTGCTCCCCGGCCGTCGGCTTGACCTCGGAGATCTCGACGGTCAGCTTCAGCGAGACCTCCCGGTTGTGGTGGACGCGCGCCTCGACGTCGACCTTGATGCCGACGTCCTGGTACTGGTACGAGGTGACCGGGACGACGCCGACCTGGCCGATCGCGGACTGCGTGTTGATCGTCGTGACCGGGATCGGGACCCGGTCGCCGATGACGAGCTGCGCCTTCTCCCCCTCGGCGATCCGGAGCTGAGGACGGGCGAGGAGCTCGGTGTCGGTGTTCGTCTTGATGAAGTTGACGAGGATCGACGGGACCGTGAAGTTGAAGTCGGAAAGGGAGAGCTTGAGGAGGTCCTTCCACGGGAGCGTCGGTGAGGCCTGGCCGCCGGACCCCCCGGTGGCCGCTCCGGGGAGAGAGCCCGAGGTCGAGTAGGTCGAGAGCTTCGCCCCGAGCTCGAGGAGCTTCGTCGTGCTGAGCTGGAGGAGCTCGACGTCGAGGACGACCTCGGCCTTCGCCTTGTCGTTCACCTCGATGAGCTTCTCGGCGACGGCGACCTTGTCCGCCGTGTCGCGGATGACGATGGCGTTCAGCTGCGGGATCGTCCCCATCCGCCGGAGGTCGAGGAGGCCGCGGACCATCGTCGAGACGTCCTTCACGTCGCCGTTCGAGAGGAAGAACGTCCGGACGACCTGGTCCTCGTACTCCTTCCGGTTCTGCTGCGTGTCCTGCGCGACGAGGATCGTCTTCTCGTCGATCACCTTGTAGAAGTGCCCCGCCTGGCGCATCGCCGTCTCGAGCGCCTTCTGGAACGTCAGGTTCCGGAGGTCGATCGTGAACTTGTCGTCCTTCAGCTGCGGGTCGAAGATGACGTTGATCCCGGAGGCGGCGCAGAGCGCCTGGTAGATCTTCTTGATCGAGGAGTCGGGCGGGAAGGTCACGCTGATCGGCTCGTCGGAGGCGGGGTGGAGCATCGGCGGAGCGGCCGACCGCCCCCGCGCCCGCGCCTTCGCCTTCTCCGTCGGCGTCCCCCCGGCCACCTCGGCCCGGCGCTCCTCGATCTCCTGCTCGACCCGCTTCAGCTCCTGCAGGGCGACGTCGTTCGTCGGGTCGAGCGCGACGCTCTGCTCGAGTTCCACCTTCGCGAGGTCGAGCTGCCCGGCCGAGCGGTGGAGGCGCCCGCGCGAGAGGTGCGTCTGGGCCGCCTGCATCTTCGAGCGGAAGAGCGCCGTCTGGTACTTCATGTTGACGGGGTCGAGCTCGTTCGCCTTCTCGTACGCCATGACGGCGAGGTCCCAGTGCCGGCGCTGCTCGTGGTCCTGCGCCTGGCGGAAGGCGCGCTCGGCGGCGCATCCCGACGTGACGAAGGCCGCGGCGAGGACGGCGGCGAGGAGGAGGGCGCGGGGCGGTCGCGTGCTCTGAACGGTCATGGGCTTCTCTTCAGCGGAGTGCGTCGGGCGGAAGGACGGGGATCCGCCGGGTGATCTCGGGCGGCAGCCCGACGAAGGCGAAGTCGACCGATTCGCGGCCGACGCGCCGGAGGATGAAACGGCCGTCGAGGACGTCGCCCTCGCGGGCGTTGATCAGTCGGGGACCGTCCTCGAACGTGACGATGGGCCTGTCGCGCGGACCGAAGATGCCGAGCGCGCGGAACGGGATGGCGGGCGGGACGATCGGCGTCGCCGTCGGCGTCGGCGTCGGGAGGCGCGGCCCGACGAACTCCGCGGAGCCCGGCGCCGGGAACGGCGTGGGCGTCGGGGGGAGCGGCCGCGGGGTGGGCGTGGGCGGGACGTGGAACGCGAAGACGTTCCTCACGACCGCGCCCCCCACCTCGCCGCGCCCCGCGCCGATCGCGAGGGGCGGGATCTCGCCCGGAAGGAGGGGCCCGTCTCCGGGTCGCGCGGCGGCGCCGGGGCGGGCGGCCGCCGGCGCAGGGCCGGTCCCCGCCGCCCCGCCGGCGGGCCAGTACCGGTAGGCGAGCGCGACGAGGAGGACGCCGAGGAGCGCGAGCAGCGCCTTGCGGGAGGAGAGGGCGCTCACCGGCCCCCTCCCCCGCCGCGGGTCGCTGCGGCCGGCCGCCGTGCGGCCGTCCCGGCGCGGGCGTCCCGAACGGTCCGGATGGGCCGCAGCGAGCCGGGCCGGAAGTAGTTCGTCACGGTGAGTTGTACGCGAACCGAGTCCGGATCGTCCGGCGAGCCGCCGGAGAGGCCGACCTGCTCCACGACGAGGAAGCGCTTCGAGCGCTCCAGGTCGGCGAGGAGCCTCTTCACGTCGCGGTACGGACCCTCGACGGCGAACGTCATCGTGAGCGAGTCGGTGCCCGGCTCGTCGACCGACTGGTACCCGATCGCGTCGGGGCGCAGGCCGACGCCGCGCGTCGTGGCGTAGACGTCCTCGATGAGGGAGGCGATCTTCTTCTCGCGCTCGCCGAGCGTCTCCGAGAAGAACGAGGTGAGGGCGGCCTGGGTGTCGAACAGCTTCCTCTCCGCGGCGGCGGCCTCCTCGGCCTGGCGGCGCGCCTCGTCGCGGCGGCGCTCGAGGCCGGCCTGCTCCTCGACGAGGGCGCGCAGGCGCTCGTCGTAGAAAGTCCGGTAGGACAGGAGGACCGCGGCGTTCGCGGCGAGGACGACGAGAAGGAGGGCGAAGAGGAGCCGCCGGTCCCGGAAGGCGTCGAGCGAGCTCTTCACGGCTTCACCTCCCGGTCGCGGTAGAGGACGCTGATCGAGAGCGACCGCCCCTCGACGCTCCCCTGCTCCCCGCCGGCCTCGGAGAGCGGCGTGGGCGCGTCGAACCACGGAGAGGCGTAGAAGGCCCTGAGGAGCTTCGGCATCCCGTCGGGGTCGCGCGAGACGAGGCTGAGGGAGAGCGCGAAGGCCTCTTCCTCCGCCGGCCCCGCCGTGCGCTCGGACGACTTCTTCTCCTTCTCGCGCGAGAGGCCCATGGAGACGACGCGGACGTCGTTCGGGAGGGTCTTCTCGAGGCGCGTCAGGAAACGGGTCCAGGAGAACGTGCGAAGGCGCGCGAGCGCGTTCGCCTCCTCCGAGCCGGCTCTCATCCCGGCGAGGTCGAAACGGGCGAGCTTCGCCTCGGCCTCCCGGCGGGCCTGCTCGTAGCGGCCGATCTCGGAGCGCAGCCCGGCGATCGCCTCGCGCGAGGTCCGCGAGCCTTCGACGTAGGAGCGGACCGTCCTCACGCTCACGATCGTCAGGCCGATCGCGGCGGCGAGGAGGAGCGCGGCGACGAGGTTCGCGGGCCGGGTGTCGACGAAGGGGCGGCGGGCGAGGTTCGGTCTCGGGGCGGCCATGCTCACTCCGCTCCTTCGAGGAGCCCGAGCCCGACGAGGGGCGCCGTGTCCCCGGCGCGGACGGGGAGTCCCCGGCCGGCGAGGTACGCGAGGAGGGAGACGGGCTCTTTCCCCCCGTTCTCGCGCCGGAGCTCCCGGAGCCGTCCGGCGAGATCCGAAGCTTCGGGGACGGCGATCACGTCGGCCGAGAGGTCGGGACCGGGGCCTTCGACGTCGGCCCCGCCGACGAACGTCGCCGCGAGGCGGAACTCCTGGAGCGCCTCGTCGGGGTCCGCCGTGGCGGCGCGGGTCCGGAGGAACCGGGGAGCCCCGTCGTCCAGCCAGACGGTCGAGACGGTCGCGCCGTCGGCGAAAACGAGGAAGCCGGAGCCCGGGAGCGCCTTCGCGGCGAGGGCCGAGAGGGCGAGGGACGCGGGCTCGAGGGCGCCGATCCGGATCCCGCGCGCCGCGAACGCCGCCTCGCACGAGGCGACGGTCTCCTCGGGCGCGGAGACGACGAGGAACCGGGGAGCGCCCCCGGACGCCTCGCCCGCCCGGCACCAGCCGATACGGAGCGCCGGCGCCGGCTCGCCCCAGAGCCGCCCCACCTTCCAGCGAAGGACCTCGGCGAGCTCCTTCGGGTTCTTCTCGACGCCGGGCTCGACGTCGACGGGGGCCGCCTTCACGAATCCGTCCGGGACGGCGAGGGACGCGGCCGCGAGGTGCTGGTTCGGCGGGAGGAGCGCGGCAACGGCCTGCGCGAGGCCGGGCCCCGCGACGCGTCCGCCGGAGGGGGCGTCCTGGAACGTGCCCGGCGGGAGCTCGCGGGAGCGGACGGCGAGGCCGCCCCCCGCCCGCGCCTCCCGCGGCGCGGCGACGTGGACGAGCCGCTCCTCCGTCAGCACGAAGGCGTGCGGCGGCCGCCGGTAGCCCCAGCTCCCGGCGAGGGCGCGGCCGACGCGGGCGAGGAGTCCGTCAGTCGACAAAGGTCACCTTGTTGATCTCTTTCAGAGTCGTCTCCCCGAGGAAGACCTTGCGCAGCGCCGACTCGCGGAGGAAGGCCATCCCCTCCTCCTTCGCCGCCTTCTTGATCTCCGCGGCGGGCCGGCGGTCGAGGATGAGGCCGCGGATCCGGTCGGAGAGGTCGAGGAGCTCGGTGATCGCCATCCGGCCGTAGAAGCCGGTCCCGTTGCACTCGATGCAGCCGCGCCCCTCGTAGAAGACGACGTTCGCGACCTCGGCCGCCGTCAGCGCCGACTCGTCGAGGAGCTGCTTCGTCGGCTCCATCGGCGTCTTGCAGCGCGGGCAGATCTTCCGGACGAGCCGCTGGGCGAGGATGCAGTTCAGGGCCGAGACGAAGTTGTAGAGCTCGACCTTCATGTTGAGGAACCGGCCCAGGACGTCGACGACGTTGTTCGCGTGGACCGTCGTGAAGACGAGGTGCCCCGTGAGCGCGGCCTGGACGGCGATCTGCGCCGTCTCCTCGTCGCGGATCTCGCCGACCATGACCTTGTCGGGGTCGTGCCGGAGGATGGAGCGGAGCCCCCGCGCGAACGTGAGCCCCTTCTTCTCGTTGACCGGGATCTGCGTGATGCCGCGGAGCTGGTACTCGACCGGGTCCTCGATCGTGACGATCTTGTCCTCGACGGACTGGATCTCCGACAGGCAGGCGTAGAGCGTCGTCGTCTTGCCCGAGCCGGTCGGGCCGGTGACGAGGACCATGCCGTACGGCTCGCGGATGAACTTCCGGAGGCGCTTCATCGTCTCGGCGTCCATCCCGAGGACGTCGAGGCGGAGGTTCTTGAACTCGGCGTTCGCCGACTCCTTGTCGAGGATCCGGATGACGACGTCCTCGCCGTGGACGGTCGGCATGATCGAGACGCGGAAGTCGATCGTCCGCCCCTTGACCCGGATCTTGAAGCGCCCGTCCTGCGGGATCCGCTTCTCGGCGATGTCGAGCTCCGACATGACCTTGATGCGGCTGACGATCGTCTGGTGGTGCTTCTTGTCGATCGGCTCCATCGCCGGGTAGAGGACGCCGTCGATCCGGTACTTGATGACGACGACGTTCTCCTGGGTCTCGATGTGGATGTCCGAGGCGCGCCGCTGGATCGCGTTGAAGAGGACGGAGTCGACGAGCTTGATGATCGGGCTCGCGTCCGCCGCGATCCGGTCGATCGTCAGGACCTCCTGCCCCTCCTCGTCCTCCCGCACGACCTGCATCCGGAACTCTTCGGTCGCCTCCTCGAGGACGCGCTGCGTCGACTCCGACTTCTGCAGGATCTCCTGCATCGCGGCGCGCGAGCCGACCTTCACGCGGACCCGCCGCCTCAGGAGCGCCTCGAGCTCGTCGCGCCGGACGACGTCCGTAGGGTCCGTCAGGACGACGGCGAGGACGCCGTCCTCCTCGCTCTCCGGGACGAACTCGTGCCGGAGCATCCATTCGAGCGGGACGCTCTTGAAGAGCGCGGGGTCGACCCGGAACGTCCAGAGGTCGACGTAGGGGATGCCGAGCCTCCGCCCGAGCTCCTTGGCGCGGCTCTCCTCGGAGGCCGCGTCGAGGACGCGCGGGAAAGCGGGGACGGCGGGGGCGTCGTTCGTCGTCATGCGTCAGCCCCGGATGCTGGAGAGGATCGTGAACATCGGGAGGTATACGGACAGGAGGATCGTCGCGATGACGCCCCCCATCACGATCAGGATGACCGGCTCGATCAGGTTGATGATCGTCTGGAGGCGCGCCTCGATCGCCTCGTCGTAGAAGTCCGAGACGTTCGTCAGCATCTCCTCGAGCGCGCCCGTGGCCTCGCCCACCTTGATCATCTCGACGGCGAGGGAGGTGAACTGCCCCGTCTGCTCGAGGCTCCGCCAGAGCTCGGCTCCCTCCCGCACCTTCGGCACGACGGAGGCGACCGCGTCCGACACCCGGCGGTTGCCGACCGAGCCGGTCGAGATCTCGAGCGCGGTGACGAGCGGGGTGCCGGCCCCGACGAGGGTCGCGAGGGCGCGGGCGAACTGCGAGAGGGAGAACTCGTGGAGGACGACGCCGACGGCCGGGAGCTTCAGGAGGGCCCCGTCGATCGACCGCTGGCCGGCGTCGGTCCGCCGCCAGCGGTCGAACGCGAAGACCGCCGCCGCGGTGCCGAGGAGGATCTCGAGGAGGTGCGCGCGCATGAAGGTCGCCGTGCCGACGACGGCGACG
Organism: Acidobacteriota bacterium; assembly: GCA_022711615.1. GTDB lineage: Bacteria > Acidobacteriota > Thermoanaerobaculia > UBA5066 > UBA5066 > UBA5066. The sequence continues at coordinate 7,550 of JAKLER010000024.1, forward strand.
GTCAGGGCCGGCATGTCCGCACCGAAGCCCGCGTAGAACTCCGTGAACTTCGGGATGACGTAGGTCATCAGGATGAAGATCAGGCCGACGGCAAGGCTCACGAGGACGATGGGGTAGGCCATCGCCCCGGTCACCCTCCGCTTCACCCGGCCGAGGATCTTCTGGTAGTCGAGGAACCGGCGGAGGACCTTCTCGACCTCGCCGGAGCGCTCCCCCGCCTTGAGCGAGGTGGCGTAGAGACGCGGAAACGTGTCGCCGTGGGAGAGGAACGCGTCCGAGAGCGCCACCCCCGAGACGAGCTGCTCCCTCACGTCGAGGAGGATCCGCTTGAAGTGGGCGTTCTCCTGGCGCTCGAGGAGGATCTCGAAGCCCGTGACGACGGGGAGGCCGGCCCGGAGAAGGGCGACGAGCTCCTGGTTGAAGACGAGGAACTCGTGCACGCCGACCCGGCCCCGGCTCCGGAACGAGCCGAGGCGGGCTCCGAGGCTCGCGGCCGGGGCGCCCCGGCCGTTCCCCGCCTTCGCGGAGAAGAGGCGCGAGCCCTGGCGCGCGAGGTCGGCCCGCAGGGCCGCCTCGTCGGAGGCTTCCACGGTCCGGGTGACGACGCTTCCGTCAGGCGTCCCGATGCGGCAGACGAACTCGGGCATCAGCGCCGCCCCGCGATCCCGGGACCGGACTCGACCGGATCGGCGGTCAGGACGAGGAAGAGCGCCGCGCCGCCCCCCTCCTCGCGCCCGATGCCGAGGACGAACGGCTCGCGCATCCGGAGGTTGAGGGAGGTGCGGGCGATGTCGCGGGCCGTCTCGTTCCCGGCTTCGTCGCGCCGCAGGCGGGCGAGGACCAGGTTCCGAAGGCGGACGCTCTCCCGCCCTCCCGTCGGCTCGAGGAGGAACTCGACCCGGAAGCTTCCCCCGAGGGTCCAGGAGACCGGGTCGCCTTCGAGCCCCTGCAGGACGACCTCGTCGAGGGAGGCGTACTCGGTGAAGTTGAAGAGGCTCCGGAGGCGGTCGGCCACCCCGCGGAACCGCTCGGCCACGGGCGCCGGCGGGCCGCCCGGGCCGGGCGCGTGCGTCGCCCGGATGAGCGAGACGGAGACGGCGATCGCCCTCGGGGGAAGGTCGAAGGCCGAGACCGCCTGCGCGACCCTCTCGACGGTGCGGACGGAGTCCCTCACGGTCAGGGCGTTCGTCGCCGTCTGGAGGACGATCGTCCCGCGTGCGCCGAGGAGCGGGCGGACGAGGAGGAACGCGTCCTCCGCCTTCCGGTGCTTCAGGACGAAGACCCGGACGACGTCCGGCCCCGCCGTCGGTCTCGGCGCGGGCGTCCTCGCGGCGGCCGGGGCGGCGAGGAGGAGCGCGGCCGCGAGGAGGCCCGGGAAGAGCGGGGCGCGCATCAGATGTCGGCGTTCCGGTCGACGACGAAGACGACCGTCGGCTCGCCCGGCCGGGTCGACGGGAACTGGTAGACGACGGACGCGTCGCCGCCGAGGTCCTCGACCGCGGGGACGACGTCGGGCGGCGTGCGGACGCCCTCGTCCGCGGCGGCGACGAGGTCGGGGCGGGGCGCCTCGGCGGGGCCGTTCCCCGCCTCCCGCGCGAGCCAGACGCCCGCGACGGAGGCGGCGAGGAGGAGGGAAGCGGCGAGCCGGAGGACGGGCCGGGTGTGGGCTCTCCGGAGTCGGCGGCCGGCCTTCGCGGTCGCGGCGGCCGCGAGGACGCCGCTGACGAACCGCTCCCGCGCGTCGGCGGAGAGCGGCTCCGGCGCGGCCGCCCGGGCGAAGAGGAGGACCGGGTCGCGGCGCAGCGCCGCGGCGGCGCAGACCTCGCAGGAGGCGAGGTGCCCCCGGAGGAAGCCTTCCTCGGCCGGGGTGAGGCGATCCTCCTCCCGCCGCGCGAGGAGGTCGTCGAGGCGGTCGCAGGCGGGCTCTTTCACGCTCATGCTCCCTCGGCGCTCCGGTGCGACTCGGGGACGTACTCCGGGAAGCGCCGCTTCAGCTCCTCGCGCAGGAGGCGCCGGGCCTGGAAGAGGTGGTTCCTCACGGTCGACTCCCGGCAGCCGACGATCTCGGCCACCTCGCGGCTCTCCTTCTCCTCCATCTCGCGGAGGACGAAGACGAGCCGCTGCTTCTCCGACAGGACCGACGCACACGCCTCGAAGACCCGGCGGACCTCCTCCTGCGAGAGGCGCAGCGGCGCCTCGGGGCTCGCGGCGAGAAGCCCCCCCTTCACGACGCGGAAGCTCTCGGCGAGCGTCCGGGCCCGCGTCCCCCTCGAGCGGAGGGCGTCGATCGCGAGGTTCCCGGCGATCCGGAAGAGCCACGTCGAGAAGGCGTACGACGGGTCGTAGCGCGGGAGGTTCTCCCACACGCGCAGGAACGTCAGCTGCGCGACGTCGCGAGCGTCCTCCGTGTCGCCGAGCATCCGGCGGAGGAACGCGACGACGGAGTCGGTTCGCCCGCGGACGAGCTCGGCGAAGGCGTCCTCGTCGCCCGCCTTCGCGAGCGCCGCGAGGTGCCGTTCGTCCCTCGGCTCGATCGTCGTCCCCTCCTGCACCCGGCGGACGTGGACCAGCTGAATGGCCATGCCGTCGGTTCTACGGTTCCGCGCACGGCCCCGTCTACGAGGCGGCCTCGTCCGCTCCCGCCCCGCTCTCCGGCGCGGCGCGGCGCATATAATGCGGCCTCTCGGATGCAGAACGTAACCTCTTCCAGGGAAGCCGGTTGACCCGATCCGACCGCCCGTCGGCCGGGGGGACCGGCCTGACGGCTCTCCTCGCGCGAAGGCTCCTCCCCGAGGCCGTCCCCGGGCGGGTCGACGTCTGGGTCCAGGGAGTCTCGGTCGGCGAGGTCGAGCTGGCCCACACGCTCGCGCTCGCCCTTCGCTCTGCGCGTCCGGAGCTGTCGCTCCTCGTCACCTCCTCGACCCCGGCCGGCGTCGGCCTCCTCGAGAGGCGCTTCCGCGACCTCGCCCCTCCCGCCCGGCTGCAGCCGTTCCCCCTCGACCTCCCCGTCTCGGTCCGCCGGCTCCTCGACTCGGCGACGCCACGCCTCCTCGTCCTCATGGAGACCGAGCTCTGGCCCGTCCTCCTTCGGGCGGCCCGGCGGCGGGGCCTGCCGGTCCTCGTGGCGAGCGGGCGTCTCTCGGAACGCTCCGTGAGGCGGCTTCGCGCCGCCCGGCCGCTCTTTCGCGGCGGTCTCGACGCCCTCTCCGCCGTTGCGGCCCGCAGCGAGGAGGACGCCGAGCGCTTCGCCGCCGTCGGCGTGCCGAGGGAGAGGGTCCACGTCGCGGGCGACATGAAGTTCGATCGCCCCCTCCCCGCCGAACCGGCGTTCGCCGCCTCGTTCCGGGAGCTCGCCGCCGGTCGGCCGGTCCTCGTCGCCGGCTCGATCGCGGAGGAGGAGCTCGACCTCGCGCTCTCCCTCCCGCGCCTGCTCGCCCGGGGCGCGTCCGGGACGCCGTTCCTCCTCCTCGCCCCGCGCCGGACGGAGAGCTGGGACGAGGCGGAGCGCCGCGCCGTCGCCGCCGGGCTCCGGCTCGTCCGCCGGTCGCGCCCGGCGCCGGACGGCCCGGCCGACGTCTTCCTCCTCGACACGCTCGGGGAGCTCGCCTCGGCCTACACGCTCGGCGATGTCGCTCTTCTCGGCGGCACGTTCGGACGGCGGGGGGGGCACAACGTCCTCGAGCCTCTGCAGGCGGGCCTCCCGGTCGTCCTCGGCCCCTCCGTCTGGAACATCCGGCGCGTCGTCGAGGCGGCCGGCGCCGCGGTCGTCGGGGTGCCCGACCCGGCCGGCGTCGCCCCCGCGCTCGCGCGCCTCCTCGACGACCCGGCCGCGAGGGCGGCCGCCCGGGAGGCCGCGGCGGCGCTCTTCGCGACGCACCGTGGCGCGACGGAGCGGACCGTGCGGCTCGCGCTCGGCTTCCTCGACGGCCGTCCCGGAGCGGCCGCGTGACGCCGCTCCTCCGGCCGCTCTCCACCCTCTACGGCGCCGGCGTCGCCCTCCGCCTCGCGCTCTACCGTCGAGGCCTCCTCGCCGTGCGCGGCGCGGCGCGGCCGGTGGTCTCCGTCGGGAACGTGGCCGCCGGCGGGACGGGGAAGACTCCCTTCGTGCGGTGGCTCGCCGGGGAGCTCCTCCGGCGCGGCCGGCACCCGTCGATCCTGACGCGCGGATACGGCCGCGGAAGCCGCGGCACCGTCGTCGTCTCGGACGGCCGCGGGACCTTCGCGACCGTCGCCGACTCGGGCGACGAGCCGGCGCTCCTGGCCCGGGCGCTCCCGTCCGTGCCGATCGTCGCCGACGCGCAGCGCCGCGACGCGGCCGCGCGGGCCGAGACGCTCGGGACGCCGGTCGACCTGCACCTCCTCGACGACGGCTTCTCGCACGTCGCCCTCGCGCGGGACGTCGACGTCGTCCTCCTCGACGCGACCGCGCCCGACGCCGGGGGCGCGCTCCTCCCGGCCGGCCGCCTGCGGGAGCCGCTCTCGTCCCTCGCGAGGGCCGACCTCCTCGTCGTCACGAAGACGGAGCAGTCCGACCCCGGTCCGGCCCTCGAGATCGCCCGGCGGTTCGCCCCGGGCGTCCCGGTCTACAGGGCGCGGACGGAGGTCCTCGGCGTGACCGGCCGGGACGGCCTCCCCGTCGAGCCGGGGGACCTGCCTCCCGGGACGGCCGTCGCCGTGGCGGGAATCGCCCGCCCCGAGGCGTTCGGCGCGACGCTCGCTTCCATCGGCATCGAGCCCGTCGAGCTCCTCTCCTTCCGCGACCACGAGCCGTACGGCCCGGCCTCCGTCGGACGGATCGAGCGGACGCTCGAGGAGAGCGGCGCGACCGCCGTCGTGACGACGGAGAAGGACGCCGTGAAGCTGGACGAACGGCTACGGGTCCCCGTCTTCCGCGTCGCGGTCGAGGCCCGGCCCGTCGAGCCGACGTTCGTCTCCGACCTCCTCTCGCTCCTCGCGCGGAGGCCCTCGTGACGAGGACCAGCAAGCACGGCGCGCTCCGGGACCGGGTAGAGCTCGGCGCCTACCTGCTCCTGCGTACGCTCTTCCGGACCCTCCCGCTCTCCCTCGCCGACGGCCTCGGACGCGGGCTCGGCCGCCTCTACCGGTTCGTCGACCGGAGGCGCCGCCGGCTCGTCGCCCGCAACCTCGCGCTCGCCTTCCCCGAGAAGCCGGCCGCGGAGCGCGAGGCGATCTCGCGGGAGGTCTTCGCCCACTTCGGCGCGATCGCCGCCGACCTCGTCCGATCCGAGGCGGCGCCCGTCGAGGCCCTCCTCGCGCGCGTCGAGGTGGAGGGGCTCGAGCACGCGCGCGTGGCCGCGGCCTCCGGGCGCGGCGTCTTCTTCGCCACGCCGCACCTCGGCAACTGGGAGTGGGCGAACCTCGTCACCGGGGCCAACGGGATGCCGGTCACGATCGTGGCGCGCCCGCTCGACAACCCGCTCCTCGACGTCCGGCTCACCGCGCTGCGCGAGAGGACGGGGGGACACGTCGTGAACAAGAAGGACGCCGCGCGGACGATCCTCCGCTCGCTCCGGGCCGGCGCCGTCGTCGGGATCCTGGGCGATCAGCGCGCACGCCCGCCCGACGCGCTCCTGACCCCGTTCTTCGGGCGCCTCGCCTGGACGACGACCGCGATCGCCCGGCTGGCCGACCGGACCGGCGCGCTGATCCTCCCCGTGGTCTGCCTGCGAGTCGGGCCGGGGCGTTATCGGCTCACCTACTCGGAGCCGATCGACCCGGCGGCGCTGCCGCCGGAGGAGCGGGGGGTCTCGCGGCTGACGGCTCGGGTGACGGCGCTGATCGAGAGCCAGGTCCGCGCCGCCCCCGGCCAGTGGCTCTGGCTCCACGACCGCTGGAAGGGCGCCCCCGAAAACTGAAGAACCCCGGCGGTGAGGCCGGGGTTCCTGAAGCTCGGGTGCTGTGGTGCGCTCTCTCTCTAGGCTCCTCCGCTGCCGGCTCCCGACGCGAGCGTCGATCCCCGGCGCCTCGGGTCATTTCAACTTTCCTGCCAAGGCGGCCGAGCGATCGGAGCATGAGGCTCATCTGACGTGCGCAGAAAGAGATACGGTCGACCGGAGGGTCCCGGGGCCGCCGGCCCGGGAGGTCCCGGTGCACGAATCCGTGCGCTGCCGCTGTACGGAATGACGCGCCCGCGTCCGGCTCAGCCGAGCTCGACGTTCCAGTACGCGACGTCGAGGAAGCTCCTCCAGGCCGGGTGGATCCGGCTCGGCGAGAGGAGCCCGAGCGGGGAGGCCTTCGGCTTCACCGGCGGACGGCGCAGCGCCATCCCCGCCTCGTCGGGAAGCCGGTTCCCCTTCTTCACGTTGCACCGCAGGCAGGCGCAGACGACGTTCTCCCACGAGGAGACGCCCCCTCTCGAGAGGGGGACGACGTGGTCGAGCGAGAGCTCCGCGGTCGGGAAACGCCGGCCGCAGTACTGGCACCGCGTCCCGTCGCGGAGGTAGATGTTGTGCCGGGAGAACTTGACGTCGTACCGCGGAGGCCGGTCGCAGGAGAGGAGCTGGATGACCCGCGGAACCTTCAGGAGAAGGCCCGGAGTCTTCACGACGTCCTCGTCGCCGGGCTGGACCGGGATGTCGCACCACTCCTCCCAGCCATAGGTCGTGAAGTCGGGGAGCACGGCCCGGACGTGCCCCTTGTAGAAGAGCGTGAACCCGCGTCGCGCGTCCGTGAGGGCGAGGGCGGTGAACGACCGGTTCAGGACGAGAACCGGCGCGTCGAGCACCATTACGTGAGAATAGCGAAACGCGCATGAAGATTCTCCTCGTCCGCCTCTCCTCGTTCGGCGACGTCGTCTTCACGCTTCCTCTCGCGAAGGCGCTGCGCGGCGAAGGCGACCGTCTCGCGTGGGCCGTGGAGGGGCCGCTCGCCGGTCTGCTCGAGGGGGCCTCGTACGTCGACGAGACGCTCGCCGCGACGACGCGGGCGTGGAGGAAGAAGCCGTTCTCGGCGGAGACGCGCGGGGAGCTCCGTGCGTTCCTCTCGTTGCTGCGCGCGTTCGCGCCCGACGTCGTCGTCGACGCGCAGGGACTCCTCAAGTCGGCCTGGGTCACGCTCGCCGCGCGGGCGGACCGGAAGGTCGGCTTCGGCTTCCGGACGGCGACCGAGAGGGCGAACGCGCTCGTCACCCGCGAGCGCGTCGACGTCCCGCCGGGCGGCCACGTCGTCGACCGCGGGCTGGCCCTCGCGGAGAGGGTCCTCGGCCGGAGAGGCTTCGAGAGGACGCCCGACGTCTCGCACCTCGTCCGGCGCCCGGCCCCCGAAGTGGACGACTGGCTCGCCGCGCGCCGCGCGCGCCCCTTCGCCCTGCTGCAGCCCTTCTCCTCGCGCGCGACGAAGGAGTGGGCCCCGGCCGAGACCGCCGCGTTCTGCCGCGCGCTCGCCTCGCGCGGAATCGACGGCGTCCTCCGGTGGGGACCGGGCGAGAGAGGGCGCGCCGAGGGAATCGCCTCCCTCGCCCACGGCGCGGCCGTCGTCGCTCCGCCCACACCGCCCGCCGCCACGGCGCGCCTCGCGGCGCGGGCGGCCCTGTTCGTCGGGGCCGACACCGGCCCGACGCACCTCGCGGCCGCCGCCGGGACGCCGACGGTGGCCCTCTTCGGCCCGACCGACCCGGCACGCTTCGGGCCGGTCGGGCCGCGGGTCCGGATCTTGCGAGACGAGAGCGGAGCCTACAATGCCGGTCGCCCCGGCCTCCCCGGACTGACGCACGATGCCGTACTCGAAGCCTCCCTCGCGCTCCTCGACGAGAGGACCTGAGCCGCCGAAACGGCGCCGCTTCGGCGCGGTCCTGCTCGCGCTCCTGGTCGGAGGGCCGCTCGCCGCCTCCGTCACCGCGAACGTCCTCCCGAACCTCGGCCGGGCGGAGCTCCCGAAGGACCAGGTCGCGACGGTGCCGTTCCGCGCCGGCGAGACGCTCGTCTACACCGTCTCGTGGCTCAAGATCGAGGGGGGCGAGATGACGCTCGCCACGAGCCGGGAGTGGAGCCCCGACGGGGTCCCGGTCCACCGGATCCGCCTTTCGGCCGTGTCGAACGACTACGTCTCTCGCTTCTACCCCGTCGACACCCGCTACGAGTCCTGGGTCGACGCCCGGGACTTCACCCCGGTCCGGTTCGAGAAGCGGGCCCGCGAGGGGCGCTACTCGGCCGACGAGGTCGAGGAATTCGACCTCGGAAGGCGCGTCGGCACCTGGCGGAACGCGAAGGACCGCCGGAGGGTCGTCACGCTCCCGCCCCGCTTCCAGGACGTCATCTCCTCCTTCTACTTCATGAGGACCGTCCCCCTCGTCCCCGGCGGGGAGACCCGCGTCGACCTCTGCTCGCGCGGGAGGCTCTACCGGCTCGTCGTGGCGGTACTGGGCCGGGAGAAGGTCGAGACGGAGCTCGGCACCTTCGACGCGATCAAGGTCCAGCCGCGGATGCACGAGGGCGAGGGGAGCGAGGACCAGAACAAGGGGAAGCTCTTCCTCTGGTTCAGCGACGACGAGCGGCGCCTCCCGGTGATGGCCCGGACGATCCTCCCGATCGGCTCCGTCACGGCCCGGCTCACCCGCGTGACGGCCGAGTCCCCCGCCGCCGCCCCCCCTCCGGACGCCCGCTGAAACCCCGGGCCTGCCGGCGGGCGGGCGACCGACTATCATTGCCCTCATGGCGGTCAAGCTCGGAGAACTTCTCCTGAAGGCGAAGCTCATCAACGCGGAGCAGCTCGCCGCGGCCCTGAAGCAGCAGAAGGAATCGGGGGTGAAGCTGGGCGAGACGCTCGTGCGGCTCGGCTTCGTCACCGAGGACGACATCACCGAGACGCTGTCGGCGCAGTTCGGCGTGCCGTCGATCAACCTGACGCACTTCGAGATCGACCCGAACGTCCTGAAGCTCGTCCCGGCCGAGGTCGCGCGCAAGTACAACATCCTCCCGGTCAACAAGACCGGCGCGACGCTCACCATCGCGATGGCCGACCCGACGAACGTCTTCGCGATGGACGACCTGAAGTTCATGACCGGCTACAACGTCGAGCCGGTCGTCGCCTCCGAGATCGCCCTTCAGCACGCGATCGACCGGAACTACGGCGCCTCCCACGCCCTCGAGCTCAAGAAGGTCATGGAGGAGATGTCGGCCGTCGACGCCGCCGACACCTCCCTCGAGGTCGTCGACGAGGAGGAGCAGGACGCCATCGACCTCGAGAAGCTGGTCGAGGAGGGGGAAGAGGCCCCGGTCGTCCGGCTCGTCAACATCATCCTGACGGACGCGATCAAGCGCGGCGCGTCGGACATCCACATCGAGCCCTACGAGAAGGAGTACCGCGTCCGGTACCGGATCGACGGCGTCCTCGAGGAGGTGATGAACCCCCCCTCGAAGCTCAAGGAGGCGATCGCCTCGCGCATCAAGATCCTCGCGCGGCTCGACATCGCCGAGAAGCGCCTGCCGCAGGACGGACGCATCAAGATCAAGATGAAGCTCGCCGGGAAGGTGAAGGAGCTCGACTACCGCGTCAGCGTCCTGCCGACCCTCTTCGGCGAGAAGATCGTCTGCCGGCTCCTCGACAAGGACAACCTGATGCTCGACATGACGAAGCTGGGCTTCGAGAAGTCGAGCCTCCAGCGGTTCGAGAAGGCGATCCTCCGCCCCTGGGGGATGGTCCTCGTCACCGGGCCGACCGGCTCCGGGAAGACGAACACGCTCTACTCGGCCCTCTCGCGGATCAACACCCCCGACACGAACATCATGACGGCCGAGGACCCGGTCGAGTTCAACCTGCCCGGCATCAACCAGGTGCAGATGAAGGACTCGATCGGCCTGAACTTCGCAGCGGCCCTTCGTTCCTTCCTGCGGCAGGACCCGAACATCATCCTCGTCGGCGAGATCCGCGACTTCGAGACGGCCGAGATCGCCGTCAAGGCGTCCCTGACGGGCCACCTCGTCCTCTCGACGCTCCACACGAACGACGCGCCGTCGACGATCAACCGGCTCATGAACATGGGCATCGAGCCGTACCTCGTCGCGACGTCCGTCGTCCTGATCGCCGCGCAGCGCCTCATTCGGCGCGTCTGCTCGAACTGCAAGGTCCCGACCGAGGTGCCGCCCCAGGTCCTCATCCAGCTCGGCTTCACTCCCGAGGAGTCGAAGACCGTCCAGGTGATGAAGGGGAAGGGGTGCGAGCGCTGCAACGGGACGGGCCTGAAGGGGCGCGTCGCGCTCGTCGAGGTCCTCGAGGTCTCCGAGGAGATCAAGGAGATGATCCTCTCCGGCGCCTCCTCCGTGGAGATCAAGCGGAAGGGGGTCGAGGAGGGGATGGTCACCCTCCGCGGATCCGGGCTCCAGAAGATCAAGGACGGAATGACGACGATCGAGGAGGTCGTCCGGGAGACCGTGCTCTGACATGTTCCGGGGGGACCCGCGCCCGGGTCCCCCCGCTCCCCCTCCGCGGCCCAGAGCACCGGAGAGAGCACCGGCGCCTCGCCTTCATTCGCGCCCCGGGTCCCCCCGCCCCCCTTCTGCGGCCGGAGTCTGACGCCGCGGGGTCGAGGGGCGCGAAACCGGGGATCCTCCCGCCGGGCGAGACGGGTTCCGGCAGGGGGTACGGAAACGCCTGCGGTATGATTCCCGACAGCACCTCGGACAGGGGGTTTCGATGTCGGCAACGCTGCACCAGCTTCTGAAGACTCTCGTCGAGCGGGGCGGGTCGGATCTGCACATCACCACGAACTCCCCTCCGATGATCCGGGTTCACGGCGACATCCAGGCGCTCGACTACCCGCCGCTCACCGTCCCCGAGACGAAGCAGCTCTGCTACTCGATCCTGACCGACGTCCAGAAGCACCGCTTCGAGGAGAACCTCGAGCTGGACCTCTCCTTCGGCGTCAAGGGGCTGGCCCGCTTCCGCGGGAACGTCTTCATGCAGCGGGGCGCGGTCTCGGCGGTCTTCCGGCAGATCCCGTACGAGATCCTCGGCTTCAAGGAGCTCGGCATCCCGTCGGTCGTCGAGAACCTCTGCAACCGGCCGCGCGGCCTCGTCCTCGTCACGGGGCCGACCGGCTCGGGCAAGTCGACGACGCTCGCGACGATGATCGACAAGGTCAACCGCGAGCAGCCGAAGCACATCGTCACGATCGAGGACCCGATCGAGTTCCTCCACACCCACAAGAAGTGCATCGTCAACCAGCGGGAGCTTCACGCCGACACGCACTCGTTCCCGAACGCGCTCCGGGCCGTCCTCCGCGAGGACCCCGACGTCGTGCTCGTCGGCGAGATGCGCGACCTGGAGACGATGGAGGCGGCCCTCCGGATCGCGGAGACCGGCCACCTCACGTTCGCCACGCTCCACACGAACAGCGCCGTCCAGACGATGAACCGGATCATCGACGCGTTCCCCGCGAACCAGCAGTCGCAGGTGCGGGCGCAGCTCTCGTTCGTCCTCGAGGGGATCCTCTGCCAGACGCTCCTCCCGAAGGCCTCCGGCAAGGGCCGGTGCCTCGCGATGGAGATCCTGATCCCGACCCCGGCGATCCGGAACCTGATCCGCGAGGACAAGCTCCACCAGATCTACTCCATGATGCAGACCGGACAGAACAAGTACGGAATGCAGACCTTCAACCAGGCGCTCGCGACGCTCGTGCATCGCAAGGTCATCTCCCAGGACCTCGCGATCTCCACGTCGTCCCTGCCGGACGAGCTCTCCGAGATGATCGCCCGCGGCGTCGGCGTCGTGGGACAGGCGCCGCCGACGGCCGCCGCGGGCGCCGCGGCCCGGCGCCCCTGACCCGCGCCGGGAGGGATTGAGATGGCCCAGTTCGTCTGGAAGGGGAAGACCCGCCAGGGCGTCATGACCAACGGCGTCCTCACCGCCGAGTCGAAGGACCTCGCCATCGCCGACCTGCGCCGGCGCCAGATCGAGGTCGCGTCCGTGAAGGAGCGCGGCAAGGAGTTCGCGCTCCCGAAGATGGGCGCGGGCAAGGTGGCGGCGAAGCGGCTCGCGACCTTCACCCGGATGTTCTCCGTCATGATCGACGCCGGCCTGCCCCTCGTGCAGTGCCTCGAGATCCTCGGCACGCAGCAGGACGACAAGGCGTTCCAGAGGATCATCCTCGCCGTGCGGCAGGACGTGGAGGCGGGCTCCTCCCTCGCCGACGCCCTGAAGAAGCACCCGCGCGCCTTCGACGACCTCTTCGTGAACATGGTCGCCGCCGGAGAGGCGGGCGGCATCCTCGACACGATCCTCCGCCGCCTCGCGAACTACATCGAGAAGGCGGTCAAGCTGGCGGGCCAGGTCAAGACCGCCCTCATCTACCCGGTCTCCGTCCTCACCGTGGCGGCTCTCGTCGTCGCGGTCATCCTCTGGAAGGTCATCCCGACGTTCGCGGCGCTCTTCGCGGGGCTCGGCGCGCAGCTCCCGCTCCCCACCCGGGTCGTCATCGCGCTGTCGAACTTCCTCGCGGACTACTTCCTCTTCATCATCGCGGCGATCGCCGCGGTCGTCTTCGCGCTGAAGCGCTACTACAAGACCTACAAGGGGCGCCGCGTCATCGACGGGGTCCTGCTGAAGCTCCCGGTCCTCGGCGAGATCCTCAAGAAGATCGCCGTCGCCCGCTTCTGCCGGACGTTCGCCACGCTGACCTCCTCGGGCGTCCCGATCCTCGACGGCCTCGAGATCACGGCCAAGACTTCCGGGAACGCGATCATCGAGGACGGCATCATGGCCGTCCGGAAGTCCGTCGAGACGGGCCGGACGATCGCCGAGCCGCTTGCCGAGACGAAGGTCTTCCCGCCGATGGTCGTCCAGATGATCGGCGTCGGCGAGCAGACGGGCGCGCTCGACGCGATGCTCTCGAAGATCGCCGAGTTCTACGAGGAGGAGGTCGACCGGGCGGTCGAGGGCCTCATGAAGCTCATGGAGCCGATCATGATCGCCATGCTCGGCACGATCATCGGCACGATCGTCGTCGCGATGTACATGCCGATGTTCGACCTGATCTCCAAGGTCGGCTGAAGCCCTCTCCTCACCCGCTCCCCCGACGGGCGCCCTCCGGGGCGCCCGTCGCGCGTCCGGCCCCCCGCGCGGCCCGCTACAATCGCCCGACGTGAGCGAACCCGCGCGCGCCCTCCCGCGCCCGGCCCCGGACGTCCTCCGGGGCCTTCTCGTCACGCGGGTGGTCGTCGTCTCGACGCTCCTCCTCTCCGCCCTCCTGATCCAGCTGACGTTCAGCCTCTGGCTTCCGCTCGCGCCGATCTACTACCTCGCCGCGGGCGCCTACACGACGTCCCTCCTCTCCCTCGCGACCCTCCGGACGCTCGACCCCGGGGCGAACGCCGTCCTCCAGCTCCTCGGCGACCTCGTCGTCGTGACCGGCCTCGTCTGGGTCTCCGGCGGCCCCGACTCGAGCTTCACGTTCCTCTACCTCGCGGTCGTCCTCAGCGGGACGCTGCTGTTCGGGCGCGGCGGCGGGCTCGTGACGGCCGGCCTCGCCTCGGTCTTCTACGCCGTCCTCCTCCAGCTGATGCAGAGCGGCGCCGTGTCGGCCCCCCGCAGCGGAGAGCTCCCGCCCCGCATCTGGACGCGCGGGCAGCTCGCGGGGAACGTCGTCTCGAACGTCGGAGCTTTCGCCGCGACGGCGCTCCTCGTCGCGGCCGCCTCGGAGCGGCTGCGCGACGCCCGGCTCCTCGCCGAGCGCCGGCGGGAGGAGGTCGCGCGGCTCCAGGCCCTCCACTCGTCGGTCCTCTCCTCCATGTCCTCCGGCGTCGTGACCGCCGACCTCTCCGGCACGATCACGTTCGCGAACCCTCCGGCCGGAGAGCTCCTGCACCGGCGCCCGGAGGAGCTCGTCGGACGCCCACTCTTCGAGACGGGCCTCGTCTGGGGGGAGATCCTCGACCTCGAGCGCCCCCCCGGGAACGAGGTCCTCCGGTACGAGGGGAACCGTACGGCGCTCGGAGCCGGCACCTACTTCGGGGTGACCGTCACGCCGCTCCGGGACGGGGACGGCCGCGTGACCGGGAGGATCCTCATCTTCCAGAACCTCACCGAGCTGAAGAAGCTCGAGGGGGAGGTCCGCCTCAAGGAGAAGCTGGCCGCCGTCGGCGAGCTCGCGGCGTCGATCGCGCACGAGATCCGGAACCCCCTGGCCTCGATCTCCGGCTCGGTCCAGGTCCTCTCGGGAACGACGCCGCCCGGCTCCTCGGAGCGTCGGCTGATGGAGATCGCGGTCCAGGAGTCGCACCGGCTCTCCGCCATCCTCGAGGACTTCCTGAAGTACGTGAAGCCCCGCGACCAGGCGATCGAGACGGTCGACGCGGCGGGCGCCCTGCGCGACGTCGTCACGCTCCTGACGCACAGCGACGAGCTCTCCGGGCGGCACGCCGTGACGCTGACGCTCGAGCCCGAGTCGTTCGCGCTCCAGGCCGACCCCGGGCAGCTCCGCCAGGTCTTCTGGAACCTCCTCCGGAACGCCGTCGCCGCGATGCCGGACGGCGGGACGCTCGCGGTGGCCGCCCGGACCGACGACGAGGGGTCCTGGACCGCCACCTTCTCCGACGACGGACGAGGCATGTCGCGGGACGAGCAGGACCGCCTCTTCACGCCGTTCGCCCACGCGACGCCGGGCGGGACCGGGCTCGGGCTCGCCATCGTCTACCGTATCGTCGAGGAGCACGGAGGGAGGATCCGGGTGAAGAGCGCCCCGGGAGAAGGGACCACGATCACGTTGACGCTCCCCGCCGGGGGCCCGGGTGCCCGAACCGCCGAGAGAGAGGGGGCCCGGACGTGACGGGCGCTCCGCATCGCGCCGCCGGCCCCCGCATCCTCGTCGTCGACGACGAGCCCGGCATTACCGGGATGCTCTCGATCGTCTTCGAGCGGGAGGGGTACGAGGTCCGGACCGCCGGCTCGTGCGCCGAGGGGCTGCGCCTCGTCGACGAGCTCCACCCCGACCTCGTCCTGACGGACCTGCGGATGCCGGACGGCACCGGGTTCGACGTCCTGCGGAAGACGCGGGAGACGGACGCCGAGACCCCGGTCGTGATGATCACGGCGTACACGTCCACGAAGACCGCCATCGAGGCGCTCAAGGCGGGCGCCTACGACTACGTCTCGAAGCCGTTCGACGTCGACGAGCTCAAGCACGTCGTCGGGAAGGCGCTCGAGCGCAAGCGCCTCGCCGAGGAGAACCAGGAGCTTCGTTCCCGCGTCGGGGACAGCCCGGCGCTCGGCCCGCTCGTCGGCGTGTCGCGAAAGATGCGCGCCGTCTTCGACCTGATCGACCGCGTCGGGCGGACGACGTCGACCGTCCTGATCACCGGCGATTCCGGGACCGGCAAGGGCCTCATCGCCCGGGCGATCCACCGCAGCTCGGCCCGGGCCGGACGCCCGTTCGTCTCGATCAACTGCGGCGCCCTCCCGGAGAACCTCCTCGAGTCGGAGCTGTTCGGGCACGAGAAGGGAGCGTTCACGGGCGCCGTGCGGGAGAAGAAGGGGCTCTTCAAGGAGGCCGAGGGCGGGACGCTCTTTCTCGACGAGATCGGGGAGACCTCCCTCGCCATGCAGGTGAAGCTCCTGCAGGTCCTCCAGGAGCGGGTCGTGCGCCGCGTCGGCGGGAACGTCGAGGAGTCGATCGACGTCCGGATCATCTGCGCGACGAACAAGGACCTTGCCGAGAAGGTCGCCGACCGCTCGTTCCGAGAGGACTTCTACTACCGGATCGCCGTCATCCCGCTCCAGATCCCGCCGCTGCGCGAGCGCCGGGAGGACATCCCGCTCCTCGTGCGCCACTTCCTGAAGAAGGTGACGGCCGAGCAGCGGATCCCCGAGAAGAAGATCTCGGCGGAAGCGATCCGGCTCCTCGAGGCGTATCCCTGGCCGGGGAACGTGCGCGAGCTCGAGAACCTGATCGAGAGGACGGTCGCCCTCGAGCCGGGGCCGGTCATCACGACGGCCTCGCTCCCGGAGAGCTTCCTCCGGCCCGCCGGCGTGCCGGCGGAGGCGCTCCAGACCCCGTTCGACCTGCCGACGGGGAGCTTCGACCTCGAGGCCTACCTCGAGTGGATCGGCAAGCGCCTCATGCAGCAGGCGCTCGAGCGCGCGAACGGAGTCCGGAAGGAAGCCGCGAAGCTCGTCGGGATGTCGGAGCGTTCGTTCCGCTACTACGCCAAGAAGTACAACCTCGGCCACGACGACGAAGGAGAGCCTTATGACGAACCGGGTCCGGTCGTCGACGAGGCGTGAAGCCGGGAGGGCCGTCCTCTTCGGCGCCCTCCTTCTCGCGGCCTGCTCCGGGGGACGCGGCGCGCCGCCCGCCGCACCGGCCCCGGCCGCCGGGCCGCGAGTCGTCCTCCCGTCGGGCGCCGTTTTCGCCCTCGAGCTCGCGCGGACGCCGGAGCAGATCGCACAGGGGCTCATGTTCCGCGAGTCGCTCGCG
>JAKLER010000240.1 GCA_022711615.1 Acidobacteriota bacterium
ATCGACGGCAGGAGGCGCCGTGGGGACGACCGTCGGCGTCGTGGTGGGCGTGACGGTCGGCGTCGGCGTGGACGTCGGGGTGCTCGTGGGCGTGCTGGTGGGGGTGCTGGTCGGCGTGAACGTCGGCGTGTTGGTCGGGGTGGACGTCGGCGTGAACGTCGGGGTGTTCGTGGGCGTGCTGGTCGGGGTGGACGTCGGCGTGAACGTCGGGGTGTTCGTCGGCGTGTTGGTGGGCGTGCTGGTCGGCGTGACCGTCGGCGTGTCGGTCGGGGTAGACGTCGGCGTGAACGTCGGGGTGTTCGTGGGCGTCGGGGTGTTGGTGGGGGTGCTCGTGGGGGTGAACGTCGGGGTGACGGTCGGCGTGTCGGTCGGAGTGCTCGTCGGAGTGAACGTCGGGGTGCTCGTCGGGGTGCCTGGAATCTCCGTCGGCCCGGGGGTCGACGTCTCCGTCGGCGGGGCCGGAGTATTCGTCGGCTGGAGCTGCGCGTAAGCGCGCCCGGCTCCGCGGTCCTCGGGGACGCCGGGGACGAGCGTGGCGAGAAAGACCGTCGCGACGACCGGAACCCAGGCCCACCCGTTCCCGGACGCCTTCCTCGTCGTCGCCGTCATTCCCACCCTCCCACAGCTGCCGCCCGATCGTTCGGACCCTGTCTCAGGATACTAAGGGCTCGCCGAGCGTTTCCGCAACCGAGATCCGAGCCAGGAGCTCCTCGTTCCGTCGGATCGCTTCGTCGGGCGCGAAGAGCCGGGCGACGAGCGCCGGGTCGGGGCGAAGCACTTCCCGCTGCCGGAGCGCGCTCTCGAGCGCCGCGGCGAGCGCCTGGGGCGACTCGGGCGGGCAGAGGAGGCCGAAGCCGGTCTCGCGGACGACGACGCGGGCGCCCGGGATGTCGCTCGCGACGACGGGGGTCCCCGCGAGCATCGCCTCCACCTGGACGAGCGCCATCATCTCGGAGCGGCTCGGGAGGGCGAAGACGTCGCACATCGCGTGGAAGTCGGCGATCCGCTGCGGGTCGCGCAGGAGGCCGAGGAGCGTGAGGCGCTCGCCGGCCGCCGCGACGAGCGGGCGGCACCGCTCGAAGAAGCGTTCGTAGGCGACGTTCGGCTCGCCCGCGAAGACGAGCTGGACGCCGGGGACGCGGGCGCGAAGGAGCGGCAGCGCGCGCAGGAGGACGTCGAAGCCCTTCTCCTCGACGAAGCGCCCGGCGAACCCGACGAGCGTCCGCCCCTCGAGGCCCAGCTCGGCGCGCCAGCGCGCGGCCGCGCCCCGGTCGGGCTCGGGGAGGAGGACGGGCGGCCGGATCGAGACGACCTTCTCGCGGACGGCGCCGAGAAGGCGGGACGAGTCGGCATAGTCGTCGCTGTAGGAGGTGACCGCCGAGGCGAGGCGGGCGGCCCCCGAGAGGACGACGAACGCGGCGGTCTCGATCGCCTTCTCGCGGAGGCTCTCGGGCATCACGACGTCGCCGTGATGGGTCATCACGAGCGGGACGCCGAACGCCCGCGCCATCCCGGCGACGAGGAGCGCCTCCGGGAGCGGCGTGTGCATCTGGACGACGTCGGTGCGGAGGAGGAGCCGGGCGAGGGCGCGCGGGAGCCCGGGGACGATCATCCCGCGGCTGAAGCCGGCGACCGGCTCGAGGCGGACGACGCGGACGCCGTCGACGACCTCCTCCCGGGGGAGCGACGGCAGGTGCCGCGTCGTCAGGACCGTCACGTCGTGCCCGCGCCGGGCGAGGCCCTCGGCGAGGCGGACCGCGTGGACCGTCAGGCCCGTCCAGTGAGGACGGTAGTAGGTGAGAACGGAGAGGATCCGGATCGCGCGCCTCGAGCCTGCGGAGGGTAGCAGGCCGCGGAACCGGTACTCTCCGCGCGATGCCCGACGCGCATCCCCTCTCCGCCGCGATCGATCGCGACGCGCTCGAGACGTTCCTCGCCTCCGAGCTCGACTTCGCGTTCCGGCGCCGCCTCCGCTGGCTCCTCACGGCTCTCGACCTCCGCCCCTCGCTCCGGCTCCTCGACCTCGGCTGCGGGCCGGGCGTCCTCCTCCGCGCCCTCGACGCGAGCGCGCCGCGCGTGCGTGCCGCGGGCCTGGACGAGGGGGCCGATCGACTCCTCCAGGCGCGCGCGGCCCCGACGCCCTTCCCGCTCCTCTGCGCCGACGCGCAGCGGCTCCCGTTCCGCGATGCCTCGTTCGAGAGGGTCCTCGCTGCGGAAGTCCTCGAGCACCTTCCCGACGACGCGGCCGCGCTCGCCGAGATCCGGCGCGTCCTCGTGCCGGGAGGCCTCCTCGCCGTCTCGGTGCCGCACGCCCGCTATCCGTTCCTCTGGGACCCGATCAACCGCGTCTGGACGCGCCTCGGGGGCGCGCCGTTCCGCACGGGGCCGCTCGTGGGCATCTGGACGGGACACGAGAGGCTCTATCGGCCGGAGGAGCTCTCGGAGCGTGTCACGTCGGCGGGCCTCGAGGTCGTGCGCGTGGAGGAGGCGACGCACCACGCGATCCCGTTCGCGCACTTCCTCCTCTACGGCGTCGGCCGGCCCCTCGTGGAGCGCGGCCTTCTCCCGGCCGGCCTCCGGCGCCGCCTCGGCCGCCTCCCGTCCGCGCCGCGCCCCGGATTCGATCTGCTGTCGCCGCTCCGGGCGCTCCTTTCGGCCGTCGACCGCCGCAACGACGCGGACGCAGTCCGACGAAAGACGACCTTCGTGAACGTCCTCCTCCTCGCCCGTCGCCCCCTCTGAGGCGGCGCCGCGCCTCCGGTATCGTCGGAGGATCCCTTGAGCAGCCCCTCCGCTCCCGACCCCGTCCGCGCGGCGCTCCGGCGCGTCCCGCCTCGACGCGCCTTCCTGCTCGTCGCGGCGACCGCGGCGCTCGCGATCGCCGCGGGACTTCTCCTCGCGCCGGGAGGGGGGCACCGGGCGCCGCTCGCCTGGGCCGGGGCCGCCGTCGCCCTCGGCGAGATCGCGCGCCGCGTCGGCCGGCCCGAAGCCCGGGAGCCCGCAGGCCCCGCGGCCGAAGGGCCGGGCGCCTCGCGCCTCGCGCGGGCGGCGCTGATCCTCCTCGTCCTCGCCGGCGTCTCGTTTCGCCTCGCCTGGGTCCGCTGGGACGACGGGCAGCTCCTCCACCCCGACGAGTACGGGTTGACCGGGACGCTGACGAGGCTCGCGCTCCCGAAGAGCGTCGCGGAGTGGTTCGACACGGCGCGCTCCCCGATGAGCCCCTACGCGCGCTACGACCGTGAGGGGCGAGCCTTTCCGGGAGCGGCGCCCGACGCCGCGATGCGCTGGGGGCAGTGGCCGCAGCTGATCGTCCGGGGGGTCGCCGAGCTGCTGAGCGCCGATGCGCCCCGGGGCGGCCCGGACTTCACACGCTTCGACGCCCTCCGCATCCTCGGGCGGCGCCTCTCGGCCCTCGCGAGCGTCGCGACGCTCGGGCTCCTCTTCCTCCTCGCGCGACGCGTCGCGGGGCGGGCCGTCGCCCTCCTCGCGACGGCGCTCGCGGCCCTGGCGCCCCTCGCGCTCCAGCAGGCCCGCTTCCTGACGGTCGACGGCTTCGCGGCCCTCTTCGCGACCGCGGCGCTCCTGCCGGCCGTGCGCGTCGCCGCGCCGGGGGAGCGCGCAGAGCGCTCGCCCTGGGGAGACGCGGCGCTCTTCGGGCTCCTCGCGGCGATGTCGGTCGCCTCGCGTCTGAACCTCGCGCCGATCGTCCTCCTCCTTCCGGCAGCGCTCCTCGTTCGGGGCCGGGGCGCGAAGCTCCTGCCGCTCCTCTACCGCGCGGCCGGTCCGGCCCTCCTCGGGGCCGTCGTCTTCCTCGCGACGTTCCGCGTGACCCACCCGATGTCGTTCCGCGCGCCGCGCGGCGAGACGACCGCGTGGACGACGACCCTGAATCCCGACTGGATCCGGAACGTCGAGCTCGCGCGCTCCGAGTCGGCGCTCGAGAACTCCGCCCCTCCCTCCGAGCAGTGGACCGGGCGGACGCGCCTGCTCTTCCCGGCGCGGAACACGTTCCTCTGGGGTCTCGGCCTCCCGGGCGGACCGCTCGCCCTCGCCGGCCTCGTCCTCGTCGGGGTGGCGCTGCGCGCGGGGCGCCGGCGGCCGCCGGACGGGCTTCTCCTCCTCGCGGCGTGGACGGCGGGCTTCTTCCTGTTCATGGCCGTGCGGCCCGTCTCGTCGGTCCGCTACTTCCTGCCGCTCTACCCGCTCTTCGCCCTCTTCGGCGCGCTCGCCCTCGCGCGCCTCGCCCCCCCGGGCGCCGGCGCGGGGCGGCGCGCGGCCGCGGCCGTCCTCCTCCTTCTCGGCCTTGCGTGGGCGTGGGGCTTCACGGGAGCCTGGCGGGCGCCGAACACGCGGGTCGCCGCGTCGCGGGCGATCTACGCGGCGTTCCCCGCGGCGACGAACCTCCTCCTCGACGAGGGGTCCGGCCCGAGACGCGTCCCGCTCCGGACGGAGCGGAGCTCGGTCGTCACGGAGGCGGAGCGCGTCGTCGGCCTTCCGGCCGGAACGCGCGGCGAGCTGCGGGGCGTCACGTTCGCGCACGCCTCCGGACGGCCCGGAAGCCCGCTCCGCGTCGTCCTTCGGGGGACGGCGGGAGGACCCGTGCTCGCCGAAGGGACGCACCTCCTCCCCGGTCAGCCGGGGCACCCGCTCGGCGAGGCCGCCTCGGTGTCTCTCGGCCCGGTCCGGCTCTCGCCGGAGCGGAGCTACGAGATCGCGCTCTCGGCTCCCGAAGGGCCGGTCGCGCTGTCTTCCTCCGTCCTCCTCGGCGAGACGTGGGACGAGGTCCTCCCGTGTGCGGTCGACGGCCTCGACGGAGGCCTCTACGACGTCCGCCTCCTTCCCGTCCGCGGCCCCGACCACGCGGAGAAACGGGAGGCGATCCTCCGGGCTCTCGCCGAGGCCGACGGCGTCGTCCTCGCGAGCCCACGCTCCCTCTGGGTCGTCCCTCGCCTCCCGTCGAACCACCCCTTCACGCTCGCCTGGTACCGCGCCCTCTTCGACGGGAGCGTCGGCTTCGCGCCGCTGCCGCCGAGCCCGTTCCAGGCGCCGCTCGCCCTGGGCCCGCTTCAGCTCTCGGACGCGGCGGGAACGGCCGCCTGGGGACGGCCCCCGGCGCTTCCGCCGGGAGGCGGCTCCGCGCTCGCCGCCGAGGAGGCGTTCTGGGTGTACGACCGGGCCCCCGTCTGGCTCTTCGGCCGGAAGGGGTCCCTCCCGCGCGCGGAGCTCGAGGCCCGCCTCCCCGCGTCGCTCCTCGACGACGTGGTCGCACGGACTCCGCTGCAGGCCTCGGCGGCGCCCGGGGGGCTCGCCCTCTCCCCGGAGCGGATCGCGCGCGAGGAGGCGGGCGCCGGGCGCGATGCGCCCCCCGACCCCGGAGCGCCCCAGAATGCGAGGCCCGCCCTGGCCGTCGCCACGTGGCTCCTCCTCCTCGGCCTCCTCGCGGCGGCCGCGCTGCCGCTCACGTTCGCGGCGTTCGGCCGGCATCCGGCGGCGGCGTTCGCCGCGGCGCGCCTCGTCGGCCTGCTCGCCGTCGGGTGGCTCGCGTTCGTCCTCGCCGCGCTTCGGGTCGTCCCGTTCGGGCGGAACGGGCTCGGCGTGGCGCTCGCGGTCCTCGCCGCCGCGGGCGCTGCGACGGCGTGGCGAACGCGCGCCGCGCTCGGCGAGGCGCTGCGGCGCGAGCGGCGGACCTTCCTCGCGACCGAGGGGGTCTTCCAGCTCCTCTTCGCGCTCGGGCTCTTCCTGCGGTGGGGCAACCCCGACCTCTGGCATCCGTCCCTCGGCGGCGAGAAGCCGATGGCGCTCGCCTTCCTGAACACGCTCCTGCGGACTTCGGAGCTCCCCGCGCAGCACCCGTGGTTCGCGGGAGGGACGCTCAACTACTACGACTTCGGCTACCTTCTCGCGGCCGTCCCGGCGCGCCTCCTCGGCCTCGTCCCGGGGCTCGCCTACAACCTCGCCGTCCCGACGTTCTTCGCCCTCTCCGGGACCGCCGCGTTCGCCCTCGGCGCCTCGCTCGTGAGGAGCGCTGCGGCGCGTGGAGAGGAGAGGCCGGCCGGCGCGCCTTTCTTCGCCGGCCTCCTCTCCGCCGCGGCCCTCGTCCTCCTCGGGAACCTCGGGCAGCTGCGCCTCCTCCTTCACGCGTTCGCCGAGCTCGGCGGAGGCGCGGCCGGAACCGCCGGGCCCGTCGCGGTGGCGACCGGAGCGATGCGCGCGTTCGCGGGCGCCCCGCTCCCGATCCGCGGGGAGGAGTGGTACTGGAACGCGACGCGCCTCGTCCCGGCCGTGGCCGGCTCCGGCAACGAGATCACCGAGTTCCCGTTCTTCACGTACCTCTTCGGGGACCTCCACGCGCACGCCATGGCGCTGCCGATCGGCCTCCTGCTCCTGGCGTTCGCGCTCTCGCTCGCGGATGCAGCCCCGGCGTCGCGGCTCGGCCGGGGCGCGCTCCTCGCGGTCGGCGCCCTCGCGCTCGGCGCGCTCCGTGCCACGAACCCGTGGGACGTCCCCGTCCTGACGCTCCTGGCCGTCGGCGCGGGCGCGTTCGGAGG
>JAKLER010000241.1 GCA_022711615.1 Acidobacteriota bacterium
TCTATCGGCCGCGGGGAGCCTCCGGACCGGGGCCGCTCGTCCTGTCGCTTCACGGCGGTCCGGAGGCCTCCGGGCCGCAGGCCTTCCCCGCCGACGTCCAGGCCCTCGTCGCCGAGGGGATCTCCGTCCTCGCGCCGAACGTCCGCGGAAGCGCCGGCTCCGGCCGGCGGTTCGCGAGCCTCGACGACGGCCCCCTCCGCCGCGACGCGATCGAGGACGTCGCCGCCTGCGTGGACTGGGCCGTCTCCTCGGGCCTGGCCGACCCGAAGAGGGTCGGGGTCCTCGGGGTCTCCGGCGGCGGCTACCTGGCGATGGCCGCCCTCGCCGCGTTTCCCGATCGCTTTGCCGCCGCCGCCACCCTCGCCGGTTTCGCCGACCTCCCCTCCTTCCTGCGGAGCACCGAGCCATGGCTCGCGGCGGCCTCGAAGGCGGAGTACGGCGACCCGGAGACGGACCCCCTGCTCCTCGCCACGCTCTCGCCGGCCCGCCGACTCGAGCACGTCACGACGCCGACGCTCGTCCTGCACGGCGCGAACGACACGATCTGCCCCGTCGGAGATGCGGAGCGCCTCGTCCGGAGCCTGGACCGTCGCGGCGTGCCGACGCGCTGGGTCGTCTTTCCCGACGAGGGACACGGCTTTCGGAAGACCTCGAGCCGCGTCCGCGCGACGGTCGAGGTCGTCCGCTGGTTCGCGACCTACCTGGCCGGTCCGGAGTAGCCGGCCGGCCCCGCCGGCCGCGCCGCCGGCTCAGACCTCCCGCGGCTCGACGTGGATGACGACCCGGCCTCCGCCGAGCCGGCGCTTCAAGCTCCGCTCGACCTCGTCGGAGAGGGCGTGGGCCTCCCCGACGGGCAGGTCGGCCGGCACCGGAAGCGAGAAGGAGACGAAGAGCCCGTCCTCGCCGCGACGAACCGCGAGCCCTTCCGGCCGGAACGACGGTCCCCTCTCGATCCGCAGCCGCTCGAGCTCGGATCGGACCGGGGCGTCGTCGGCGGGCGTCGTGCGCCGCGCGGCCGTCGTCTCCCCCACGGGCTCGATGTGGCTGACGACGTGCGCGACCTCGGGCGCCGCGCGGCGGAGGTTCTCCTCGAACTCGGAGACGACCGCGTGGGCCTCCCGGACGGTCAGGCGCTCGTCCACCTCCAGGTGCAGCTCCATCGAGACGCTTCCGTCCGTCGCGTGCGTCCGGATCGCGTGGGCGCCGAGCCCGTGCCTCGCGGCGAGGAGGCGTGTCGTGGCCAGGAGCCCCTCGCTCCCTTCGGAGACCGGTTCGACGTGCGCGACGACGTCGACGCCGGGGAGGAGCCCCTTCAGCGCCGCCTCCGCGGCGTCGGAAATCTCGTGCGCGCGCTCCAGCGCGAGGTGGCGGCCGACGGTCAGAGTCGCGTCGACGAAGGCGTGGGGCCCCGTCCGGCGGACGCGAAGCGCCGGGACGTCGACGACGCCCGGGACGCGCGCCGCGGCCACGAGCCGCTCCCGGAGGCCGACCGGGACCGCGTCGACGAGGTCGTCGATCGACTTCTTCCCGAGGTTCAGCGAGAGGGCGACGACGATCGCCGCCACCACGAGCGCGGCGACGGCGTCGGCCTTCGCGAGCCAGGCGACGCCCGTCCGCTGGGAGACGACGACGAGGGCGAGCCCCAGGAGGACGACGGCCGAGGACCAGACGTCGGTCGAGAAGTGGAGCGCGTCCGCCTCGAGCGCCCGGCTCCCGTACTTCTTCGCGGTGCGCGCGAGCGCCCGCGAGCGCGAGACGTCGACGACGATCGAGATCGCCATCACGGCGAAGGCCCAGGCGGTCGGCTCGACGTGCGCCGGGTGGAAGAAGAGACGCTCGATCGCCTCGTAGACGATCCAGAGGCAGGTCAGGAGGAGCAGCGCGGTCTCGAAGAGCGCCGAGAGGTTCTCGATCTTCCCGTGCCCGTAGGTGTGCTCCGGGTCGGCGGGGCGCCCCGCGGCCCGGACGGCCCAGAGCGTCACGACCGCGGCGACGAGGTCGAGCGACGAGTGGGCCGCCTCGGCGAGGATGCCGATCGAGCCTGTCGAGACGCCGACGGCGACCTTCATTCCCGTCAGGAAGACGGCCGCCAGGACGGAGGAGAGCGCGACGAAGCGCTTCTCCCGGTCGGCCGTCTCGAAGCCTTCCCGAATCGCCGCGACCGTCACGGGGCGGCGGCGGCCCTTTCCGCCTCTCCCTCGGCCCGGCGGGCGAGTCCCGAGACGGCGCCCTGGAAGAGGCGGCTCCAGCGCGACTGGACGAGAGGCGCGAAGAGGCCGACCGGCCTGCCGTGGAGGACCTCGACGTTCACGACGAACGTCCGCGTCGGCGTGACCGGCGTGAAGCGCCAGACGTGACAGGAGACGATCCCGGCCTCGTCGCGGCACCACGTCACCTCGCGGCCGGGCGTCAGGCGCGTGACGAACTCCCGGGCCCGCACGGTCCCGAGCGGGAAGCCGAGCGCGAGGACCTGCTCGAAGCCGCCGGCGACCCGGAAGCCCGGCTCGCCGGTCCAGCGCGCCCCGAGGTGGAGGGGCGCCGACCAGAGCGGCCACTCCTCGAGACGAGAGAAGACCTCCCAGGCCTTCGCCGCGGGAGCGCCGACGCTTCCCGAGGAGGCGACGACGAGCGTCTTCCACGAATCGAGCGGGACGCCGGCCGCTTCCGCGGCGGCGCGCGCCGCCGCCGTCTCGGCCTCGGTCCCCGAGAACCCGACCCGGAGCGCGGACATCGCGAAGACGGCCGCCACGAGGAGGAGGAGGAGGACCGCGGAGAGCCCGCCGAGACGACGGAGGGAACGCGACATCCGGGCGAGTTTAGGCTCCTGGCGACGGAGGGGGGCCCGGCGACGGAGGCGCCTCTCGCGCCGCGTCGGCGCCGGAGGGCTTTCCGCTCCCCGCCAGGAGGACCGCGGCGACGATCGCCGCTCCGCCGGCGAGCGTCGCGAGGGAGAGCGGCTCGGCGAACGCGATCCAGCCGAGGAGCGCGCCGAAGACGACGGTGAGCGGGTTCGCGAGCGTCGCCCTCCCGGCGGGAACTCTCGCGAGGCCGCGCGTGAGGAAGAGCTGGCCGAGCTGGCCGGCCGCGGCGATGAAGACGAGCCACCCCCACTCCGCCGGCGTCGGAATCGCGGGCCCCTCGACGAGCGTTCCGACCGTCGCGAGCGGGATCGACGTCAGGGGAAACCAGAGGACGATCGTCTCCTCGTGCTCGGTGCGGGACGCGTCGCGGACGGTGACGTAGGCCGCCGCGGAGAGGAGGGCGCCGAGTAGGCCGACGACGAGGGGCGCGACGGACGAGGACGCGGCCCCCGCCTCCGCCGCTCCCCTCGGCACGAGGAGCGCGACGCCGGACGCCGCGAGGAGGAACGCCGGCACGAAGCGCTTCCCCGGCTTCTCCGACAGGAACCACGCGGCGAGGACCGCCGTGAAGACGGGGTGGACCTGCTGGAGGAGGACCGCCGTCGCGAGCGGCTGCCGGGAAACGGACCAGAAGTAGCAGGAGAGGGCGAAGTGCCCGAGGGCGCCGCGCAGGACGAGGAGCCCCGGTCGGCGCGGGCGCCACGAGAGGCCGCGCCTGCGGAGCAGCCAGAGCATGAAGAGCGCGTTCAGGACGCCCCGGACGAGGATCACCTCCTGGGGCGGGACCCTCCCGTCGAGCAGCTTCGCTCCCGCCGCCATGACGGCGAAGAAGAAGGCGGAGAGAGCCATCTCGCGCACGGCCGGCGATTATCGGCGAGGGGCCGGACGGAACGCGCCGGTGCGATACTCCGCCTCCCTTGGCCCACCTCGTCCTCGCCCTGACGGTCCTCGTCTGGTCGTTCTCGTTCCTGGCGGCGGCGCGCCTGCGCCAGGAGCTCGGCCTCGGGGAGGCCCTCGCGGCGCGCTTCGTCCCGGTGCTCCTCGGCGCCGGCGCGTACCTCGCCACGCGCCGACCGCTCCGGATCCCGCGCGCGGCGTGGCCCACGGTCGTCGCGATGGGCCTCCTCTCGGTCCCCGTCTACAACGTCTTCTTCTTCCACGGGATGAAGACGGTCCCGAGCGGAACGGCGGCGCTCATCATCGCGCTCAACCCGGTCTTCACCGCCGTCCTCGCGCGCGTCGTCCTCGGCGAGCCGTTCGGCCGGCGGCACGTCGCCGGCCTCGCCCTCGCGCTCGCCGGCGTCTTCGTCGTGATCCGCTACGGCACGGACAAGAGCGTCGACTGGCCCTACCTGTCGAGCGCCCTCCTCCTCGCGCTCGCCCCCCTCTCCTGGGCGTTCTACGCGGTCCTCGGACGGAGGCTCCCCGCCGAGGCGGACCCGATCGACACGTCGTACGCGCTCCTCTTCGCCGGGAGCCTCCCGCTCCTGGCGTTCGCGCGCCCCTCCACGGCCGCGAAGCTGGCCTCCAGCCCGGGGGCGCTCGGCGCCGCGCTCTACCTCGCCGTCCCCTGCACGCTCCTCGCGTGGGTCTCGTTCCTCTGGGCGTTGAAGAGGCTCCCCGCGGGCGAGGCGGCCGCCTTCATCTTCCTGAACCCGCCGCTCGCGAACCTCTGGGCATTCGTCCTCGAGGGGCAGCCGCTCCGACCGCCGTTCCTCGCGGGAGCGGCGATCCTCCTCGCCGGCGTCGGGCTGATCGTCCTCCGGCCCGGCGGGAGGAGTAGGCTTCCGGCGTGAGCGGCCCTTCGCACGCTCCCGGTGGCGGCGCCCAGCGCTACGCGCTCCTCTCCATCGCCGCGGCGCTCGCCACGATCAGCCTGAAGACGGTCGCGTGGAAGGTCACCGGCTCGGTGGGCCTTCTCTCGGACGCCGTCGAGTCCGTCGTCAACCTCCTCGCCGCCGTCGTCGCGCTCTGGGCCCTTCGTTTCGCCGCGGCGCCCCCCGACGCGGAGCATCAGTTCGGACACGCGAAGGCGGAGTACCTCGCTTCGGCGTTCGAGGGCCTCGCGATCCTCGGCGCTTCCGTCGCGATCGCGCTCACGGCCTGGGAGCGGATCGCCGACCCGCGCCCCATCGAGCAGGCCTGGCTGGGCATCGGCGTCTCGACGGTGGCCGCCGCGGTCAACGGCGGCGTCGCCTTCGTCCTCTTCCGCGCCGGCCGGCGGCTCGACTCGATCGCGCTCCGATCCGACTCCCACCACCTGATGACCGACGTCTGGACGTCGGCCGGAGTCCTCGCGGGCGTCGCCCTCGTCGAGCTGACGGGCTGGCATCTCCTCGACCCGATCGTCGCCCTCGGCGTGGCGACGAACATCGTCTGGATGGCGGGGAGAATCCTCCTCGAGACGGCCCAGGGACTCCTCGACCGAACCATTCCCGAGACCGAGAAGGCCTTGCTCGAGGCCCTCCTCGCACGCTACCGGGACAACGGCGTCGAGCTCCACGCCGTGAGGACGAGGCAGTCGGGTCCGGTCCGTTTCGTCGACATGCACGTCCTCGTCCCCGGGCAATGGACCGTCCAGCGCGGCCACGACCTCTGCGAGGAGATCGAACGGGAGGTGCGGGCTCTTCTGCCGCGCGCCTCGGTCCTCACGCACCTCGAGCCCGTCGACGACCCGGTCGCCTGGCACGAGCCGGGCTCGCCGCCCGCTCCGCGCTGAGCCCGGCGGAACAGCTGCACGGCGCGGCCGGGACGACGGGGAGGATTGAAGAGGGTACGGGCGGCGCCCGGGGAGGGCGCCGCCGCGTCGGGGAAAAGCGGGAAGGACCTCGGGGACCCGCAGGCGACGGTCCGGCGCCGCTCCTGCGGGCCTCATCCGATCTCGCCTGCTGGCTTTGTGGGCCTCGTCCCGGGGGGGTTCCGGTACCGAGGCCCCTCCCACTGTCGCTTTCGTGTCGGATCGGGTTCGTCCGCCTCGACCACCTCCTCGAGGGCTCACGGCCCTGCACCCATCGGAGCAAACCTTCTGCCAGTCGATGGAGGACGCGCCCGCGCCTCGCCTCGCAACCGCGCGGACAGCCGCCCTGCGGGCCTCGTTGGCCGCGAGAGAGCGCGCTTCCGTCGACGCTGCTCGTCCGAGAACGTTGAAATTCCTGCCGTCCGGGAGAAGATCTTTCCATGCGCATCCTCGCGCGCAAGGAACGGGTCGTCCTCGGCGTGGCCATCGCCGCGCTCGCCGCGAACGCCGTCCTGACGGTCGGGCACCTCGATCGCCTCGTCGAGGGACACCGGGAGGCGAGCCGGTCCGGTCTGATCCTGACGGAGCTGGCGCGGGTCGAAGCGACGCTCGGCGCGGCCGAGGCCGCCCAGCGGCGGTTCCTCCTGGCGCGGGGCGCGACGTCGCTCGCCCCGCTCGAGGCGGCGCGGACGGTCCTCGCCATCCAGCTCGACCGGCTCGCAGAGCTGACACAGGGCGACGTGCGACAGGGCGACCGCGTCGCGCAGCTCTCCCTCGCGGCGCGTCGGCGGCTCGTCCTCCTCAACGACGGGGTGCGCCGTTACCGGCAGGCCGGGACGACGGATCTCCCGCAGGAGG
>JAKLER010000242.1 GCA_022711615.1 Acidobacteriota bacterium
CGGGGGAATCGGGACGCCCGTCGGGTCGCCGCCGAACCTCGTCGCGATCGGGCAGCTCTCGGCGCTCGCCGGGATCCGCGTCGGCTTCGTCCCCTGGCTCCTCGTCGCGCTGCCGATCCTCCTCGCGATGGTCGCGGGTACGGCGCTCGTCCTGAGGACGAGAGAGGGAGCGCCCGGACCGCCGCTTCCCGTGGCGGCGGAGCCCGAAGCGAAGCGGCCCTGGGCCGCGGGGGAGCGGAGCGTCGCCGTGGCCGTTCTCGCGACCGTTGCCTGCTGGATCGGACCCGGGCTCCTCGCGCTCGTCCTCGGCGCGGAGCACCCCGTCGCTCTCTCCCTCGGTCGTGCGCTGCCCGAGGGAGCCGTGGCCGTCCTCGGCGCGAGCCTCCTCTTCGTCCTGCCGGGCGGCGCGGGCCGCGGCCGGGCGATGGGCTGGAACGAGGCGGCGAAGATCGACTGGGGGACGCTCCTCTTGTTCGGCGGAGGGCTCTCCCTCGGCGCCGCGATGTTCCGGACGGGACTCTCCGAGGCGCTCGGGAATGGCCTCGTCGGAGCGACGGGCGTCTCGACCCTGACGGGCCTGACGATCGTCTTCAGCGTCTTCTCGATCTTCTTCACCGAGGTGACGTCGAACACCGCCGCCGCCACGATGCTGGTTCCCCTCGCGATCGCGAGCGCTCAGGCGGCCGGCGTCTCGCCCCTGGAGCCGTCGCTCGGCTGCGCGCTCGGCTGCAGCATGGCGTTCATGCTGCCGGTCGCCACGCCGCCGAACGCGATCGTCTACGGCTCGGGGCTGGTCCCGGTCACGCAGATGGTCCGGGCCGGCTTTCGGCTGAACCTCGTCGCCTGCGTCGTCATCCCGGCCGGCGTCCTTCTCCTCGTGCCCCTCGTCCTGCGCTGAACGACGGATCGTCCGACCGACGGAATTCGGGTCGCGACAGCGCTTCGCCGGCCGGTCGCCCCTTGACAAGCCGCCGCGATCGCCCCACCATTTAGTAGTTGTAATGACTACTAATATTGACGAGTCTGTCACGAATGCACTCCAGGCACTCGGGTTTTCCGAGATCGAGGCGCTCGTCTACGCGTTCCTCGTCCCAGGGGAGGCGGCAACCGGCTACCGGATCAGCCATGCGATCGGGAAGCCGACGGCGAACACCTACAAGGCGATCGCCTCCCTCGTGCAGCAGGGGGCGGTCCAGGTCGACGAGGGGGGGAACCGGTTGATAAGGGCGGTGCCGCCCGAGGAGCTGCTGGCGGGTCTCGATCGGCGGGCGCGGGAGAAGCGCGAGGCGGCCCGGGCCGCGCTCGCCCGGCGATCCTCGTCGACGGCCGACGAGAGGGTCTACACCCTCCGCGCTCGCGACCAGGTCCTCGAGCGTGCCCGCGCGATGCTCGGGAGGGCCTGCGAGATCGTCCTGGCGGACCTCTTTCCGGGGCCGCTCGCCCTTCTCGCGCCCGAGCTCGAGGCGGCCGCCTCCCGGGGTGTCCGGGTCGTCGTGAAGACCTACGGCCGCAGGGACCTGCCGGGCGTCGCGGAGGTCGTCGAGCCCGACTTCCGAAGAGCTTTGACCGAGTGGCCCGGCCAGCAGCTCTCCCTCGTCGTCGACGCCGAGGAGCACCTGCTCGCCCTCTTCGACCCCGCGCTCGAGGCCGTCCACCAGGCGGTCTGGAGCCGGAGCACGTTCCTGTCCTGCCTCCACCACAACCATGTCGCCATGGAGCTCCTCCACACCGCGTGGAAGGCCCGCGACTCGCTCACCGACTCCGACGCCCTCGTCGGGATCTCCCTCCTCTCGAGCCGGCCGCCCGGGCTGCGGCAGCTGAAGGAGCGGACCGGACGGGGCGACGGGGTGACGGAGCCCGGAGAACCCGAATGATCCGCAGCGCACGTCGACCCCTCTCGGCCCTCGTCCTCTCCCTCGCGCAGCTGCTCGTCCCGGGGCGCCTCTCCGGTCAAACGGCGGCGCCCGCGGCACCGGCCGTTCCGACCGACGCCGCGGCCCTCGTCGAGAAGCACGTCGCGTGGCTCGGCGGGCGGGAGGCCCTGGACGGTCTCCGCGACCTCTCCCTCGACGGGACGATTCGTGTCGCCGGCCTCTCCGGCAGCCTCTCGGTCAGGGCGCGGCGAGACGATCGCCAACGGACGGAGGTCGACTTGAAGGTCCTCCGAAGCGTCGAGGTCCTCTCGGGAGAGGACGGGTGGGAGCGAAACGCGAGCGGGCAGATCGAGCCGATGGGTCGCGAAAAAGTGACACGGCTGCGGCGAACGCTCGGCCGGACCTTCGGACGTCACCTGCGCGGGGACGGCGTCGTCACGAGCGTGGCCGGGACCGAGACGCGCGGTGGACGCACGTGGTCGGTCCTTCGCTTCACCTACCCCGACGGCGACGTCTGCGACGTCCTCGTCGACCCGGCGACGGGGGAGTCGAGGTACGAGAGGAGCATCGTGGACGGCCGGACGACCTGGACGACCTCCTCGGACGTCCGGGTCGTGAACGGGCTTCGCATCGCGGCCCGGCAGGAGATCGAGGGGGAGACCGCCCGCCAGGCGCAGAGCCTGACGTGGGAGACCATCGCCGGGAACCGCGGGCTCGACGACACGCTCTTCTCCCCGCCGGCCCCGGCCGGGTCGCTCGTCCGCCTCCCGACGGGCCGGACGACGACGGACTGGGTCCCGGTGGACCTCTACCGGAAGCGATACGTCTACCTGGCAGGAGAGCTGAACGGCGTAGCCACCGACGTCGTCCTCGATTCCGGGGCCGGGATGACCGTCGTCGACCGGGCGCTCGCGGAGAAGCTGAAGCTGCGCCCCGAGGGGGAGCTCGAGGCGCGCGGCACGGGCGGGAACGTGGGCGCGGGGCTCGTCGCCGGGCTGACGCTGAAGGTCGCCGGAGTCGAGATCGCCCCGATCTCGGCCGCCGTCATCGACCTCTCCGACGTCGGGCGAAGGCTCGGGCGGCCGCTTCCCGTCATCCTCGGCAAGGAGCTCTTCCACGCCCTCGTCGTCGACCTGGACTACCCCGGGTCGCGCCTGCGCCTCCACGACGCGGCGTCGTTCCGATACGCGGGCCCCGGCCGGAAGGTCGACCTCCTCCCGGCCGAGGACGGGCACAAGAGCCTCCGGATCTCGATCGAGGGGGATGCGCCGGTCGTCGTCGGGCTCGACACGGGGCAGGGGGGCGCGCTCTCGGTCTTCCGGCACTACGCCGACGCGCGTCGCCTCCTCGAAGGGCGCCCGGTCTCCGAGAGGCGAGGCGGCGGCGTCGGCGGCGCCACACTCTCGAAGCTCGCGACGCTCCGCTCGGTCTCCGTCGCCGGCTACGACCTGCGGAACGTGCCGGCGACCTTCCAGACGACGGACGTCGGCGGCGCCTTCGACACGAAGCGGCAGGAGGGGAACCTGGGCGCGGGAATCCTCGCCCGCTTCCGGGTCCTCTTCGACTACGCGCGCTCCGCACTCTGGCTCGAGCCGGGACCGGGTCTCGCCGCGCCGTTCCCGAAGGACAAGACCGGTCTCGACCTGGACTGGGCCGACGGGGCTCTCGTCGTCGAGCACGTCGCGCCGGGAAGCCCCGCCGCGGCGACAGGGTGGAAGGAAGGCGAGCGTGTCACGGCGCTCGACGGAGAGCCGGCGGGGCCCGAGTCGTGGCGGACGGAGGTCCGCTGGTCCGAGGCGCCGGCGGGAACGAAAGTCCGCTTCACCCTCGCCGACGGAACGGAGAGGACGCTCGCCCTGGCCGAGTACTACTGACGGACCCTCAGGGGCCCCGCTCCCCGGCCGGCGGAGCGACGCCGTCGGGCCGCCCCGCCACGGCGCGCGCGTACGCCTCGGCCAGCTCCGCCTCCCCCTTCGCCGAGACGCCGAGGTCGCGCAGGAGGCCGTCCTCGAGGGCGTAGACCCAGCCGTGGAGCGAGAGCTCCTGGCCGCGCGCCCAGGCGTCGCGGACGACGGTCGTCGAGGCGACGTTCCGGACCTGCTCGACGACGTTCAGCTCGCAGAGCCGGTCGCGCACCGCGCGCTCCGGGCCCAGCCTGCCGAGCTGCGCGTCGTGCTTCTCCCGGACGTCGGCGACGTGGCGGAGCCAGTTGTCGACGAGGCCGTGCCGCTCTCCCCGGAGCGCCGCGAGGACGCCGCCGCAGCCGTAGTGCCCGCAGACGACGACGTGCTTCACGCGCAGGACGTCGACGGCGAACTGAAGCGCGGAGAGGGCGTTCAGGTCGCTCTGGACGACGAGGTTCGCGACGTTCCGGTGGACGAAGAGCTCGCCCGGCAGGAGCCCGACGATCTCGTTGGCCGGGACGCGGCTGTCGGAGCAGCCGATCCAGAAGTAGGGAGGCGCCTGCTGGCGGCAGAGGCGCGTGAAGAACTCCGGGTCGTCCCGGCGGAGGCCGTCGGCCCAGGCGCGGTTGTTCTCGAAGAGGTTCGGCAGGTGCTTCATGCGTTCCACGGCCTCCGGGTCCGGGCGGGTGCGGTCGCGGGGCGGCTCTCGAGGACGACGGTCATCGCGGAGCGCCGATGCGCGAGCTCCCCGGGGTTAGACGCTCCGCTCACGCCTCGACCGCGACGCCGTAGCGCTCTCGGAGGACGTTCGCGTGGTGGCGGAGGTGTCCCGCCATGACGAACGCCCAGGCGCGGGCGGCGTTCGGGTGCCCCCCCACGAGGCCGAGGCGGTCCCAGGCGGCGCCGTCGAGGTGGCGGAACATCAGGACGTGGCTTCGCCGAAGCGCCGCGAGCTCGTCGAGCAGCTCGACCAGGGGGCAGTCGTCGTGCCCGGCCGCGGCGGCGTAGGCGTCCTCGTCGAAGCTCGGCAGGGCCGCCTTCTCGCCGCGGGCGGTCGCGAGCGCCCGGTAGCCGAACACCCGCTCACAGTCGACGACGTGCCCGACGACCTGGGCGACGCTCCACTTCCCCTCGGCGTAGCGGGCGCGCGCCGCCGCGGCCGGGAGGCGGCGCAGTGCCGGCTCGAACGCCGCCCCCTGTGTCTCGAGGACGGCGAGGACGTCGGGCTCGGTCACGAGCGCGATGTAGGGAGCGAAATGAAGACTGTAGGTCCCGGAGACCGGGCGAACGCTGCTCATGGACCGCGATCCTAAGTCGGATGCCCCCGACGGCCGGGGTCAGGCGTGAAATCGTGTCGTGTTTCCAGCACGACTCGACCTCACGCCTGACCCCGATCCGGGCGATCTTCCGGAAAGCGGGAGTCGGCGCGGACCCGCTCGGCCTGGGCGAGGTGGCGGAGGGTGTGCGCCGCGGTGGAGAGGCACCAGACGCCGAGCGGAAGCCGGAAGAGGCGAAGGGCCGGAGAGGGAACGCGGACCCGGGCGAGGTCGAGCCCCTCGGCCGACTCCGCCGCGCTCTCGAACGCGCGCTGGGCCTCGAGGAAACGCCGGGTCACCTCGGCGAGGTCGAGCGCCGAGGCCGAGGGCCGATAGAGCTTCGGCGCGGGGAGGGGCCGCGCGCCGGCAGGGGCCAGCGACCGGAGGAGCCAGCGGGCGAGCGGCCCGTACCGGAACGGGCCGTCGGAGAAGCGGCCCGCGGAGCGCGCCTTCGCGCCGGCCTCGAGGAGGACCGGGGCCAGGGGGCCGGTCGTCGCGGCGAGGTGGTCGAGCACCTGCGCGATGGACCAGCGGTCCGGAGCGGGGCGCCAGTTCGCCTGGGTGGAGGAGAGAGGCTCGACGAGCGCGAGCCACCGGGTCGTCGCGGAGCGGGAGTCCGCGAGCGTCGAGGCGAGGTCGGAGTGCACGGCGGGAGCGTAGCGCCCCGGACGCGCCGGGGTCCACGGGCCGGAGGTCCCGCCGACTCGATGCGGCGTCCGGCAGCCGTGCACCGGCGGGCCGCCCGCACCGCCGCCGTCCGTCAGGCGCCCTCGAACCCCTCGAGGACGCTCCCCGCGTTCGCGCCGAGCTCGGCGGCCGCGTAACCCCCTTCGAGGACGAGGACGGTCGGGAGGCCGAGCCTCGCGAGGCGCTTTCCGAGGCGACGGAAGTCGTCCCGCTCGAGGGCGAACTTCGTCAGCGGATCTCCGGCGAACGTGTCGAGGCCGAGCGAGACGACGAGGGCGTCCGCGCCGGCCGCCGTCGCGCGGGCGCAGGCCGTCTCCAGGGCGGCGAGCCACTCCGGCCCGCGCGTTCCGGCCGGGAGCGGGAGGTTCAGGTTGAAGCCCTCTCCGGCGCCCT
Organism: Acidobacteriota bacterium; assembly: GCA_022711615.1. Taxonomy (GTDB): domain Bacteria; phylum Acidobacteriota; class Thermoanaerobaculia; order UBA5066; family UBA5066; genus UBA5066. The sequence continues at coordinate 6,175 of JAKLER010000242.1, forward strand.
CGCCCGTCTCGTCGGCATGGCCGAGGTAGAACGGGTACTCGAAGCGCGGGTCGGCGTGGAGGCTCGCGAAGAAGACGTCGGGCCGGCCGTAGAAGAGGCTCTGCGTCCCGTTGCCGTGGTGGTAGTCGACGTCGAGAATGGCGACGCGCGCGCTGCCGCGGAGCAGGAGCGCCTCGGCGGCGACGGCGGCGTTGTTCAGGAAGCAGTAGCCCCCCATGAAGTCGGCCCCGGCGTGGTGCCCGGGGGGGC
>JAKLER010000243.1 GCA_022711615.1 Acidobacteriota bacterium
GCCCTGCGCCGCGCCGGGGTCGGGGAGCGGGCGGCGCGCGAGCCGGGGCCGCTCGGACGGCGCGGGGAGCGGCTCGAGGAGCCCCCGGCGGAGCGCCGCGGGGAAGCGCCCTCCGTCGGCCTCCCATCCGGCCGCGGCGACGCCCCGGCCGTCGAGGCTCCAGCGCGGCGCCGCGGGCGTGGAGGCGCTCTCCCCTTCGCGCACCTCGACGAGCCGCCCGTCTTCCGCGCGCATCGCGCAGAGCAGGATGCCGCGGTCGGTGCCGCGGACCCCCTCCGCGAAGAGGAACTCGCGGCGGAAGTAGCGGTCGGCGCGTAGGGCGGCGAGGTCGAGACGCGCGGAGACGAGTCCCGGCAGGAACGCCCCGAAGCCCTTCCCCGCGGCGGCGCGGTCGAGGGCGAGGTGCAGCGCGCGTTCGCTCGTCGCGACGATCAGCGTGCCGTCGAGGCGCGCCCAGGCGAGGCCCATCCGCCTGTCGAGGGTCCGCTCGTCGCCCGCGCCGCGGGCGACGAACGCGTACGGCACGCCGTTGCGGCTCCGAGCCTCTCCGGCGGGGAGCGCGAAGGGGAGCTGCGCGAGCGGCGTCCGGAGGGCGAGGACCGCCTCGAGGTCGCCTGCCGAGAGGAGCGCGAGGCCGAGGGCCGTCGGCTTCGTCGCGGCGATCTCGGTCCACGAGAGGGGGAGGTCGGCCGCGAGGAGCGCGCGCTGGTCGTCGAGCTTGCCGCCGACGCGCGTCTGCCGAAGGCCTCTCGCCACCGGATCGTCCTCCGGGAGCGTCCCCGAGAGGGCGCGTCGGAACCCTCCGGCGAGGGCGCGGTCGAGGGCGGCCGGGTCGGTGGAGACGACGACGACGGGCGCCTCCGGGAGCGGAAGGAGCGGCTCGGCCGCGGCGAGCGGGAGCGAGAGGAGGAGGGGGACGAGGAACAGGGTCGGCTTCACGGGACGTCCTCCGCGTTCAGGACCCGGGCGTAGAGGTCCCAGGTCAGGTCCTTGGGAAGGAGGCGGACGACCGGGCGGCCGCTCCCTCCGAGGAAGGGCTCCGGCCTCGGCGCGGCGGCGAGCCGAAGCGCTTCGATCTCGGTCCGAAGGGCGGGAACCGAGGGGGATCGCCGGTCCTCCAGGGCGGAGAGGGCGCGCTCGGCGAGCCCCTCCTCGCCCGTGGCGGCCCCGATCCGGGCGAGGTCGGCGAGGAGCCCGTCGACCTCCGCGTCGGGACGATCCCGGCCGCGAAGCTCGTCGGCGTCGAACCAGGTGGAGCGGAGCGCCGCGCGGGCCGCGCGGACGTCGCGGGAGAGCTCGGCGCGCGCCACGCGCCAGCCGGCGGCGGCCTCGTCGGCCCCGCCGGAGGCGAGCGTCGCGGGGGCGACGAGGCGGGCCGGGGCGGGAGCCAGGCTGCGGGTGACGACGCGCGCGGAATGGCGGTCGTACGGGTGATCGACGAGGTGCCGCGCGAGCTCGCCTCCCCACGTCGCGAGGGTGGCGGGGTCCTTCTCCCAGAACGCGCGCGCCGTCGTCCACCACGTCGGGGCGGAGGAGGCGCCGCCGCCGAGAGAGCGCCACGCGTCGAAGGCGGCCAGCTCCTGCTCCTCGGTGAGCGCGAGCCGGGCGCGCGCGGCGACCCACTCGCCGCGCGCGCCGTTCGCGTCGTGCATCGCGACGAGGAGGTCGGAGCGATCGCGGACCTCGGAGAAGTACGCCGGGTCGGGGAGACGGCGGAACCAGCGGATCGCCGCCGGGCGGTCGACCCCCGCGAGGAGGCCGACGACGGAGACGAACTCTCGCCGGTCGCCCCACTCGCCCCGCGCCCAGCTGCGCTCGAGCTCCTCGAGCCGCGCGGCGCGGCCGGGGGCCGGCGTCAGCTCGAACGCGAGCTCCCAGACCGCCGCGGGCGCGGCCGAAGCGGCGAGCCGCTCCTCGACCTTCGGGGAGAGGAGCGCCACGGCCTGCCGGAGCGCGTCGGGGCGTCCGGTGTCCCGGACGAGGCGGAAGGCCCGCAGGAGGGGCGATGCGGTCTCGGCGCGGGGCGGCGCCTCGTCGAAGGAGAGGAGCGCGTCGGAGCCCGGCCCGTCCCACGACGGCGGGGAAACGAACGCGGAGGGGACCTCGAGGAGGGCCGTGAGCCGGCCGATCGCCGAGGCGTCGTCGCCGCGCCGAAGGTCCGCGTCGAGGAGGAGGAGGTCGAGGTCCGGACCGAGAAGCCCGGCCTTCTTCGCGAGCGACTCCAGCCGACGGGTGTCGGGCCACGCGCGAAGGGCGGCGAGGCCCTCCGCCCGATACGGCGCGTCGAGGCGGGCGAGGAGCGGGGCGGCGGCCCGCAGCGGGTCGTCGAGCCTCGAGGCGGCGCGGAGCGGGAAGGGCGCCCCGTCGTTCACCCAGACCTCGCGAAGGAAGTGGTCGAGCCGGTCGGGAGAGAGCGACCCGACGCGGGCGCTCCAACGGCCGCCGAGGCTTCCCCGGTACTCCGCCCGGTCCGCGGGCTTCAGCGAAGCGACGGCGGCGGGCCCTTCCCGGTCGCAGAGGAGCGCGAGGAGGCCGGATTCGACCGGAACGGACGGGTCGAGGCTCGCGAGCGGGGGCGTCAGGCCGAGCGCGGCGGCGCTTCTCTCCCAGGCGCGGAAGAGGGGCTCGGAGGCCTTCGCCTGCCGGGAGCGGACTTCCTCGCGCAGGAGGCCGTCGGCCCGGGACTTCCCGGCGGCACCTCCCGCGGCGACGAGGAGCCGAAGCCGGCGGTCGAGCCGCTCGGCCCGCGAGAGGTCGGTGAACCACGCCTCGTCGAGAGAGAGCGCGAGCGGAAGGTCGCCGAGGGCCTGGGCGGTCCTCACCGCGACGGAGGCGCGAAGGGCCTCGCCTCCGCGAGAAGCGGATTCGAGCGGGACGAGGGGAGCGTCCCCGCCTCGCTCGCGAAGGCGCGCGAGGCTCTCGAGGACGTACCACGGTGCCGCGGGGGTCGTGCCCCAGATCCGCGCCGGGACGCGGCCCGCGTCGACGCCGGAACCCGTGACGAGGTCGTCGCCGCGGTCGCCCGGCGTCGGGGCCAGCTCGCTCCAGACGAAGCGCGGGTCCTTCCCGAGGAGCTCGCCGACGGTGCGGGGGCCGCGGAGTCTCGCGACGTCGGCGCTCGCGCCGGCGCCCCCTTCTCCCGAGACGAGCTGCCAGAGGGCGTCGGCAGCCCGGTCGACGGCGGCGTTGCGGGCGGTCCGCGCGCCCGCTGCCTCCGGGCCGGGGCTGGTCGGCGGCCCGCCGCGGACGAACCAGGCTCGGCGCGCGCCGTCCGTCAGGAGCGGCAGGAGCGCCTTCTCGCCGAAGGAGCGGCCCGTGGCCGCGAGGAAGCGCTGGTGCACGCCGTACGAGGAAAGCCAGGTCTCGACCGCCCTCTTCCACGAGGCGTTCTCGGGAAGCGCGGCGAGGCGCGCGAACGCCTCGACGGGGAACGCGCCGGCCCAGGGAAGCGCCTTCGTGACGGGGGCCGGGCCGGTCACCTTCGCGTGCAGCTCGTCGACGAGCGGCACGAGCGCCGGGCGGAGCGACGCGAGGTCGTCGCGCGCGACGAGGTGGCGGATCCACTCGGCGTGGAAGTCGGTGCGGACGAGGCGGAGGCGGGACGCGCCGTCCTTCGTCGTGTATCGCTCGATCGGGTCGAGGCTCGCGACGAAGTCGGCCGGCGGGTCCGCTCCCCAGAACGCCTTCGCCGGCGGGACCGCGGCGAGCAGCCTCCGCGCGAGCGCCTCGTTCAGGCGGCGGATCCCCGCCGACTCGGCCCACGCGTGGAGGCGCGTGAGAGCGCGCTCGTCGACGCGGCCTCCGTCGAGGAAGACGCGGGCGAGGATCTCCTTCTCGGCCGCCTCCCTCTGCTCGGGGAGGGCGTTGCGGGAGAAGGGCCACGCGCTCTCCTCGAGGAACGCGTCGTCCGCCGCCCAGCGCCCGAAGAGCTTCGGGAACGCTCCGGCGCGGAGGGCGATCTCGGTCCTCTCGGCGTGCTCGAGCGGCACCTCGCCGCAGCGCGCCGGGTCGCCGCCGGGCGCGGCGAGATCCCAGGCCGCGTTCGCGCGGCCGAGCCGCAGGAAGCGGCGGGCCGCGCGGGCCGTCTGCCGGGCGGCGAGGGCGTCCCCCTCGTCGCCGCCCGCGGCACGGACGGCGGCGATCGCGGCCCGCTCGACGGCGAGCGCCCCCGGCACGTCGCCCGCCCGGACGTGGAGAGCCGCGCGCCACGAGGCGATCGACTCGTCTGCGGGGCGGCTCTTCGCCCGGCCGGCGAGGACGTCGGCCGCGTCGCGGAAGCGCCCCTGGCGCTCGAGGAGAGCGACGGTCTCGGCGTAGAGCTCCTCCCTCTCCGGGGCGATCGAGATCGCCTCGCGCGCAGCGGCCGTGGCGCCCTCGAGGTCGCCGCGGAACGTCAGGACCTCGCGGACGGCGACGGCCCAGCGGACGTCGCGCGGGCTCCTCTTCCGCTGCGCACGGAAGAAGGCGAGGAGATCGTCGGCCTTCCCGGCGCGGACGGCGAGGCGGCAGGCCGCCGCGAGCCACTCCCGGTCGGTGCGCCGGTTGAGCGCCTCGACGTAGAGGTCGACCCCGGTCGCGAGCCGCCCTTCGTCGCGGGCGCCCGCGGCGAGCGCGGCCCAGAGGTCCGGCCGCAGGGCCTCCGGAAGCTTCGGCGCCTCGGACTTCGCGAGGGCGAACGGGTCGACGCCCGCCCCCTCGCGGAAGGCGAGGCGGACGGAGAGCGCGAGGGCGTCGACTCGGGCGGACGGGTCGAGGTCGTACGCGAGGAGGCGCTCGACGGCGCGGCGGGCGCGGGGCAGGTCCTTCCTCTCGAGCGCGGCAGCCACGAGCCGCCGCGTGAGCGGCTCGCGATGCCCGGCCGCGGCGCGTGAGGCGGCCGACTCGAGGGCGTCGAGCCCTTCGGCGCCGCGGCCCGTCCGGAGGCAGAAGGCGACCTGGTCCTCCACGAGGCCGAGCGACCAGGGGAATCGGCGGACGGCGTCGCGCCACGCGCCGGCCGCGTCGCCTCCGGCGAATTCGAGGAAGCGGGCGCGCGCTGCAAGGGCGCGGATCTTCGTCGCGCCGTCGGGGAGAGCCTCGACGCGCGGGAGGAGCTTCGCCCAGGCGGCCGTGGCCTCCTCGGCGCGGCCGCGGGCGAGAAGCCAGTCGATGCGGGCGGCTTCCTTCGGAATCCGCGCCTCCTCGCTCGGGAGCAGCGCGGCCTCGCGCTCGAGGAGGAGCCCCTCGAGCGTCGTCGCTCCCTCGGAGCCGGCCCACCGGGCGTCGGCGACGCTCGACGACCAGGTCCGCAGGGCGGCGAGAAGCTGGGGCGAGGAGGCGCGGGGCGCCATCTCCCGAGCCTTCCGCCAGATCGCGGCGCCGACGACGGCGGCGCCCGTCTCCTCGGAGGGGCGCGCCGTTTCGCGCTTTTCCGCGCGCTCCGCCCGGCCGACCGGGTCGCGCGGCAGGTCCATCCAGTCGTCCCACTCGGACGTCTCTGCCGGGGAGAGAGTCGCGAGGGGGAGGTACGACGCGAGGGCGGACTCGTCCGCGGGGACTCCGGGGGCGAGCCGGTCGATCCGGGCGAGGAGGAGGTCCCGGACGACGGGCCGACCGGCGAGACGGGCGAGGCGCCTTCGGGCGCGAGCGCCGGCGTCCCACTCGCCGGAGAGCGCCGCGACGTACTCCGCGAGCGCGCCGTCGCGGTCGCGGAGCTCCTCCTTGAGGACGCCCGCCTCGAACGCGTGGAGCCCGGGGCGGCCGAGCCGCTTCCGCCCCTCGTCGAGGACCTGCCACGCCTCGGCGAAGCGGCCGTAGTCCCAGAACGCGGTCGCGACCTCGAGGATGGTGTCGGGGTTCCGAGGGGAGGCGGCGAGCACCTCGCGGAACGCGTGACCGGCCGGCTCGGGCCGCTCGAGGTCCTGCCACATCTCGCCGATCGGCGTCAGGAATGGCGACGGGTCGGACGCGGCGGCCGCGGCTCGGACCGCGATCCGCCCGGCGGCGGCCGCGCGGTCTGACGAAAGAGCCGACAGGGACCGCTCGAGGGCGATCGCCGCGGCGGCGTGTGCCGCGCTTCCCGGGTAGGCCTCGCAGAGAGCTTCGGCAAACGGGACCGCGCGCTCGAATCGCGAGAGGCGCGCCCAGCCGTCGCGCAGGAGGAGGTCCTCGACGGGAGTCTTCCCGGGGACCTCCTCGAGGCGGCGAAGGAGCGACTCGAGCTCGCCGTTCTTCACGAGCGTGTCGAGGAAGCGGCTCCGGCGGGAATCGTCGGCGAACAGGACGGCGTCGCGGCGCGACGCGAGGAGCGCGGCGTCGACGACGGCCCGGCGCTTCGCCTCGCCGGGCCTCCGCGCCAGGAGGTCGTCGAAGGAGGCGCGCGTCAGGAGGCGCGCCTCGGCGCGGTCGAGCGCGGCGGGACTCGCCGGGAAGCGCTGC
>JAKLER010000244.1 GCA_022711615.1 Acidobacteriota bacterium
GGCAGCAGGCCCCGCAGCCCTTCGCGCAGGAGACGGGCTTCCCGTCCCGCGCGGAGAGGGCGGCCCCGAACGCGACGAACGCGTCGGCGGTCGTCCGGAGCGCCGGGAGGAGCCCTTCCATCGGCACCTCCCCCGTCGGCACGTCCATCTCGACGTGGACGCTCCCCTCGGGAAGCCCCAGGTCCACCGCCAGCCGGCGGGTCTCGGCCTTCGCGTCTGCCATGAGCGCGAATTAGAGCAGACCCGGGGTCAGCCCGCCCGGCCCGCGTAGAGGAAGCGCTTGATCTTCTTCGTCGGGGTCTTCTGGAGCTCCTCGGGCACCACCTCGATTGAGGCGACCTGGCAGAACGGCGGGAGCTTCGCATTCAGCTTCTGCCGGTTCTTCTCCATCTCCCGCAGGATCCCGTCGTGCCCCACGTGCGCGGCGTCGGCCGCCTCGAGGTCGGGGTAGACGAGGGCGTGGAGGCGGTGATCCCGCTCGACGACGAGCGACTCCGCAACGAGCGGAAGCGCATTCAGGCGGGCCTCGATCTCCTCCGGGTAGACGTTCTGTCCGGTGGCCCCGAGGAACATCGTCTTCGACCGCCCCTTCAGGGAAAGGGAGCCGTCGGTGTCGAGCAGACCGAGGTCCCCGGTCCGGAGCCAGCCATCCTCGCCGAGGACCTCTCGAGTCGCCTCGGGGCTCTTGTAGTAGCCGGCCATGACGTACGGGCCGCGGACCTTCACCTCCCCCGGCACCCGCGCCGGGTCGGGAGAGTCGACGACGAGCTCGAGGCCGTCGACGGCGCGCCCCACGCCCTGCGGGCGGTGCTCGCGCCAGCCGGAGTAGGAGATGAGCGGGCCGCACTCGGTCATCCCGTACCCGACCGTGACCGGGAAGCCGATCCGGAGGAGGAACTCCTCCACCGCCGGGTTCAGGGCGGCGCCGCCGACGACGACCTCGAGGACCCGGCCGCCGAAGGCGTCGACGAGCTTGCGGAGCAGGAGGGCATCCACCTTCCGGCGGAGCGCCGGGAGGCGCGTGAGAAGCCGCACGGCGGGCTTCTCGAGGAACGGCCTCACCCTGCGGGCGTAGATCTTCTCGAGGACGAGCGGGACCGTCAGGACGAGCCGCGGCTTCTCGGTGGCGAAGGCCTTCAGGATGACCTGCGGGGACGGCGTCTTGTCGAGGAACGCGATCCGGCAGCCGACGGAGAAGGGGAAGAGGAACTCGAACGCGCACCCGAACGCGTGGGCGAGCGGGAGGAACGAGACGACGGCGTCGCCCGCCTCGAGCGGCATGTGCCTCTGCGCGTAGAGGACGTTCCGCAGCAGGCTCCGGTGCGGGAGCATGACGCCCTTGGAGAAGCCGGTCGTCCCGGAGGTGTAGACGATGGAGGCGAGGTCCTCCGGTCCGGCGCTCGCGAACGCGTCCGGGACGCTCGGCGGCGCGGCGGAGCGCGCCGCGGCGTCGGCCTTCCGGAGAGCGCCGGCCGCCCCCTCGCGCCGGAGGAAGAGGGGCGAGAGGTCCTTCGTGGAGAGAACGGCCTTCACGCCCGGCGTCTTCTCGGGGTCGAGGCGCTCGAAGAACGCGTCGGTCGTCAGGAGCAGAGCCGCCTCGGAGTGGTTCAGGATGTGGTGGACGTCCTCCTCTCGGAAGTCCGGCAGGATCGGGACCGCGACCGCCCCGCAGGTGACGACCGCCAGCCAGGCCGTCGCCCAGCCCGCCGAGTTGCGTCCGAGCAGCCCGACCTTCGTCCCCGGCTTCACGTGCAGCTCGCGGAACGCGGCGTGGTAGCGCGCGATGCGGACCGCGACGTCGTCGTAGGTCATCGCCGGCCCGGGGAAGTCGGAGAAGGCGGGGAGCTTCGCGTTCCGGCGCAGGCTCCGCGCGAGGAGCGGGATCAGGCTCTCCTCGTCCATCGACCGGCCATCTTACGATGCGTCCGCCGCGTCCGGCGGGCTAAGATCCGCGCGGTTGGAGCCGCCGGAGCGGCTCCGGGAGTGAGCCGATGAGCCGAAGCGTCGATTTCGCACGTCTCGACCTGAAGGACGCCCTCGACCTCGCGATCCTGATCGAGGACGAGGCGCAGGAGCGCTACGAGGAGTTCGCCGAGCAGATGGAGGTCCACCACACGGCGGACGCGGCGAAGTTCTACCGATTCATGGCCGAGAACGAGGCGAAGCACGGGGCCGAGCTCGCCGCACGGCGGAAGGTCTTCTTCGGGGACGCCCCGACCCGGATGAGCCGCTCGATGCTCTGGGACGTCGAAGCCCCCGAGTACGACAAGGCGCGCGCCTTCATGTCCCCCCGCAAGGCCCTCGAGGTCGCCCTCGAGTCGGAGATCAAGGCGCACGACTACTTCACCGCCGCCCTCCCGTTCCTCAGCGACCCCGACGTGAAGGCGCTCTTCACGGAGCTCCAGGGCGACGAGGTGGAGCACAAGGCGCTCGTGCAGGCCGAGCTCGCGAAGCTCCCCCCCGAGCCCGAGATCGACGTCGAGGACCTCGTCGACGAGCCCGTCGGGCAGTAGGGGAACCCGGGGGTCCGGTTTCTTCAGGGGCGGCGAGGCTTCGGGGCGCCGGCGACGGGCTCGGCGAGGACGACGCTCGACAGGCTCTCGCGCGCCGCGACGATCAGAGCAGCGCCGTCCGGCGAGATCGCGAACGACTCGGCGGCGAGCGTCGGGTCGAATCCCCCGAGCCGGCGACGGGTCGCCGTCGTGTCGGCGCCTGCGACGATCTCCTGCGCAAAGATGCCGGTCAGCCCCTGCTCGTCGACACCGACGAAGGCGAGGCGGCCGTCGGGCATCCACCTCGGCCGGCCCGACTCCCCCGCCGTCACCGCGTCCACGACCTCGGCGAGGACGACGGAAGCCACCTCGGCGCCGTCCGCGAGGCGGACGACGCGGATCGCCCGCGGCCCGGTGCCGATCCCTTCCCGGAACGCGACCCAGCGGCCGTCCGGAGAGACCTCGGGGAGCTGGAGCGCCTGCCCTCTGACGAGCGGCGCCGCCCCCGACCCGTCCGCGCGTGCGCGCCAGATGCCGCCCCGCCCCCGCTCGAGCGAGCCCCAGAGGAGCGTCCCGCCGTCGGGGGTCAGAACGGGGTTCTCGGCGTCCGCCTCGCCTCGCGTGAGCCTTCGCGCCTCGGTCCCGTCGACGTTCGAGGTCCAGACCTCGAAACGGCCCGACCGGTCCGAGCTCCAGAGGATTCGTCGCCCGTCCGGGCTGAAGGCCGGGTCCCAGTCCTGGGCCGGGTCGTCCGTCACACGCCGGAGCGCGCCGGTCTCGCGCTCCAGAACCCAGAGGTCGAGCTGGCCCGAGCGATCCGAGGAGAAGAGGATCCGCTTCCCGTCCGGCGAGTAGACCGGCTGCCGGTCCGTCGACGTGCCGTGCGTCAGCCAGCGGACCGGTCCGCCCCTCCCGATCGGGACCTCGTAGAGGCTCTCGCGCGTCGCGACCGAATCGAAGACGACCCGTCCCTCGGCGAGGACGTCGAGCGTCCGCCCGGCCGAGGGCCACCAGGCGACGACCTGCGCTGCGCCGCCCGTGGCGGGCATCCGGAGCACGCGGAGCCCGACCGTCCGAGCGTGAGGGACGCTCGCGTCGAAGACCCCCGCGAGGAGCTCCCGGCCGGAGCCGAGCCAGGCGACCGCCGTCGGCTGGCGCGCAGCGAGCGGCAGCGGGAGCCTCCGGACCCGTCCGTCGCGTCCGACGAGGACGATCGACCCCGCCACGCCGCTCTGCGCGCTCCCCTCCTCCGAGAGGGCGATCGTCCGGCCGTCCGGCGAGAACCGCGGGCTCGCCACGACGGTGTCGAAGCGGGCCAGCTCCCGCGCCTCGCCCCCGGAGGCGGGGCCGAGGAGGAGGGCCGTGACGCGATCGGCCGGCCGCAGCAGCCGAAGGAACGCCACCTCCGCACCGTCGGGCGAGACGTCTCCCGACTCGGCGGCGCCGAAGAGGCGGCGCTCGGCGCCGCCGAAGAGCGGGACCCGGAAGAGGGACGGCCCCGCGCTCCCGTCCGTGCGCGTGAAAAGGAGCGACTCTCCGTCGGGGAAGAACCTCGGGAAGGAGTCGCCCGGCCCGGCCGTCAGGGCCGTCTCCCCCTCGCCGCGGACCTGCTTCAGCCAGATCCGCGAGCGGCCGCCGCGCCGTGAGGTGAACGCCACGAGCCCGCCGTCGGGGGAGGCCGCAGGCTCTGCGTCGACTCCGGAGTGGGTCAGCGTCCGGAGCGCGGCGGGCGGATCCGCTGCCGGTCCCCTCAGCGCGAGCGCTCCGAGGACCCCCGCGGCGGCCCCGGCGGCGACGAGCAGCGCGGGGCCGAGGAACCGGCGGCGCCCGCCCCGGCCCCGCAGGCGCCGCGTCGCCCCGGCCCGTCCGGGCTCGGACGGAAGGGAGGCGATGTCGAGCGACTCGAGCGCGAAGGCGAGGTCCCGCGCCGACTGGAAGCGCGCGCCCCGCTGCTTCTCGAGGCACCGTCCGACGATTCGATCCAGCTGGCGCGGGATCCCCTGCCGGAGCGTGGTCAGGTCGGGGGGCTCCGAGAGGAGGATCGCGGCCATCGTCTCGACCGCGGACCCGGCGCCGAAGGCGCGGTGCCCCGAAAGCATCTCGTAGAGACAGGTGCCGAGGGCGAAGATGTCGGCTCGACCGTCGAGCTCCTCGCCGCGCACCTGCTCGGGGGCCATGTAGCCCGCCGTGCCGACGACGACGTCCGAGCGCGTCTCCGGAGCGGGGGTCCCGCCCTTCCCGCCCGGCGGCCCGTCCCCGAGCAGCTTCGCGAGGCCGAAGTCGAGGACCTTCGTCTGGCCGTCCGCCGTGAGGAAGACGTTCTCGGGCTTCAGGTCGCGGTGGACGATCCCCTTCTCGTAGGCGGCCGCGAGCGCCGAGGCGACGTCGATCGCGATCTCCACCGCCCGTCGCGGGGCGATCGCCCCTCGGCGCAGGCGGTCCGCGAGCGTCTCGCCGTGGAGGAGCTCGGAGACGAGGTACGGAGTGCCGGCCTCCGTCCCGACGTCGTGGAGGACGACGACGTTCGGGTGGCTGAGCGCGCCTGCCGCGCGGGCCTCGAGCTCGAAACGACGGAAGCGTTCCTCGTCGGCGCAGGCGGTCCCGGAGAGGACCTTGAGGGCGACCTCCCGCCCGATCCGCGTATCGCGGGCTCGGAAGACCTCGCCCATGCCGCCGCGGCCGATCGGGGCGACGACCTCGTAGGGCCCGAGCCGCGAGCCCGCGACGGGCGTCATTCCTGCCGGGCTCCCGGGGGCGCGATCACAGTCCTCGATGATATGGCGCGGCGCCGGCTCAGCCCCTCCCTCCGATCCCGCGGACGGCGCGCCAGGCGATCCAGACCGACGCGGCGAGCCAGAGGACCCCCCAGGCGAGCGCCGGGATGCCGGTCATCCGGGAGAGGGCCGAGGCGTCGCTCGCCGGCACCGAGCGGAGGATCAGGTCCGACGTGATGTCCCACGGCGCGTAGAGGAGGCTCGTGACGCCGAGGAGGCGGAGAACGAAGCTCGAGGCCCCCTCGGGGAGCCAGCGCGCCACGCCGAGGAGAAGGACCCCCGCGGCGAGGCCGTAGACGAAGCCGAACGCGCTCCGCACCCAGACGAGCGTCAGGAGGAGGAGCGCGGCGCCGAGAACGCCCGTCGCGACGCGGTGCGTGCGCGGCCGGCCGCGCACGCCGAGGAGGAGGAAGAGCGCCCCGAAGAGCGCGCTCCCGAGGTAGCCCGCGGAGGAGATGAGGAAGGGCCAGCCTCCCGCGGTCGTGCAGAGCCCCCCCTCGCGCGGGGAGAGCTCGATCGAGACGATCCGGCCGCCCGTCAGGACCGCTGCGAGGCCGTGCGAGACCTCGTGGAGAAGGACGACGAAGAGCCGGAGCGGCCAGACGGCGAGCGTCGACCAGAACGCGTAGACGAGGAGGGCGAGGAGGAGCGGGACGAGGAGCCGCCTCGCCCCGCTCTTCGTGAAGGCCACCCGCCCCTACGCCGGGTACTTCTCGATCACCCCCGCGACGACCCGCCGCGAGAGCGCGTGGTAGGTCGGGCTCGCCGCCGCGAAGATCTCGCGCGCGAGGGCGCGCGTCCGCGGTGTCGCCGCGAGCGCGCCGTAGAGCGGCCGCAGGTACTTCATCCGGCCGACCCGCGAGAGGACCTCCCGGATCCTCGCGAAGGCCGGCTCGTAGTCGCTCCCGGCCGCGATCGTCAGCCACTCGACGAGGAGCTCGTAGTTCCCCTTCCCCGAGAGGCCGAACGCCGCGTCGAGCGCCGCGCACTCCTCGGCAGGGAGCTGCCGCGGGAGCTTCTGGAGGTAGAGGAGCGTCTCGGAGGCACTCCAGCTCCCGACCTGCTCGCTCGTGGGCCGGACGCCGTCCGGCCAGCCGGCCGCCAGCGCGGCGAGCGCCTCGGCC
>JAKLER010000245.1 GCA_022711615.1 Acidobacteriota bacterium
GGTCGGCGCAGAACGCGCAGCGGAAGCGGCACCCCTGCGACGTGACGACGTCGAGCTGCCGCTTCCCCTTGAGCGCGAAGAAGCGCTCGACCGGCAGGAGGCCGTAGTCGTGCGACACGAAGTCCGTGAGCGGCGCGAGGGGCCGCGGCGGCTCGCGCCGCGGCACGCCGCCCTCCTCGCGGTGGGTGCAGCCGGCGCACCCCTCGAGGCTCTCGCCCGCGTCGAGCCGCCGGACGATCTCCGCGAACGTCTCCTCGCCCTGCGCCTGGACGGTGACGTCGACGGACGGCTCCTCGAGGCACCCCTCCGGGAAGAGCGACGGGTGCCAGCCGCCCCAGACGACCGTCAGCTCCGGGTGGCGCGCCTTCGCGGCGCGGGAGACGTCGAGCGCGTCCTGGATCGGCGACCCCGTCAGGACCGAGACGCCGAGGACGAAGGGCGCCTCGCGGCCGTGGTCTCCGCCGATCGCGGCCAGGACGGCCGCGACCGGGTCCGTCTCGAGCCGCCCGTCGACGAGGACGACCTCGTACCGCGAGCGGTCGAGGTGCGAGCCGACGGCGAGGAGGCCGAGCGGCATCGTGAAGAAGACCGCCCGCGGGTTGTAGAGGACGACGCGGCGGCGGCTCACGTCGTCCCTCCCGCGCGGTCGCGCAGGTTCAGGCGGCAGGGACAGCGGAGGCAGACGGGGTCGGAAGCGACGTCGAGCGCGCCTCGGAAGCGGAGCGCCGGGTCGCCGTTCAGGACCGCGGCGAGGCCGCCGTCGCCGAGCCGTCCGTAGGCGGGATGGAAGAAGCAGGGGCGGACGGAGAGGTCGGTCTCGACGACCGCCGAGACCCACGGCGCGTTGCACGAGGAGGCGGGGAAGGGTGCGCCGCTGCCGACGGCGCGGAAGTGCGCGAGGAGGCGCGCGCGGAGCTTCGCCGCGCTCTCGGAGACGAAGCCGGAGGCGAGGTCGCCTCCGTTCTCCTCCTCGAGCCGGTCCAGCTCGGCGGCGAGCCGCGCGAGGTCGTCGGCGTCGGGGACGACGCGGAGGCGGCTCGCCTCCTCCCATCCCGAAGCGCGGCCGAACGCCGGGCTCGTCGTGTCGGCCGCGAGGAAGCTGATCCTGTCGAGGCCGAGGTCGCGCGCGGCCGCGACGGTCGCGCGAAGCTCAGCGAGGTTCTCCCGCTGGACCGTGCAGCGCCCCGAGAGCGCCGGGACGGGAGCGCCGCCGCGGAGCGCGCGGACGCCGCGGCGAATCCGCTCGAACGCCCCCGGCACGCCGCGGATCGCGTCGTGGACCGCGGCCGGGCCGTCGAGGCTCACGACGACGTCGTCGAACGTCGCCGCGATCGCCGGCGCGTGCCGCTCGAGGAGGAGGCCGGAGGAGAGGAGCGTCAGACCGATCCCCGCCTCCCGGAGCGGCGCGACGAGGCCGAAGAGGTCGGGATGCATCAGCGGCTCGCCGCCTGAGAGGACGACGCGACGCGTCCCGAGGCGTGCGAGGTCGGGGAGGAGCCGCTCGACGTCGTGGCGCGAGAGCGCGGCGCCGTTCCGCTCCTTCCAGATGTCGCACATCGCACACCGGCAGTTGCAGCGCGAGAAGGGCAGGAGCGTGACGATCGGGAGCGAGACGACCGGGTCGACGGCGGGGAGGAGCGCCCCCTCCGCGCGCGACGGGACGGGCCGCGCCGCCGCGGCGAGCTCGGTCATCGCCTCTCCAGGACGAAGAGCGTGTGGTCGGCGAGGCGCGGGAGGAGAGGCGCGGATTCGATCCGCCTCTCCCAGCGATCGAGGCGGGCGAGAGTCGACGGAGAAACGGAGGAGGCGGCATAGCTCGGCGGCAGGAAGACACCGAGCGCCGCCAGCCTCCTCCGCAGGAACCAGGGTGAGAACGTCCGGAGGAGCCGGCCGGGAGAGGGGTAGCGGACGGTCAGTCCGCGCCAGACGGTCCCGTCGCGCCGTAAGCGGCGGAACGCGCGGGCTCCGTCGCCGCGGCGAAGGTAGAAGGCCCACTCCCAGGGCACCCACCGACCCATGACGACGAGGAGGAGGGGCGCGCCGGACGGGAGGAGGCGTCCGAGCGCCTCGGCGACGGGCGGGAGGGCGGCCGCGCAGTTGAGCGCGCCGAAGTTCGAGAAGGCGCCGTCGAACGTGCCGAGCGACGGCCCGGCGGCGTCGAGCTCCTCGAACGGGACGCGGCGCGCCTCGACGAGGTGCGAGAGGTTCGCCGCCCCCGCCTTCCGGACGGTCTCGGCGACCATCTCTCCCGAGGCGTCGGTCGCGACGACCCTCACGCCGCGCGAGGCGAGGTGGAGCGCGTCCTCCCCGGTCCCGCAGCCGAGCTCCAGGACCCGCGCGCCCGGCGCGAACGTCGCGTCGAGGTGGCGCCAGACGGCCGATCGGAGGCGCCGGCCGAGGTCGGTCCGGGTGAAGTCCTCGTCGTACGTCGCGGCGAGGGCGTCGAAGGGGCTCGCGGCGGCGATCACGCGGCTCCCTCCGCGAACGCAGACAGGAATTCCCTTCGGGCCGCCTCCGCCTCGCCGGCGAGCGCGCGGGCCTCTTCCGGCGCCCTCTCCTCGAGCCGCCGCGACTCGACGGCGGCGCGGAGCCAGCGGTCTGCGAGCCGGTAGGTGTCGCGGCCCGCGCGTCCCGCGACGACGTGGTCACGGTCGCCCCCTTCGGCCCACGGCCGCGAGAGCGAGACCCGCCCCTTCACCTTCTCGTAGTAGCCGGTCCCCATGATCGGGTAGGCGAGCGTCGTGAAGTAGACGTCGGGGAGCGAGGCGCGGACGTGCTCGACGGTCGCCTCGACGTCCTCGGCGGTCTCGCCGTCGTAGCCCCACATCAGGAACATCCCGACCTCGATGCCGTGGCGCCGGGCGGCGTGCGTCGCCCACCGCACCTGCTCGACCGTCACGCCGCGGCGCATCGCGTCGAGGAGGCGCTGGCTCCCGCTCTCCGAGCCGATCCAGATCCGTCGGCAGCCGAGGCGCGCGAGCGTCGCGAGGACCTCCTCGTCCGCCATCCGGTCGGCCCGCGAGATCGTCTCGAACGGGAACTTCAGGCCGCGCTTCTCGAGCTCCGCGGCGTACTCGAAGAGCCAGCGGTGCGAGATCGTGAAGACGTCGTCGGCGTACCAGACCTGCTCGGGGCGGTAGCGGTCGCGGATCCACTCCACCTCGGCGGCGACGTTCGCCGGGGAGCGCCGCCGGTGGGTGTTGCCGAAGACGGCGTGAGAGCACCAGTCGCACTTGTAGGCGCAGCCGCGCGCCGTGATGAGGTTGACGCTTCCCTCGCCGTGCCGCTCCCGCCAGGCCGCCAGGTACGGCCCGTGGTCGATCGCCTCGCGGTCGGGCCAGGGGAGCGTGTCGAGCGAGCGGACCTGCGCGCGCGGCGGGCCGGAGACGACGGCGCCCTCCTCGTCGCGGAAGGCGACGCCGGCGATCCCATCGAGTTGGTGAGGGCCTCGCGCGGCGAGCGCCGGAAGGAGCTCGCGGAGCGTCTCCTCTCCCTCGCCCCGGACGACGACGTCGGCGCCGGCGGCGAGGTACTCGGCCGGGTAGTTCGCGCTCTCGGGGCCACCGAGGACGACCGTCCAGCCACGCGCCTTCGCCGCGGCCGTGATCGAGAGGACGGGCGGGCGCGTCATCAGGTTCGTGTAGAGGCCGAGGACGCCGGGCCCTTCGTCGAGCCGCGCGCAGAGCGCCTCGCGCGTCGCGAACGTCGAGTCGAAGACCTCGACCGAGAACCCCTCCCGCTTCAGGTAGGCCGAGAGCGAGAGGAGGCCGAGCGGCGGGTAGGGCTTCATGACCGCCCGCTCCTTCTCGTCCTCCGCGAGGAAGTAGCCGTGCGAAAGGAGCAGGTCGGCCATCGGCTCGCCTCGAGGGCCGCCCGTCAGCCCCGCTGCCGGGTCGGGAGCGCGGCGCCGGCGGTGCGCGAGCGCGGCTCGTCGCGCTCCGCGGCGAGCCACGCCGCGTCGAGGTTGCGGCGGCGCCGGCCGATCGTCTCGGACGGCGGGATCGCCCCGAGCGCGGCCTCCTCGTGGAGGAGGTCGCGGACCCGCTTGTAGAACGGGGCCGAGTACGTCCCCTCGAACATCATGTCGAGGTCGTCGCTGTCCTTCCAGTGCGACCGCTCGCCGAGCTGGCTCTTCACGCGCTCGTAGAAGACCGTCCCGGGGAGGGGATAGGCGACCGAGACGCCGACGTCGGAGGGGCGCTCCTCGCGGACGAGCTCGCGCGTCGCGAGGATCTCGGCCCACGTCTCGCCGGGGTAGCCGAGCTGGAGGAACCACGAGGCCCGGATGCCCGCCTCCTTCAGCCGGCGGGTCGCCCCGCGCACCTGGGCGATCGTCGTCCCCTTGTCCATCGCGTCGAGGATCGACTGGGCCCCCGACTCGACCCCCATCCAGACCTCCTCGGCCCCGGCGCGGCGGAGCGCCTCGACCGCGGTCGGCGACATCAGGTCGACGCGGGACTGGATCGTGAACGGGATGGAGGCGTCGAGCTCCCGGACCTCCTCCGCGAACCGCTCCGTCCAGCGGTGGGAAAGGCCGAAGATGTCGTCCGCGAACCAGACGTGGTCGGGACCGACGGTCTCCTTCAGGAGCTTCATCTCGGCGGCGACCAGCTCCGGGCTCCGCTGCGCGTAGCGGACCCCGTAGAGCGGCTTCGCGCACCAGTTGCAGCGGTAGGGGCAGCCGCGGGTCGTCACCATGTTCCACGAGAGGCGCCCGTGCGCCTCCGTCCACGCCTTCCGGTAGCGCTCCACGTCCACCAGGTCCCACGCGGGGAGGGGAAGGGCGTCGAGGTCCGCGACGAAGGGGCGCGGCGGGGTCCGGGTCGGGGCGCTGCCGGCCGCGCGGACGGCGCCCGCGGGGAGCGCGAGGCCCGCGATCTCCGACAGGTCGGCGTCGGGGGAGCGGTCCCACGCGTCGAGGAGCTCGACGATCGTCCGCTCCGTCTCGCCGAGGATCACGGCGTCGGCGCCGACGTCGAGGTAGAACGCCGGGTCGTCGGAAGCGTCGGACCCGTTCACGGCGACGCGCGCGCCGGCCGCCTTCGCGCTCCGGATCAGCCGCACGGACGCCTCGCGGCTCCGCTGGGTGCACATCTTCGTCAGGAAGTTGAAGTTGTCCTCGAGGATCGCGACGACCCGCGGGGCGACGCGCGCGAGGACCGCCTCGAACTCCTCCTCGCCCGCCGAGAGCATCGCGTCGAAGAGGGCGACCTCCCGCCCCGAGCGCCGGACGACCGAGGCGGCGAGGAGCGTCGCGAGCGGCGAGTAGGGACGCATCTTCCTCACCTGCTTCGGGTCGTGCGTGAGGAAGCAGGAGTGGGCGAGGAGGACGGGGGGTCCGGCTGCGCTCATTCTTTGAGACGCAGTCTAGGAATTCAGCGGGCGCCGAACCCGTGCACCAGATCACGGATCTGGTCGACGGCGCCCCCGAGGTCGACGGCTCCCGTCAGAAAGTACGTCTCCCGGCCGGCCCACGCCCGGGCGATCGCCGCGGGATCTCCCCCGTACATCCGCTCCTGCGGGATCTCGCCGGCGGCGAACGCCTCCAGGAACGCGGCTCCCGCGACCGGGACGAGCCGCGCGGGGCCCGGCTCGCGCGGCCCGAGGAGCAGCGTCGCCACGCGGCGCGCGAGGCGGTCGGCCGGCACGAGCGGCTCCGGCAGCGGCACGCGGCGCTTCCGCTCGCCGCCCGAGAAGGCCGGGACCGACGCCCCTTCGAGGCCGAGCAGGCGGGCGGACTCCGGCGTGAGGACGAGGTCGCGGAGCGTCGCCTCGAGGCGGTCGGCGTCGTCCCGGTCGACGACGAGGCTCTCGTCGCCGAGGAATCCGAGGCCGGCCGCGCGGCAGGCGGCCACGAGAGTCGACTTGCCCGCCCCCGCCGCTCCGCGCACGACGACGGCGCCCGCGGGGCCGACGACCGCGCCTGCGTGGAGGAGCTGCATCATCACCATCTTCATCGCGGTCACGGGCGCCTCGAGAAGGAGCCGTGTCACGAGGTCCGGGCGCGAGGAGACGAGCGCGCGAGCCACGGTCGCCGAGGCGCGACGCGCCCGCGGCCGGACCGTTAGCTCGATTCCCGGCGCGAGGAGGCGCGTCTCGTCGCCGCTCACGTCCCAGAGGAGCGCTTCCTCCGGGTCGCCCTCGACCGCACCGTCGCTCACCTCGATCCGGAGGCGGAGCTCGTCGGCGCGGGCGTCGGCGTCGGGGACCTCAGGCCAGAGGGACGCGGCGAGCTCGGGAACGGCGGGCTCCGGCGCCTCGAGCCGGACGCGATCGCGGCCAGCGTGGAAAACGGGCATGGAGGCGGGATCTTAGGCCGTCTCCCACTGCCTCAGCCTCTTCTCCAGGT
>JAKLER010000246.1 GCA_022711615.1 Acidobacteriota bacterium
CCCGGCGAGGAGGAACGCGGCGAGGAGCGGTCCCGCTCTCATGCCTCCATTGTAGGGCCGGCCGCCCTGCTAGGCTCCCCGCCCCATGGAGACCTTCGATTCCGTCCTCAAGGTCCTCGTCGGTGCGGTCGGCGTCGGGAGCGGCGCCGCCTACGTCCCCCAGGCGGTCCGGATCTGGAAGCGGAGATCGAGCGACGACGTGTCGCTCCTGACGTACCTCCTCTTCCTCCTCGGCCAGGTCATCTGGCTGACGTACGGCATCCGCTTCGGCCTCGTCGAGATCATCCTCGGGATGTCGGCGAACCTCGCCGGGAGCCTCGCCGTCGTCCTCTCGGCGCTCCGCTTCCGCAGCCGACCGGCGTGACGCTTCGCCCCCTCCCGGTGCCGGCCGGGGCCGAGGCGTACCTCGCGTTCGACAAGGAGGCGGGGCAGGCCGCGCACGGCCCCCGGAGCCTCCTCGCCGAGGCGCGCGAGGCGCTCGGCGACGACCTCCACCTCGTCCACCGCCTCGACCGGATCACCTCCGGCCTCCTCCTCCTCGCGCGGGGCGAGGAAGCGCTTCGCGCGGCCCACGCGGCCTGGCCGACGCGCGTGACGAAGAGCTACCTCGCGCTCGCGCGCGGCGTCCCCGAGACGGCCGAGGGGGTGATCGACCTCCCGCTCCTCGAGCACCGCACCGGCAAGCCGTGGCTCCTCGGGCGCGCCGTCCGCGCCGCCTACGGCCCCGACCGAGCCGCGCGGCTCCTTCGCGGCGAGGGGCTCTCCGGCATCCCGCCGCTCCCGCCGCCCGCCCGCTGCGCCGCGCACCCCGCCGGACGCCCCGCCCTCACCCGCTGGCGCCTCCTCGAGCGGCGCGGCGACGACGCCCTCCTCGAGCTGACGCCCGAGACCGGGCGGATGCACCAGCTGCGCGTCCACCTCGCCGCGATCGGCCACGCTCTCCGCAACGACCCGCTCTACGACCCGGCCTGCGACCCGTCCGGCCCGCCGCCGCTCCTGCGCGCCGTCCGGATCGTCTGGGCGGGCCCTCCCGGCGACCCGGACGGCGCCTTCACGTTCGAGGCGCCCGCGTCTGAGATGATCCCGGCGTGAACGAGATCCTCCCCCCCGGGGCCCTCGAGGTCCTGCGAACTCTCTGCGACGGCGCCCCGCTCGTCGTCTTCGACCTCGAGACGACGGGCCCCGACCGCCTCACCGACCGGATCGTCGAGGTGGCCGCCGTGAAGGTCGCGCCCGACGGGGAGGTCTCCGTCTTCGAGACGCGCGTCAACCCGGGCGTGAAGATCCCCTCCGAGGCGACCGCCGTCCACGGGATCACCGACGCCGACGTCGCCGACTGCCCCACGCTCGCCGAGGTCGGCCCGCGCCTCGCGGCGTTCCTCGAGGGGTGCGACCTGGCCGGCTACAACCTTCGCGGATTCGACATCCCGCTCCTCGGCCGCGAGCTCGAGCGGGTCAAGGTGCCGTTCTCGTTCGAGGGGCGCCGCGTCGTCGACGCCCAGGTCATCTACTTCCGCAAGGAGCCGCGCGACCTCGGGGCCGCCGTCCGCGCCTTCGTCGGGCGGGACCACGCGGGCGCCCACTCCGCGCTCGCCGACTCGATCGCCGCCGCGGAGGTCCTCGCGGGCCAGCTGACGCGCTACGACGACCTCCCGCGCGACATCGCCGCCCTCGCCGCCTTCACGGCGCCCCTCGAGGGGCGCTGGGTCGACGCCGACAAGCGCTTCGTCTGGAGGGACGGCGCCGCCGTCTTCAACTTCGGCGCCAAGCGCGGCCAGCCGCTCGCCGACGTCGCCGCGAAGAACCCCGAGTACCTCGACTGGATGCTCGAGGCCGACTTCCCCGACGAGGCGAAGCGGATCGTCCGCGAGGCCCGCGAGGGACGCTTCCCGACGCGCAGGTGATCGAGGCCCCCGCGAACCTCCGCGGCCTCGTGAAGCGCCGCCACCGTCTGGTGCGCCTCGCGCTCCTCACGCTCGGCTGGACGCTCCTCGTCGGCGGCCTCGTCGGCGGCCTCATCCCGTTCGTCCAGGGGTGGCCCTTCGGAGTCGCCGGCGCGCTGATCCTCTACGTCGAGAGCCGATGGTTCCAGCGCAAGGTCCGCCGCTGGCGCCAGCGCCACCCGCGCGTCGAGACGGTCTGGCTGAAGCTCAAGGCCTGGCGCCGCAGCCGGCGGAAGGCGAGAGACGGCGCGACGCCGACGGCCGAGCCGTAGGTCCTTCAGCGCGCGTTGCGCGGTCCGCTCGGGAGGAGAATCCCTCCGTGACGAAGCGGCTACTGGCCCTCGCAATCCTCTCCCTCGCCGTCTCCCCCGTCCGCGCTGGCTCCCCGGCTGCGCTCCTTCGCTCCACCGACCCGGCCCAGGTCTTCGCGCGGGGCCGGGTCTCCTCGGAGTTCAGCGAGGTCAAGCTCGCCCTCAGCCCCGACGGCACCCGCATCCTCTGGGGCTCCACGAACCGGCCTGGCGGCCCTGGCGGCTGGGACCTCTGGGAGAGCCGCAAGGAGGGCGCCGCCTCGAGCGCTCCCTCGGCCGTCCCCTTCTGCTCGCCCCAGAACGACTTCGACCCCTCGTTCGCTCCCGACGGAAGCGGCGTCTACTTCTTCAGCAACCGCCCCGGGGGCTCCGGCGGGGACGACCTCTGGTTCGCGCCGCTCGACTCCTCTTCCGGCCGGTACGGCTCCGCGCGCAACCTCGGCCCACGCGTGAACTCGCCCGGCGACGAGTGGGCGCCCGTCGTCAGCCCCGACGGCTCGACGCTCCTCTTCGCGACGGACGGTCGGCCCGGGGCGGGCCTTCACGACCTCTTCGTCTCGCGGCTCGTCGACGGGGTGTGGCGCGAGCCCCTCCCGCTGCCGGCCGTGAACGGCCCTGGCGAGGACTTCGACGCCGCGTATCTCGACGACGGTCGCAGCCTCGTCTTCACGCGACGGACGAAGGACCAGGAGGGCGCCGACCTCTGGCTCGCGGCGTGGCACGACGGGCGATACGCCACGCCCCGGCGCCTCGGCCCCGAGATCAACGCCGAGAAGAGCTGGAACCTCGGTCCCTCGACCACCGCGGCCGAGCCCGGCGTCCTCTATTTCTCCTCGCACAGGCCCGACGACAACGTCGGCCGCCTCGACATCTACCGGATCGGCTATCGGCTCGTGACGGCGCCCGCCGACGCGACCGACCTCCCCGATTGCGCACCCCGGCCCGCGTCACGGAAGAAGGGCGCGAACCGGCCGTAGGCGGCGCTCGGCGCCTCGGGAGGTCGCCCCGCGTCACGCACCGGGGCGAAGGCGACGAGGGGGACGAGCCCGAGAGCGATCGCGGCCGGGGCGAGAAGCGGCGCGTCGATCGCGCGTCGCTTCGAGAGCCTTGGACACGCCCGACCCTCGGCCGGATTCCGGCTATCGTGGGGATGCTAAGAAGCGCCCGAAAGAAGACCGAGGTGCGCCCGGAATTGCATCCCTGCCCAGATCACACAATACACGAGTGTAGACACGGCCCCGACTGCGAAGCCGGTGATCCGGGGGAACCAGGTCCTCCGGGCTCACCGTGACGATCAGATCGGGCTGCTTTTCGATGTCTCCGCGCACGTCGACACGGTGGCCCGCTGTGGCCGTTCTGTCAACGGTCCAAGACCGATCTTTTCAGCGGCCTGCTAGTCGATCACTCTCGAAAGCTCGAGCCGCTGGCCTGCGGAGACGACGCCGGTGAGGCACGAACCCGGCCCGGGCTTGACGGTCGGCCATCCGAGTAGCCCTTTCTGGTCGAATGAGCAGAGGGTCCATTGCCCGTCCGCCACGAGCGCCGTGTGTACCCGGGCCACGCCGCCCGATTCCGCGGGGCGCTCCGTGCCCCGCCCGAGTTGCAGGGGCATGATTCGGCAGTCGTCACGGACCAGAAGAGGCCAGGTCGGCCGAGAGGGCGGCTGCCGCGTCTCCACGATTTCGACGACGAGTAGGCCACCAACATCGTCCAGCGGAATTTCCCGCCCGCTTTCGGTTCCGCTCAGTCCGATCAACTGTGATGGGACTCCCGGACCCGAGAAGAAGAGACACGCCCTCGGCGCATCTACTGGGATCTCCACCTCGAAGCGCCCCTCGGAGTCGCTTGTCGTCACCGCGGGGACGGAGCCAGTCAGAAGGCTCGGGAAAGATCTCTCCACGCGAACTCCGGACAGGGATGCTCCCGTGCTTCGCGCCACGACCCGGCCCAGGAATGACCTCGAGTCCTTGAGGACGAGGGTCACCGGATCGGTAGCCTCCTCGTCGGCCTCCCTCACCAGCACGGTCACCTCCCGGCTCTGAAGGACTTGCTGACTGCCGGACCGGCTACCCTCCGCCGACAGGTAGTACTGGCCCGCCGCTAGTCCGTGAAGCTCAAAGCGTCCCCCGTGAACCTCCAGGCTCTGCGCCTCGCCATCCCGTTCTTGGCGGACGAACCTCACTATCGCCTCTGGAACGGGCTCGTTCCGCTCATCGACTATGCGGCCCGATACACGTCCATCGCCTGGGATCACGATCTCGACGAAGGACCCGTCGCTGCAGCAAGTCTCGAGTGGCACCGTACGGACGACCTTGGGGCTTTCGCTCTTCACCTGGGCGATCCAGTCCTTCCCCGGGGGGAGGCTGGCGACGAAGCGCCCTTCATCGTCAGACCGGAAGGGAACCGAAGCGCCCCCATCCCTCGCCGCCAGGCGTATTTCTGCCCGGAGCGGCCGGTCTCCGATAGTGACCTGCCCCTCGATGGAGATGATCCGCAGGTCGACAGTTCGCTCGGTGACGCCTTGCCCAAACTTCACTTCGGGCTCAAAGAGCCAGGTTGCGCCGGCGGCCGACTTCACCTCTAGCGCGTACTCGACGCCGGTCGCACACTGTGCGACTAGAGGCTTGTCTCGCGTCACCATTGAGGACGCGAACTTGATATAGCTGTCTCCTCGAAGCTCCAGCAGTTGCACCTGCCACGGCCGCCCGTCGGGGCCAAGATCCGGTCGGATTCTAATTCTCACCTCGCTCGAACGACGAAGGACGATCGGCTCAACGAGTTCCGATTCCTGCTCGCCGATGAGCCGCACTTGGTCCCTGTGCGGCGCGTATCCCGCGGCATCGACTCTGAAAGGCAGCACGCCGGGCGCTAGTCGCCTCACCTGGAAGTACCCCCGTGAGTCCGTGTACGCACCGACCGTCTTCGTTCCACCCGGTCCGGCTTCGACGCTTGAATCGGAGCCCGCCCTGGGCAATAGAACCTTCACGCGGCAACCGACGCAGGGCGGACCATTTCGCTCCAGCGCCTTCACGAAACCCGACACGGCTGGGCCGGGCACGAATGAAAGGGCTCTCGCGTCGACCTCCCGGCCCGGCTCAGGCACGACGTCCCACAGCCGAACGCTCGCATAGCCTGGGACGCGCAGCGTCAGGTTCATCCGCGCACACGGAATGGCACAGCGCAGTTTGCCTTTGGTCACCGGGCAATCGATGACCTCCTCATACGGTCGCTCGTCGGATCCGGCCGGGAGCTCGATTCGTACACGAACCAGGGTCGGAGCGACCGCTTGGTCTGACAGCGACACGTCCGATACGAGGAATGCCTCTGGCCAGACCCTTATTCGCAAGTCCCGCTGCTCGCGATTCCAAACGAGTCCACCCTCTCCGAAGAGTCCCTTTCCCTGGATGGTCACGGCCCATGAGGTATCCCCGTGCTCCGGTGGAAGAAGGCCATGTTCCGCCTGAGCCACGGTCATGCGAGTCGATCGCTGCTTCGCGTTCATGTCCGAGAATTCGAGGAATGCAGCTGCGAGCGCATCGTCGGCCAGCTTTCCGATGGCTTCGACGCGGATCGGCGGTTCCTCTCGCTGCTCGGCCTGTCCGGCTTCGGTCCCGACCAAGACGCTCAGCAGGATCGACACGAGCACGGTGTTTGCCCCCCTCAGACGCGGATCACCCAGGTGCAAACGCCCTTGAGTCGGCAAACTGTCTTCGTCGCGCCCTTCGGCAGAACTGTATCACAGTCACATGCCTTAGCTCTCGAGACGAGGACGCACTCGTCTACCTGCAAGTAGATATTTGGCAGGCAGTCCTTGCATGCGTATTTCGTGCAAGTGCCGGGTTTTCCACCGCCACCGGCAACATACCAATCCCAGTCACCTGGTTCCGCCCATCCTTCGAACCCCCCATCGGGATGCTCGGCTTCCCTCGGGGGCCGTGGGCCCTCCTGCGCGACGGCACTCGTGGCAATAACCAGCGCGATGACGATGGAAAGCGCGGAGGGTCCAAAGAACAGCTTTCTCACTCAGGGTCTCCTTCGATGCTCCGGGAGGGGGCCGGCGCT
>JAKLER010000247.1 GCA_022711615.1 Acidobacteriota bacterium
CTTCGCTCATCGCGCTCGCCCGTTCACGAAGCGCGCCGGAGGGTGCGCGACTTCTAGATCTTCTTCTGCAGCTCCATGAGGCCGTAGAGGAGCGCCTCGGGCCGCGGGGGGCAGCCCGGGACATAGACGTCGACGGGGATGAGCCGGTCGACTCCCTGGGTCACGGCGTAGGTCCGGTAGGGGCCTCCGCACGTCGCGCAGGAGCCCATGGCGATCACCCACTTCGGATCGGCCATCTGGTCGTAGAGGCGGCGGACGATGGGGGCCATCTTCTCCGTGACCGTCCCGGCGACGAGCATCAGGTCGGCCTGACGCGGCGAGCCGCGGAAGACCTCGGCGCCGAAGCGCGCCATGTCGTGGCGGCTGTCGGTCACGGCCATCATCTCGATGGCGCAGCAGGCGAGGCCGAACTGCAGCGGCCAGAGGGAGTTCTTGCGCCCCCAGCCGATCAGGGCGTCGACCGAGGTCGTGATGACGTTGTCCGGCAGGTCCTTGATCAGGCCCACGAGAGCGCCCCCCTCTTCCAGACGTAGACGTATCCCAGCACGAGGATGTAGAGGAAGACCGCCATCTCGATCAGCCCGAACAGGAGGAGCTTGTCGTACATGACCGCCCACGGGAAGAGGAAGACCGTCTCGACGTCGAAGACGACGAAGAGGACGGCGATGAGGTAGTACCGGACCGAGAACCGGTGATCGTGGGCATCGGTCGCCGACGCGATGCCGCACTCGTAGGGCGACAGCTTCGTCGGGTTCGGCGCCTTGGCCCGCAGGAGCGCCATCACGACGAGGATGGCGATCGGGAAGAGCGCCGCGATCGCGGCGAAGAAGAGAATCGGAATGTAGCTCTGCACGGCCTCGGCCCCCCGGCGCGCGCGCCTCCCCGGGGGCGCTTCCGCCCCTGGTTTGTGCGCGTCGTCACATGCGGCGGATTGTCCGGTCGGGATGTCTCGAAGTCAAACCAAGGGGCTCGAAATCAAGGACTTCCCGAGTCCCGTTTCGCGTTCGGCGACGAGAACGCGGATCGACTCCCCCATCCCTCCCGGGCTGACGAGCTTGGCCACGGCGTTCCTCTCGGCGACCATCGACGCCGAGACGGCCTCGCCCGGGGCGAGCGCGAGCTCCTCCGCGACTCCGGTCGCGAGGAGGAAACGGGACTGCGAGACGAGCCCGCGGACGACGAAGCCTTCGGCGCGGAGCGTCTCCTCGACCTCCCCGAAGTCGACCCAGGCCGTGATGTCGCGGCTCCCCGGGTCGGTGAGGACGTCGCGCGAGACGCGGTGGGACAGGAACGCCTCGAGGGTCCCGTTCGGGCGCGCCGGGCCGTAGAGGGCCCGCGTCGGGGCCCCGTAGTCGAAGAAGAGGAGCAGCCCCCGGTCGAGGCGGGACGCGATCGTCCGGACGAGCGCCGCCGCCCCCGGGCGGACCTCGAGAAGCTGATTCGGCTCCAGCGCCGCTCCCCGGCTCGCGAGCGCGGAGAGGATCTCGGAGCCGTCGGGGCAGGGCTGCTCGACCCACGTGAATCGGCCCTCCCCGTCCAGACCGACGCGTCGCTCGGAGAGCGTGCCCTCCTCTTCCACCCGGAGGGCGCGAACGGGGAGGGCGTCGAGCAGCTCGTAAGCGACGACGAGCCCTGTGAGTCCTCCCGGGAGCTCGTCGCTGGAGGAGTGGAACGTGGCGCCTGGCACTCGCCGGAGGGCGGCGGCTCGCCGTTCAGCCGAGGCCTCCACGCCACGAAGCCGCCAGCCGGCGCCCGCCGCCGTCTCGTCCAGGAACGAGAGAAGCTCCCCTTCTCCGCAACCGACGTCGACGAGGTCGATCGCCTCTCCGAGCTCCCGGGCAAGGCGGGTGGTCGCCCGCGCGAGGCACCGCGCGAAGGCCGGGTGCCACGAGGCCCCGGTGACGAAGTCGCCGCTTCGGCCGACGCGACCGGGCCGCTCGTAGTAGCCGCCCGCCGCGTCGTAGAGCGCAGCGCCCTGGAAGTCGTCGAACCGGAGCGGCCCTTCTCGAGCGATCCGGTCGCGAAGGCGGTCGGCCAGGGGGGAGACGCCTGCGTCGCTCACCTCCTCATTCTGACCGTCTCCGGGTACGGCGTCAGCGCTAAGATCTTCGGCCGCGGAAGGAGACACGCCGTGCCGTACGAGCTGAAGACGAGTCCGGACGAAATCCAGCTTCTGGTGAGCTCCCCCGACCGCGCGGGCCTTTTCAGGGACACCCTGGCCGGCGTCCTCGAGGCCGTCTATGGCGCAGCGCTCCCGGAGGGAAAGAACGAGGGACAGGTCGTCCCCGTCCAGGCATCGGCGGGAGACGACGACGCCCTCCTCGTCGAGCTCGTCCATGACGTCCTCAGGGCGGCACGCGAAGAGGGAGGGGCGCTCCGGATGCCCCGCTGGTTCGCGTTCGACGAGAGGCGCGTCACGGCCAACCTCCCCATCCAGCTGCCGAAGGTCGACGTCCGGCCGATTCAGGTCTCGGGAGCGGCCGTGGAGACCGGCGAGGGGGGCTGGAACGCCCGGGTCGAGCTTCTGCCACGAGTCGAGGCCTGACCGGGCGGCCCCTCGGCCCGATCCGCATGAAAAAAGCCCCCGGGGCCGAAACCCCGGAGGCTCTTCATCCAAGGATGGTCGAGCGCCTCAGCGCTGGACACCCTCCGGCCACTGAATGAAGGAACCGTTCACGTAGACGATGTCGGCGTTGAAGTCGGTCGTGGGGCCGAGGAGCGTAGCGTTCGCCGCGAGGCCGGTCGCCGATCCATCCCGACCTGCCGACGCGAGGGCGTAGATGCTTCCGGTGCCGTCGACCGAGGCCATGAACCAGGAGTTCCAGCCGTCGGAGAGCGGGACCTGCTTGACATAGGTCGGGGAAACGTAGTTCGAAATACTGCTAAGCGTCTGGTTAATAGCGATGGGGAGCGTGTAGGCAGCCGCCGGCGGGTACCGGTTGAGGTCGACGGCATACGCCTCGATGGCGGTCGCCGTCGTCCGGATGTCGCCCATCGACCGGCGCTGCTTGGCGCGCTGAATCGCGTTCAGCAGGTTCGGGATCGCGATCGCGACGATGATGCCGATGATCGCGACGACGATCAGCAGCTCGATGAGGGTGAAGCCTTTCGAGTTCCTCTTCATGTGAGAAAGCCTCCTTGCCTGCCGTCGTGCAAACTCCGCGCCGTTGTTCGTCCGTGGACCCGAGCGCCTACTTCTGCCCTTTCCCACCCCGCCCGCGAGAAAGCCGACAAAAATTGTCACACCCCGTCGCCCCCGACCCCCGAAAAGTGTCGGTGCGCTTCGGGCCCCGGTCAGTGCTGCACACCATCCGGCCACTGAACGAACCGGCCGTTGACCAGAATGATGTCGTCACGGAAGTCGGTCGTCGGCTCGTAAAGGGGGTCGGTCTGGGGAAGGCCACCCCTCCCGTTCGATCTCAGGACGTAGTCGGCCCGCGAGGCGTTCACCCCGTACGTGAACCAGGAGTTCCAGCCATCCACCAGCGGGAGCGTACGAATATAGGTTGGCTGAAGGTAGTTCTGCGTCGCCGCCAGGCTCTCGGTGGGAAGGCCCAGACCGGCCGGCAGGACGAAGGCGCTCGCTGGAGGATAGCGGTCGAGGTCGGCCGCGTAGGCTTCGATCGCCGTCGAGATCCCTCGCATGTCCGCCATGGACCGGCGCTGCCGGGCCCGTTCGATCGCGTTGAGATAGTTCACGACCCCGATCGCGACGACGATCCCGACTATGGCGACGACGACGAGGACCTCGATCAAGGTGAATCCTGCCCACCGTCGGATGCGCATCTTTCGGTTCTCCCCTTCGAACGATCGAATCAAGATCCGTGCCGATCCCGGGGGCTCCCCCCCTAGAATGGGCGGGCGTGATCCCGAAACGGCCTTTCGTGAGCGAGCTGACGCTCGAGCGCGAGCTCGAGGAGTTCGATCGCCTCAAGCCGAGGCTCCGCGAGGTCTGGGACTCCTTCACGATGAGGGACGAGGAGCCCCACACGTCGATCGTCGTCCCCTCCCTCACGCTGGACCAGGAGGAGCTCCGGAAGCTGGAGGGCTCGCCCTACTACGAGGAACGCCTCCTGTTCCTCCTCATTCGTCTCCGGAATCCCCGCGCGCGCGTCGTCTTCGTGACCTCCCAGCCGGTCCACCCGCTCGTCCTCGAGTACTACTTCCAGCTCCTCGTCGGGATCCCGGCCAGCCACGCCCGGGCCCGGCTGACCCTCCTCTGCGCCTACGACGACTCGCCGCGATCGCTGACGGAGAAGATCCTCGAGCGCCCTCGCCTCATCGAGCGCATCCGGGCCGGCATCGCCGACCCGGCGCGCTCCTACCTCACCGTCTTCAACTCGACGCCGCTCGAGCGGAAGCTCGCCGTCCTCCTCGGCGTCCCTCTCAACGGCGTCGATCCCTCGCTCCGCCACCTCGGGACGAAGTCCGGGAGCCGGAAGGTCTTTCGCGAGGCCGGCGTCCCGCTCCCGGAAGGCTTCGAGGACCTCCGGTCCCTCCAGGACGTCGAGGAGGCTCTCCTCGAGCTCCACCGCCGACGACCCCGGGCCCGAAAGGCGGTCGTGAAGCTGGACGACAGCTTCTCGGGAGAAGGGAACGCCCTCTTCCGATACCCGTCGAGGGTGGAGCGGGAGACCGTGCGAGAGGCGATGCAGCGGTTCGAGTACGCCGTCCCGTGGGAGACGAACGACGACTACTTCTCCCGCTTCGCGCGGATGGGGGGCGTCGTCGAGGAGTTCCTCGAGGCCGATCAGAAGACCTCGCCGAGCGTCCAGCTCCGAGTCGACCCTCACGGCGCCGTCGTCCCGATCTCGACCCACGACCAGGTGCTCGGCGGCGTCGGCGGGCAGGTCTTCCTCGGCTGCCTCTTCCCGGCGGCCGACGGCTATCGCCTCGAGGCCCAGGCGGCCGCTCACCGCATCGGCGAGGTCCTCGCGGGGCACGGCGTCGTCAGCCGCTTCGGAGTCGACTTCCTCGCGACCCGGTCGGACGACGATTCCCCCTGGTCGCTCCACGCCCTCGAGATCAACCTCCGGATGGGCGGGACGACGCACCCCTACCTCGCGCTCCAGTTCCTCTCGGGCGGCCGGCTCGACCCCGGCTCCGGGCTCTTCTACTCGCCGCGAGGCCTCCCGAAGTTCTACCGCGCGACCGACAACCTCAAGTCGGAGGCCTACCGGGGCCTCCTGCCGGAGGACCTGATCGAGATCCTGACGATCAACGGCCTCCACTATTCGCACAATACCGAGTCGGGAGTGCTCTTCCACCTCATCGGCGCGCTCTCGCAGTACGGAAAGCTCGGCGTGACCGCGATCGGCAACAGCCGCGAGGAGGTCGAGCACCTCTACGCGCGGACGCTGGCGATCCTGGACCGAGAGACTTCGTTCGGGCGGTAGGCCCCGCAGACCTCGCGGCGCGTCTCGCCGTCACCGCTCGCCACGCTTCGCGCACCGACGGCAGGAACCACCGGCCCGTGCGTCAGCCGCCCGATGCGTTCAGGGCCGAGTCGATGGCCCGAGAGAGATCCGTGCGGCCGAGCCCGACGGCGTGCCGTCGCATTCCCTCGACGCGCGGCCGGAGCCCCGGGTCCGCGCGGAGCCCCTCCGTAAGCTCCGCCGTCGCCGAGGCCGCGTCCCCGCGGGCCAGAGAGAGCACGCCGAGGTTCACCCACGCCCGCCCGTTCCCGGGCGCGTCGCGGACGGTCGCGGCGAACAGGGCCCTGTCGTCTCGCCAGTCGGGAATCCGGCTCCAGATCCGCGACGCGCCCGCGAGCGCGAGGAGCCCGACGGCGAGAAGGGCCGCCCGCCGACCGGGTCGAGGAACCCGGGCGACGAGATCGCCGGCGCAGAAGACGACCCCGACGGCCGGCAGGAAGAGCAGCCTTTCCGTGAAGAGAACGGCCGTCGGGTACGCGACGTTCGCGAACGGGAGATACGAGAGAAGCGCCCAGGCGAGCCCGAGCGACGTCATCGGGGCCCTCGACCGCAGGCAGAACGCCGCCCCGGACACACCGAGAAGGATCGCCACCCCCGCAGCGATCCGCCTCGCGTCCCGGAGGTCGGCGTCCGCGATCGCGTTCGAGCCGTAGTCGGCGATCAGGGTCCGCGGCCACGTGAGACGTTCCGCCGCGAGCGGAACGAGGGCGACGGCCCCGGAGACGCGCTCGGCGGCCGGCCCGGACGCGAGCTTGTTCTCGATCGGAGCGATCCGGGCATTCGGTCCCGTCAGGAAGCCGCCGAGGGCCGCGAGCCGGAGCGCGAAGACCCCGGCGCCGACGAGCCCCCAGCAGGCC
>JAKLER010000248.1 GCA_022711615.1 Acidobacteriota bacterium
GCGTGCCGGGATGGCGTGAAGCCCGTCCGCATCGCCGTCCACAGCGCCCCGCAGAGCTTCGACCCGCACCTTCAGAACGAGATCCTGACGTCGGCCGTCCTCGCGAACCTCTACGACGGGCTGACGGAGTTCGACGAGGAGTCGCGGGTCGTGCCGGCGCTCGCCTCCGAGTGGCGAAACCCGGACGAGAGGACCTGGGTCTTCCGGCTGCGTTCGGGCGTCGTGTTTCACGACGGGCGGCCCCTGACGGCGGCGGACGTGCTCTTCAGCCTCGAGCGGGCGCGCCACCACTCGGGGAGCGGCCTCGCGAGCTACCTGGTGGAGATCGATTCGGTCCGGGTCCCCGATCCCGCGACGATCGAGATCCGGACGAGACGGCCGTTCGCGGCGTTCCTCGCGAAGCTCACCGCGATCGCCATCGTCCCGGCGAACGCCCCGCCCGAGATCGTCGACCCGGTCGGAACCGGCTCGTACCGGCTCGCGCGGGCGACGGAGGAGACCGTCGAGCTCGTTCCGGCGGTAAACGACTGGCGCCGGGGCCGCCCCCTGCCCGTGACGTTCGTCGTGGACGGCGATCCGCGCGGCCGGCTTCAGCGGCTCCTGTCCGGGGACGTCGACATCGCCGCGGACCTCGCCGAGAACGACGTGGCGCGGATCGGGGAGTCCGAGTGCTGCCGGGCGATCGCGCAGCCGGGCTCGACCGTCGAGTACCTGCGGCTGTCGCCGACGGCGCCGCCGTTCCGCGACCGCCGCGTCCGGCAGGCGATCGACCTCGCGCTCGACCGCTCCGCGTATCTCGCCGATGCGCACGGTGGCATCGGCCAGCCGGCGGGCCAGCTCTGCGTGCCGGGCGTCTTCGGCTTCGCGCCCGACCTGAAGGCGACGGTCCGCGACCTCCCGCGCGCGCGGCGCATTCTCGAGGAGGCGGGGTTCGGGGGCGGCCTGGACCTCGTCCTCGAGCATCGCCCGGGCCGGCGAGGCGACGTCCTCGCGCGCCAGCTCGCCGAGGCCGGCATCCGGGCGACGCCCCGCGTCACGCCCTGGACCGAGCTCCACCCGAGGATCCGCCACGGGGAGGTCGACTTCTACTTCGGCGGCGTCGTGGCGCAGACGGCCGAGGCGAGCGACGTCCTGGACGGCTTCGTTCACACGCGCGACGAGTCGCGGGGCTACGGCTCGACGAACCACTCGCGCTACTCGAACCCCACGGCCGACGCGCTGATCGAGTCGGCCTCCGCGGCGCTCGACCTTCGGCGGAGGAGGGACCTCCTCCAGCGGGCGATGCGGGTCGTGATGGACGACCTCTACCTCCTGCCGATCGCCGGGCTGTACGACGTCTACGGCCTGCGAAGGGAGATCGCGTTCGAGCCGAGGTTCGACCGCAGGCTTCCCGGCCGCGGGATCGACCGGACGCGATGAGCCGTGCGACCGCCGCGGCCGTGGCCGCGTGCCTCGTCGCCGTCGCGGCGTGCGAGCGGCCCGCGCCCCCGGTTCGGATCGGGATCCACAGCGCGCCGGTGGACCTCGACCCGCACCTGCAGAACGAGTCGCTGACCTCGGCGGTCCTCGCGAACGTGTACGAGGCCCTCACGGAGCTGGACGAGGAGACGCGCGTCCGGCCGAAAGTCGCATCGGGATGGACGAACCCCGACGAGAGGACGTGGGTCTTCACGCTGCGGCAGGGGGCGCGCTTCCACGACGGACGCGCGGTCACGTCCGCGGACGTCGTCTTCAGCCTCGAGCGGGCGCGCCGCCATCCGGGGTCCCCGCTCGCGAGCTACCTCGTCGAGGTCGAGTCCGTCCGGGCCTTGGACGAAGGGCGGGTGGAGATCCGGACGCGGCGGCCGTTCGCGGCGCTCCTCGCGAAGCTGACCCCCGTCTACATCGTGCCGGCCGGATCGCCCGCGCGGATCACCGCGCCGATCGGAACGGGTCCGTATCGCCTCGTCCGCGCCGACGGGCGCCGGCTGGACCTCGTTCCCGCCGCGACGGCCGGGGATCGTCCGACGGCGATCGGCCCGCTGTCCTTCCTCGTGGAGAGAGACCCGGCCCGGAGGCTCTCGGCGCTTCTCGCCGGGGAGGTCGACGTGGCCGCCGACCTCGAGGAGGACGCCGTCGCGACCCTCGCTTCGTCGGACTGCTGCCGGGCGGAGTTCCTTCCCGGCTCGACGATCGAGTATCTCCACCTCTCGGGCCGCGAGGCGCCGTTTCGGGACCCCCGTGTCCGCGAGGCGATCCATCTCTCCCTCGATCGTCCGCGCTATCTCGCCGAGGCCCGCCACGGGCTGGGCCAGCCGGCGGGCCAGCTCGCCGTTCCGGGGCTCTTCGGCTACGAGCCGGGCCTCCGCGCCCCGGAGAGGGACCTCGCCCGGGCGCGCGCGCTCCTCGAGGCCGCCGGCTACGCGGGCGGCTTCGACGTCGTCCTCGAGCACCGGCCCGGCCGGCGGGCCGACGTCCTCGCGCGGCAGCTCGGCGAGGCCGGGATCCGGGTGGTGACGCGGGAATCGACCTGGACGGACCTCTACCGGAGGCTCCGGAGAGGAGAGGTCGGCTTCTACTTCGGGGGCGTCATCTCGCCGACGGGCGAGGCGAGCGACGTCCTCGACGGCTACGTCCACTCGCGAGAGGAGCTTCGCGGCTACGGGGCTTCGAACCATTCGCGATACTCGAACCGGACGGCCGACGCGCTGATCGAGGCCGCGGGATCGTCGTTCTCGCTCGTCCGGCGGCGGGAGCTCCTGCAGGAGGCGATGCGGGTCGTCATGGCCGACCTCCACTTCGTCCCCGTGGCGGGTCTCTACCAGGTCTACGGCGTGAGGCGCGACGTCGAGTTCCGGCCGCGCGTCGACCTGAAGCTGCTCGGAGATCGCATCCGACGCAGGTAGGTCGGGGCTTCTCATCCTCCGCCCGCCGGCCCGCGCGGTACGATCGACGGGATGGCAGCCCCTCCGATCGCCTCCTCTCCGGCTCCCCGCTCCTCGTCCGCTTCGGCCTCGCCGGCCACCGCGATCGAGGCCCGTCACGTCGCCCACGTGATGGACGAGAAGCTCGGCGAGCGCGGAGACGGGACAGCGCTCCGTTACCTCGACGCCGGGCAGTGGCGGGACGTCTCGTGGCGCGAGCTCAGGGGATCGGTCCGGGACCTCTCGTCCGCCCTCGTCGAGGCGGGGGTCGCCGAGGGCGATCGCGTCGCGATCCTGGCCGCGAACCGCCCCGAGTGGACGATGGCCGACCTCGCGGTCCTCCGCGTCCGGGGCGTCTCGGTCCCGATCCACGCCACGAGCAGCGCGAGCCAGGTGGCGTTCATCCTGAAGGACTCGGGAGCGCGCTTCGTCTTCGTGGACGGGGGCGAGCCGCTGGCGAAGGTCGTCGCCGCGATCGAGGCCGGCGTGCCGATCGAGCGGGTCGTCGTCTTCGGCGGGGGAGCTCTCCCCGAGGGGGCGGTCTTCGCGGGCCTCGAGGAGACGCTCACGCGGGGACGCTCCGCGGGGCGCGAGCACGAGATCACGGCGCGGCTCTCCCGCGCGACGCCGGACGACCTCCTGACGCTCCTCTACACCTCCGGGACGACCGGCGAGCCGAAGGGGGTCATGCTCCCGCATTCGGCGTTCACCGTGACGTGCGCCTACCACGACCTCCGGCTCCCGCCGATCGGTGCTGACGACGTCTCCCTCTGTTTCCTTCCGCTCAGCCACATCTTCGAGCGGGCGTGGACGTTCTACATCCTCTACCGCGGGGCCGTGACGGCCTACTGCGAGGACCCGAAGAAGGTCTCCGAAGTCCTCCCGCAGGTGAGGCCGACGCTCATGTGCGCCGTCCCCCGCCTCTACGAAAAGGCCTACACGAAGATCCAGGAGAGGGTCCGGAGCTCGTCGGCGGCGAAGCGGGCGCTCTTCCGCTGGGCGATCGGGACCGGACACGCGGTGAGCCTCCGGAGGAGGGCCGGCGAGACCGTGCCGCAGCTCCTCGCCCTCCGTCACGCTCTCGCGGACCGGCTCGTCCTCGCGAAGATCCGGGCCGCGTTCGGCGGTCGCCCGCGCCTCTTCCCGTGCGCCGGGGCGCCGCTCGCCCCCGAGATCGAGGAGTTCTTCCACTCCGTCGGCGTCTTCGTCTGCCAGGGCTACGGCCTCACGGAGACGACGGCCACCGTCACCTGCCACGACCCGTCGCGGTTCCACGTCGGGACCGTCGGCTCGCCGCTCCCGGGGGTCGAGGTGCGCATCTCGGAGGAGGGAGAAGTCCTCGTGAAGGGGCGGACCGTCATGAAGGGCTACTGGAACCGGCCGGAGGAGACGGCGGCCGTCTTCCGGGACGGCTGGCTTCGGACGGGCGACGCCGGCGAGATCTGCGAGGACGG
The DNA here is from genome assembly GCA_022711615.1 of Acidobacteriota bacterium. Lineage (GTDB taxonomy): Bacteria > Acidobacteriota > Thermoanaerobaculia > UBA5066 > UBA5066 > UBA5066. The sequence continues at coordinate 4,358 of JAKLER010000248.1, forward strand.
GACTCTGAAGATCACGGACCGGATCAAGGACCTGATCAAGACGGCGGGCGGAAGGTACGTCGCCCCGCAGCACGTCGAGACGACGATCGGCGCCGACCCGCTCGTCGAGCAGGTGGCCGTGATCGGGGAAGGGCGCAGCTACGTCACCGCCCTCGTCGTGCCGGCGTTCGAGGCGCTCGAGAAGTGGGCCCGGGCCGCCGGGATCTCCTTCTCGGGGCGAGACGACCTCGTGCGGAACGAGCGGGTCCTCGATCTCCTCAAACGGACGATCGAGGAACGGACGAAGGACCTCGCCCCGTGGGAGAAGGTGCGGAAGTTCTCGCTCCTGACGAAGGAATTCTCCGTGGAAGGGGGCTCGATGACGCCGACGCAGAAGGTGCGCCGCCGGGCCGCCGCCGAGCTCTACAGGGACCGGATCGAGGAGATGTACACGAAGGACTGACGTCGGGCGGGGAGCGCGCCGCCTCTATACTCGAGATCCCGTGCGTCGAATCGCCGTCGCCTCCGCTCTCGCCTTCGGCCTCCTCCTCCCCGTCCTTTCCGCTCGCCCCGCCCGCGCGGCCTCTCCCGCGCCCGTGTCGCCGGCCGAGCTCGGCGCCCACATCCGGTTCCTCGCCGACGACCTCCTCGAGGGGCGCGCCCCCGGGACGCGCGGCGACGGCCTGGCGCAGGCCTACATCGAGTCCGTCTTCCGGGCGAACGGCCTCGCGCCGGTCTTCGGCTCGAGCTACCGCCAGGCGGTCCCGATCCGCATCGTCGTGCCCGATCCGAAGACGACCCTCTCGTGGACGGGCGCGGCGGCCACGGCCCCGGCCGGCCGGTTCGGCGACGACTTCGTCCTCGCGTTCCCGCGCCCGGAGTCGGCCGGGAGCGTCTCGGCCGACGTCGTCTTCGGCGGCTACGGGATCGAAGCGAAGGAATGGGGCTGGAACGACTTCGAGGGGGCCGACGTCCGGGGGAAGCTGCTCCTCCTGCTGTCCGGCGAGCCGGGCGGCGACGACCCGGCCCTCTTCGCCGGCCCGACCCTGACGCATCACGGCCGGTGGCGGACGAAGCTCGAGGTCGCCGCGAAGCGCGGCGCCGCTGGGGTCGTCTTCGTCCACACGCGCGAGGGGGCCGGCTACGGCTGGGAGGTCGTCCGGAACGGCTGGACGAGGACCGTCGCGTATGCCCCCGACGCGGCGGCCCTCTCGCTCGAGGGCTGGCTGACGGAGGCGGAAGCCACGCGCGCCGTGCGGGCGGGGGGCGTGACGCTCGAGTCGCTCCGCGAGGCCGCCGGGAAGCGGGGCTTCCGGCCGATCCCGCTCGCCCTGAAGCTCGAGGCGCACGCCGCGCCCCGCTACGAGTCGGTCGTCTCGGGGAACGTCGCCGGGATCGTCCCCGGGAAGGGGCCGGCGGGCTCGGCTCCGGTCGTCGTCGTGAGCGCCCACCACGACCACCTCGGCGTCGGGACGCCCGAGAAGGGCGACGGCATCTACAACGGCGCGATGGACAACGGCTCGGCGCTCGCGGTGCTCCTCGCGCTCTCGCGGCGGATCGCGGCCCGGGCGGGGGAGCTTCCGGTCGACGTCCTCTTCCTCGCGCCGGCGGCCGAGGAGGCGGGCCTCCTCGGCTCGGACCTCTTTGCCCGGACGCCGCCGGTGCCGCTCGCGCGGATCGCGGCGAACCTGAACCTCGAGATGTCGGCCGTCTGGGGCCCGGCGCGCGACGTCGTCGCCATCGGCGGCTCCGAGAGCGCCCTCGGCGCGGTCGTCGAGGCGGTGGCGAAGAGGGAGGGCCTCCGGATCGCGCCCGAGCCGGCGCCCGACCAGGGCTTCTTCTACCGCTCGGACCAGTTCTCCTTCGCGAAGGCGGGAGTGCCCGGGATCTGGATCGACCTGGGCGACGACCTCGTCGGGACGCCGCCCGGCACGGGTCTCGCGCGGCGCGAGGAG
>JAKLER010000249.1 GCA_022711615.1 Acidobacteriota bacterium
AGCACGACCACGAGGCGACGCTCTACGCCGAGATCCGGGCGTACCTCGAGGGCGTGAAGGCCGCGGGGGCGTGGAACGAGGCCGCCGTCGTCTCGACCGTCCGCGCGATCCTCGACCACTGGCTCGGTGTCCCGCCCGAGACGGTCGTCGTCGAAGGGGTGGCGATGACGCCGAAGGAGTACCTCGCGAAGGTCGTGAGGCTCGACCCCGACGACTACGTCGCGTTCCTCTCGACGATGGAGCAACCGTACTGGGAGCAGGCCGAATACGCCGTCCCCGACAACTGGTGGCACGGGAAGGAGTACGTGAACGTCCCGCTCGACGACTTCCTCGCGGCGATCCGGGGAGCCGTGCGGGGCGGCTTCTCCGTCGTCGTCGCCGGCGACATGTCGGAGCCCGGCTACTCCATCGGCCCTCCCGGCATCGCCGTCGTCCCGACGTGGGACGTCCCCTCCGCCTTCATCGACGAGGCGGCGCGCGCGTTCCGCTTCGCGAACGGGAGCACGACGGACGACCACGGGCTCCACGTCGTCGGCGTGACGAGCCGGAGAGGGAAGGACTGGTTCCTCGTGAAGGACTCCTGGTCGAGCTCCTGGAACAACGACCATCCCGGCTACTACTTCTTCCACGAGGACTACGTGAAGCTCAAGATGCTCGCGTTCCTCGTCCACAGGGACGCGGTGAAGGAGCTCCTCGCGCGCGTGAAGAAGGGCTGAGCCCCGCTTCTGGGCTCGACGTCCGATGCGTGCCGTCCGGCTCCCCGCGGCCCTCCTCGCCCTCCTCGCCCTCGCGGCCTTCTCCGCCTGGCGATCCTCGCCCCCCTCACCGCGCGCGACCGACGCGCCCGCGACGGAGTTCTCGGCGGAGCGGGCGGCGGTGCTGCTCGAGCGCCTCCTCGGCGGCGGGGCGCCGCGGACGCCCGGGAGCGCGGCGCACGCCGCGTTCCGCGAGCACCTGCTCGACGAGGTCCGGCGGCTCGGCCTGACGCCGGAGACGGAGGAAGGCTTCGCCTGCGCCCCGCGCGGCTCCTGCGCGCGGCTCGTGAACGTCCTGGCCGAGCTGCCCGGAACGACGGGAGGCCCCGCGGTCCTCCTCACGGCGCACACCGACTCCGTCGGCGCGGGCCCGGGGGCGGGCGACGACGCGTCGGGAGTCGCCGTCCTCCTCGAGGCGGCCCGGGCCCTCCTCGCCACCCCGCGGCGGAACCCCGTCCTCCTCCTCTTCGACGACGGCGAGGAGGACGGGCTCCTCGGCGCGGAGCTCTTCGTCCGCTCCCCGCGGGCGCGAGCGATCGGCGCCGTCGTGAACCTCGAGGCGCGCGGGACGAGCGGCCCGAGCCTCCTCTTCGAGACGAGCGCTGAGAACGCGTGGCTCGTCCGGAGCGCCGTCTCCCGCCTCCCGCGCCCCGTCACGAGCTCGCTCTTCGCCTTCGTCTACGACCGGCTCCCGAACGACACCGACCTGACGGTCTACAAGCGGGAGGGGCTCGCCGGGCTCAACCTCGCGTTCCTCGGCTCCGCGGCGCGCTACCACACGCGCGAGGACTCCCTCGCGAACCTTTCGCGCGCCTCCCTCCAGCACCAGGGGGAGAACGCCCTCGCCCTCGCGCGCGCCCTCGCGGAGACCGACCTGCGCGAGCCGCCCTCCGGCCGAGCCGTCTTCTTCTCCGTGGCGGGAGCGTTCGTCGTCGCCTGGCCGCGGGAAGCGGCCCCGGCCGTCGCGCTCCTCTCGCTCCTCCTCGTCCGCCTCGCCTGCCTTCGTCGCGGCGGGCATCTCCTCCCGCGCCCCCGCGCCGCCGTCCCGTCCCTCGCTCCGTTCGCCGCCGCCCTCTCCGGCCTCCTCGCCGGGCAGCTCCTCCGGGTGCTCGGCGCCTTCCCCGTCACGTTCGTCCCGAGGCCGTGGGCCTCTCTCGCGGCCGCCGTCGCGGTCTCTCTCCTCGCCGCGCTTCCCGTCCTCTCCGCGGAGTCGCGCCGGGCGGGCGATGCCGTCGATTGGTGGGAGAGGGCCTGGACCTCGATCGCGCTGCTGGGGATCGTTCTCGCGCTCGCGTGGCCCGAGACCTCCTACCTCCTCGTCGCCCCCGCGCTCGTCGCCGGCGCCGCGCGCCTCGCGCTCCCGGAGCCCGTCTCCCCCTGGCCGGGGTTCGCGGCCTCCGGCCTCGTCCTCCTCCCGCTCGCGCTCATCCTCCCCGACGCTCTCGGCCCTGTCGCCCTCCCGGTCGTCGCCGCGGCGTTCGGGATCGTCCTCGCGACGATTCCGGTCGACGGGACGCCCGGCGCCTGGCGCCGTCCCGCCGTCGCCCTCGCCGCCCTCTTCGTCGCCGCGTCCGTCGCAGCCCTCGTCTTCTCGAAGCCGACGCCCGACGAGCCCGAGCACGGCACGATGATCGCCGTCCAGGAGGAGGGGACGCCGGAGGCGCGTCTCGCCTACAGCCCCGCCTCCGGGCGGCTTCACCCTTCGGTCGCGGCCGCGGCCCGCTTCGAGAGGGCGCCCTGGCTCTTCCCGTGGGCAAGGAAGGCCGCACCGTTCGCAGCGCCGCTCCCCCCGGGGGCCGAGCCCTTCCCGGCCGCGGAGCTCCTCTCCTCCACGGCCGGGCCGGAAGGCCGAAGACGCCTCCGCATTCGCCTCACCTCTCCGCGCGGGGCGTCGCGCCTCGAGCTCCTCGTCCCCGACGCGAACGGCGTCGAGGAGATCCGCGTCGAGGGACGATCTCTCCCTGCGCCCTATCTCCGGAGGAAGGCCGCGACCAGACGCCCGATCCGGCTCTCCATTCGCGCCGCCCCGCCGGAGGGCATCGTCGTCGACCTGACGCTCCCGGCTGCCCCTCGCGAGGCGTTCGTCCTCGACGAGACGCCGGGGCTTCCTCCGTCCGCGGTGGCGCTCGGCCGGTCCCGCCCCGCGACGGTCGCTCCTGCGAACGGCGGCGACGCGACGATCCTCGTCCGGAAGCTCTCCCTGTGAGGGATCGCCTCTCCCGGCTCTTCGACGGTCCTCCGCCCCCGGGAAATCTCGCGGCCCCGGGAATACCTGTCCCTCTCGCGGCGTTGAGATCCCATCGCGTCGGGCGGCACGCCGGGCAGAGAGGTGACGAGTGGGGACGAAGAACGAACGGAGCCGCGCCGCGGCGAAGCCGGTCGGCGTCCGGGGGGACCTCTTCTCCCGGATGCTCGGGGTCGTGGAGAGGGCGGGGAACGCGCTCCCCCACCCCGCGACGATCTTCCTCCTCCTCGCGCTCGCCGTCCTCGGCGCCTCGGCGATCGGCTCCTGGGCCGGGCTCACGGCGGTCCACCCCGGGACGGGCAAGGCGATCACGGTCGTCAACCTCCTGACGGTCGAAGGCCTCCACCTCGTCCTCGAGAAGGCCGTCTCGAACTTCACGAGCTTCGCCCCGCTCGGCACCGTCCTCGTCGCGCTCCTCGGCATCGGCGTCGCGGAGGGGAGCGGCCTCATCGGGACGCTCCTCCGCCTCCTCGTCCTCTCTGCCCCGCGCCGGCTCCTGACGTTCGTCGTCGTGTTCGCAGGGGTCATGTCCAACGCGGCGAGCGAGGTCGGCTACGTCCTCCTCATCCCGCTCGCGGCCGTGATCTTCCTCGCCGCGGGGCGGCACCCGCTCGCCGGCCTCGCCGCCGCCTTCGCCGGGGTCTCGGGCGGCTACAGCGCGAACCTCGTCCTCGGGACGATCGACCCGCTCCTCGCCGGCCTCACGCAGGAGGCCGCGCACATCGTCGACCCCTCTTACACCGTCAGCCCCGCCGCGAACTATTACTTCCTCGCCGTCTCCACGTTCCTGATCGCCGCCGCCGGAACGTGGGTCACCGAGAAGCTCGTCGTGCCGCGCCTCGGCGCCTACTCCGGGGCCGAGAAGGCCGACGGCGAGCTCCGCCCGCTCGACGCTCCCGAGAGGAAGGGGCTCCGCAACGCGATCGTCGTCCTCGGCCTCTTCGCCGCCGTCGTCCTCTGGGGCATCGTGCCGGAGGGCGGCTTCCTCCGCGACCTGAAGACGGGCGGCGTCCTCCACTCGCCTCTCCTGACGGCGATCGTCCCGTTCATCTTCCTCGGCGGGGCGCTCGCCGGAGTCGCGTACGGGATCGGCGCCGGGACGATGAAGAACGACGCCGCCGTCGTGAAGGCGATGTCGAAGTCGATGGAGACGCTCGGCTCCTACATGGTCCTCGTCTTCTTCGCGGCCCAGTTCGTCGCCTGGTTCAACTGGTCGCACCTCGGCCTGATCGGCGCCGTGAAGGGGGCCGAGCTCCTGAAGGCGACCGGCCTCGGCGGCATCCCGCTCATGCTCGGCTTCGTCGTCCTCTCGGCGGCCGTGAACCTCCTGATGGGGAGCGCGTCGGCGAAGTGGGCGGTCATGGCCCCCGTCTTCGTCCCGATGCTGATGCTCCTCGGCTACACGCCCGAGCTGACGCAGGCCGCCTACCGCGTCGGCGACAGCGTCACGAACGTCATCTCGCCGACGATGTCCTACTTCGCCCTCATCCTCGCGACCGTCCAGCGCTACGACGCGAAGGCGGGCCTCGGGACGCTCATCGCGACGATGCTCCCCTACACGCTCGTCTTCCTCGTCTCCTGGAGCCTGCTCCTGATGGGGTGGATCGCGCTCGATCTCCCCGTCGGGCCGGGGGCCGGGCTGCGGCTCGCTCCGTGACGGCGGGTCGCGCTCGCTAAGCCGCTCCCGGCGGCCGCACGTAGCCCCCCGAGACCTCCGCGACGAGCTTCGCGACGTGGATCGCGGTCCGGTCCTCGAGGTACGGACCGACGACCTGGATACCCGTGGGGAGGCCGTCGCGCGTGAAGCCGACGGGCGCCGCGGTCCCCGGGAGCGAGGAAAGGCCGGAGAGCGCCGGCCAGCCGAGGAGCGTCCCGAGGTAGGGCTGCGGCGCGCCGTTCACGGCGAGCGTCCGCCTCGCGATGTTCGGAGCCTGGTCGTGCGGGAACGCGGGCGTCGGGAACGCGGGACAGAGGAGGGCGTCGTAGCGCCCGAAGAAGTCGGCCCATCGGGCGCGCTGCCGCTCCCGCTCCTCACGGGCGAGGTCGAACTCGCGGTGGGTCTGGACCGTGTCGCGCGTGAGGCGCGCGGTGAAGGAGTCGTCGTCGGGCGCGAGAGCGGCGGCCCGGGCCGCCAGCTTCTCGAACTGCGCCTCCGGCATCCCGGAAGACATGCTCCCGTAGAGGACGCGCATGAAGAGGCGCGCGTTGTCCGCGAGGGCGAAGCCGGGCCGCGCCTCCGTGTCGACCTCCGCCCCGGCGGCACGCAGCTCGCCGACGACGTCCTCGAGCCGCTCGCGAAGCGCCGTGTCGACGGGCGCCGCCGGGTCGTCGAGCCACGCCGCGAGGCGGTACTCGGAGAGCCCGCGCCTCCGCGGCGGCGGGAGCTCGAGACGCCAGGCGATGCCCCGGCTCTCGTCGGGTCCGGCGAGGAGGCGGAGCGCGAGGTCGAGGTCGTCCGCGGAGCGCGCGATCGGGCCAGCCGTCTCGAGGTCGGGCGCCGCGAGCGAGCCCGGAGGGCCCGGGATGTGGCCGCGTGTCGGGACGATGCCGTAGCTCGGCCTGTGCCCGAAGACGCCGCAGAAGGAGGCCGGGATCCGGATCGAGCCTCCGAGGTCGCTCCCGACCTCGAGCGCCGAGAGGCCGCGGCTCATCGCGACGGCCGAGCCGCCGGAAGAGCCGCCCGCAGTGCGCCCGGCGTCCCACGGGTTGTTCGTCGTCCCGAACGCCGCGTTGTACGTCTGGATGTCCATCGCCTGCGTCGAGAGGTTCGTCTTGCCGAAGACGATCGCTCCAGCCGCCTTCAGGCGCGCTACGACCGTCGCGTCGCGCGCGGGCACGTGCCCCATCAGCTCCGGCGTCCCGCCAGAGGTCGTGAGGAGCCCTTCCGTCTCGAACGAGTCCTTCACCGTCACGGGCAGGCCGTGGAGCGCCCCGCGGCGCTCGCCGCGCGAGCGCTCCTCGTCGCAGCGGCGCGCCCCGGCGAGCGCCCGCTCGGCGTCGAGCGTCACGACGGCGTTCGTCTCCTTCGCGAGGCGCTCGATCCGCGAGAGGAAGAGGGTGAGGAGCTCCTCGCTCGACGTCTCGCGGCGGTCGAGGGCGGCGAGGAGCTCCGTGGCGGAGCGGAACGGCAGGTCGCTCATGCGCGGCTCCGGGGCGCGGCGTCTCCGCCGCGCCCCGACTC
>JAKLER010000025.1 GCA_022711615.1 Acidobacteriota bacterium
GACTTCATCGGCTCCTCCTCCTGCGGCCCGCGGCCGGGCGGGCGCGTTCGAAGGAGAGGGTGCGGCGCAGGGATGGACAGATGGTGTCCGCTGGCGGGCGGAGAGGTGGGCTACCTCTTTTCTGGCAACCTCTCCCTCGCCCGCGGGACCTCGATCAGCGGGACGCAGGGTCCGGAGGCCTTCTTTCCGCACTCGCTCGTGAGGTAGAGGGTGGCGTCGTCCGAGCCGTAGCAGATCGACTCGCCCTGCTTCCGATGAGGGAGGTCGACTCGGCGCGGCTTGCGTGCGAAGGCTTCGGGCCAGGCCTCCTCGGGAGTCCGCTCGAACTCGAAGGCGTCGCCGCGCGTGACGACGATCGCGCGGAGGCCGTCGGCGGAGAAGTCCATCCCGGTGGCGCGCGGGAGGCTCGCCGTCCCGACGGAGACGGCGCGGCACGGCTCGTCTTCGGTCGACTCGCGGCAGGCGACGGCGTAGACGCCGGCCTTCCCCGACCAGACCTTCGTGACGAGGTAGACGACGCCCGACGTGGGGTCGACCGCCGCGGCCTCGCAGTCGTGCGCGCCGTCCTCGTACCGGAAGCGGATCGCCCGGCTCGGCGTCACGGTCGCGTGTCCACCCGCGGACGGAAGACCGGGCTCGGGGACGATGTAGAGGGTGTAGACGTCGCGCTCGAAGCGGTTGTCGCCGGTGTCGGCGACGAGGAGGAACGGCCGCCCGTTCTCGGTGAACGAGGAGAGGTCTTCCCAGTCGACGTTCCGGACGCCGGGCCCCTCGAGGTCGACGACGCCGCGCGCGCCGCCGTCGGCGCCGAAGGCGTAGAGCCGCGGCCCGTCGCCGGAGTCGTTGTGGGTCCAGAAGACGCCCGGGTTCGCGAGGCCTCGGGCGAGGCCGCTGCTCTCCTTCACCTGGTCGCTCGCGAGCGTGGCGAGGACGCGCGCCCGGCCAGGGCTCGCCGCCTCGGCGGCCGGCGGGGGCAGGAAGAGGAGAGCGACGGCCGCGGCGACGGCGTGCGACGCGCTCATCGGGCCGCTCGATCGGCCCCGCGCTCCGAGAGCGGCGGGACGGCGACGAGCCCGAGGCCGGACGCGTCCTCGACGAGGAAGTGCCCGGAGAGGCGGGCGACGAGCGTCCACGCACCGTCGGCCTTCCGGAGGAGGAGGACGTAGCCGGGAACCGCGTACTCCGGCCACGGCCCGCCGAACACCCGTTCGCCAGAGAGCAGGTTCTCGCGAAGGTCGCGGAGCCGGAGGTCGTCGGGGCCGTGCGCCGCCGGGAGGTGCCAGGCGTTGAAGAGGACGATCGCCTCGAGCGGCTCGGCCGCGCCGAGGTCGACAGCGCCGGTCCGGAGCGGACCGGAAGCGGCGAGGAGCGGCCAGGCTTCGCGGTTCATCAAGGCGTGGAGCGATCTGAAGCCGAGGCCGCCGACGAGGCCGTCTTCGGTCGCCCGGGCGGTGGACTCCCTCTGCGCGAGCGGCGTCGCCGGCGGGGGCGCGAGCTCCTGCGCGGCCGCGCCGACGGAACCTGCAGCGACGAGAATCGGGACGGCGAGGAGGAGGCTTCGTGCGCGGCGTGACATGCTTCCATTCTCGGACAGGCCACGGTTGCCGGCGCGAACGACGTTCCCCTCTCCCGGGCGCCGGGCGCCGGCAGTCCGCGCTTCTCCGATTCCCGGTTCCGTCTCAGACTGCACGCCGCGTGAACCTCGCCGCTGCGTTCTCCGCATCTTCGTCTTCCGGCGCGCCGCCTCGACGCGCTCGGGCAACGTCCGTCGCGCTCGCCCTCGTCGCCGTCCTCCTTTCCTGCCAGCCGTCGACCGGGCACGAGGCGTTCACGGGGAAGGTCGTCGGCGTCGCCGACGGCGACACGCTCGTCGTCCTCGACGGGACGACGCCGGTGCGGGTGCGGCTCCACGGGATCGACTGCCCCGAGCGGGGGCAGGCGTTCGGCGCCGCGGCGAAGCGGCTCGCGTCGTCGCTCGCGTTCGGGAAGGCGGTGACCGTGAGGCCTCACGGGAAGGACCGCTACGGGCGCCTCCTCGGCGAGGTCGTCCTCCCCGACGGCCGGGTGCTGAACCTCGAGCTCGTCGCCGCCGGGATGGCGTGGCACTACGTGCGCTACTCGGACGACGCGGCGCTCGCGAAAGCGGAGCGGCAGGCGCGGACGGCGCGGGTCGGCGTCTGGTCGGAGCCCGACCCGGTCGCGCCCTGGCGGTACCGCGCCGCGAGCCGCTGAGGCCGCCGCAGGACCTCGGGTCAGCGGACGAGCCGGACGTCCGCCCCGGTCGCCGCCTTCAGCCAGGCCGCGTCGGCCGTTATCGCGGGGACGCCCAGCTCCCGCGCGAGGGCGAGACAGGCCCGGTCGCCGAGAGAGAGGCCCGCGCGCCGTGTCGCCCCCCGGAGCGTGCCGGCGGCCCAGGCGGCCGCTTCGCCGAAGGGCTGCACTTCGAGGCCGAGCCCGCCGAGGGCCTCCTCGGCCTCCTCCCGTGACATGCCGACCTCCTGGAGCTTGGCGACGACCTCGCAGAGGTTCACCGCGTTCACGACCGCGTCCTCGAGCGCGGCGGCCACGGCCGCGGCGCCCGGCTCGTCGTTCAGGAGGGCGAGGACCGCCGAGGCGTCGAGAACGACCTTACCCACGCCGCCACTCCGCCCGCCGCTCGGCGATGAGCTCCCCCGCGAGCGAGCGCCCGGGTTTCACGTAACGGCGGACCCTCGCCTGCGCCGCGCGAATCGCCTCGGCCTTCGCCACGACGCGCAGCTCGCCGTCCGAGACCCGGAGCGTGACCGCCGTCCCCGCCGTGAGCCCCAGGTCCTTCCGGATGCGGGCCGGAATGACGAGTCTGCCCGAAGTATCGATCCGTGCCGCGATCTCGTTCAACTGCCACCTCGAGCCGAGTCTACCGCCGTGCGCGAGGAGAGGGCGCGGTGTCGGTCGCAGGGCCGGGGCGGGCCGGGCGGGCGGCGTCGCCCGTCGGCCCGCCCGCGGAGTGTGGCGTCCGGGCCTTCGGATCTGAGACGATCCCGCAACCGTGAGAGCCGCCGGGGACGATGCGACGGGCAGGGCGCCGCGGGCGCCCGGGAGGGGCGCGTGAGCGATCGCGCGTTCGGAAGGAGAGGAGTGGTCGGGGCGGGCGGATTTGAACCGCCGACCTGCTGCTCCCAAAGCAGCTGCGCTGCCACTGCGCTACGCCCCGGCGCGCCGGATTCTCGGGCCGCGGCGAGGGGATGTCCACCCGCGGGAGGCGCGGCGTGAGCCGGACGATCCTGCTGCTGCACGGGCTCGGCGGCTCGGCCGAGGACTGGAAGGAGGTCGCCGCGGCGCTTCCGAAGGGGCTCGAGGCGCTCGCGGTCGACTTCCCCGGCTTCGGCAAGTCGGCGCGCCCGCACGACAGCTACGACCCGGCGGCGCTCGCGCGGTGGGTCATCGGGGAGATGGACGACCACGACGTGGAGACGGCCGTCGTCGCGGGGCACTCGCTCGGCGGGCGGGTCGCGGCCGAGGTGGCGCTCCTCGCGCCGAAGCGGGTCGCGGCCCTCGCGCTCGTCTCGCCGCTCGGGGCCGTCTCCTACGGCTTCGCCGAGACGCTGAAGTGGAAGGCGATGTCGCGCGCCGCGCTCGTCGCCGCGGCGCCGGAGACGTCGCTGAAGAACGCGCTCGGCTACGGCTTCGCCGTCGACGGCGCGGGAAAGAAGGGGTTCGTGGCGCGCGGGATGAAGGCGCGGACCGGGGCGAACGCCGCGGCGGCGCTCCGGGCGCTCGAGCGTTCGGTCGACGGCCTCCTCTCGTCGCCTCCGCTCCGCAAGCGGCTCGACGGGACGACGGTGCCGCTCCTCGTGGCGACCGGCGCGGAGGACTCGCTCGCGCCGCCCCGCGACGTGAAGGCGATCCTCGAGGCGCGCTCCGACGCGCGGTACGTCGAGCTTCCCGGCGTCGGCCACTACGCGCCGCTCGAGGCGCCGAAGGCGGTGGCGAAGCTCTTCGCGGAGCTCGCGAAGAAGGGCTGAAGGCCGAGCCCGCGGCGCGGACCGCGGCCGCCGGGGTCACGCCGGCGGGAGCCAGTCCTCCGGAACGCGGCCGAGGAGCGCCTTGCGCTGGGCGCGGAAGAGGCGGCGGAGCCCCTTCTTGCCGACGACGAGCATCTCGCGGAGGCGCCGGTCGTCGAACGGCTCGCGCTCGGCCGTCCCCTGCACCTCGACGTAGCGTCCGGTGGAGGTGCCGACGACGTTCAGGTCGACCCAGGCCGTCGAGTCCTCGGAGTAGTCGAGGTCGAGGGCGACGACCCCCTCGGGGCGCTCGGGGGCGGGGAGGACGCCGACGGAGATCGCGGCGACCGCCTCGCGGAACGGGCGCGGCCGCTTGAGAGCGCTCTTCTTCCGGAGGCTCTCGAGGGCGAGGGCGAGGGCGACCCAGGCGCCGGTCACCGACGCGCAGCGCGTGCCCGCGTCGGCGACGAGGACGTCGCAGTCGAGCGTGACGGTCCACTCGGGGAACGTCGTCCGGTCGGCGACGCCGCGGAGGGCGCGCCCGATGAGGCGCTGGATCTCGAGCGTCCGTCCGGCCTGCTTCCCCTTCGCCGCCTCGCGCGGCGTCCGCTCGAGCGTGGCGCGCGGGAGCATCCCGTACTCGGCGGTGATCCACCCCTCGCCCGAGTCGCGCAGGAAGGGCGGGATCTTCTGCTCGAGCGTGGCGGCGATCAGGACCTTCGTCCGGCCCTGGGTGATGAGGCACGAGCCCTCGGCGTGCGGCACGACGCCGACCTCGAGGGAGACGGGGCGAAGCTGGAGGGGAGAGCGGCCGTCGGGGCGAGACATCGCCCCGGAGCTTACGGCAGGTCGACGAGCTCGAGCGCCGCCGCCTCGCGGCCGAGGAAGCGTCCCGCGACGCGCCGGAGGCGCTCGGAGGAGTCGGTGACGAGGAGGTGCGTCTCCCCCGCCTCGCCCGCGCGCCGCCCCTCCGTGCCGAGGAGCGCCTCGACCTCGACCGCGGTCGAGGCCGCGGAGTCGACGAGGAGCGTCCCCCCGGGGAGCGCGGCGGCGATCGTCCGCGCGAGGAGCGGGTAGTGCGTGCAGCCGAGGACGACGACGCGCGCCCCCGCCGCGACGACGGGGGCGAGGTAGAGCTTCGCCGCCTCGCGGGCGACCTCGTTCTCGGTCCACCCCTCCTCGGCGAGCGGGACGAAGAGCGGGCAGGCGACGTTCATGACGGCGCGGGAGGGGTCGAGGGAGCGGATCGCGCGGCCGTAGGCGTCGGAGGCGACGGTCGCCTCGGTGGCGAGGACGGCGATCGGCGCCCCGGCGGCCGGGCCCGTCACGCCGCGCGCGGTGCGGAGCGCGGCGCGCGCGCCCGGCTCGACGACGCCGAGGACCGGGACGCCGCGCGCCTCGTCGACGATCGCGTCGAGCGCGAGGGCCGAGGCGGTGTTGCACGCGACGACGAGCGCCTTGACCCCGCGCGACAGGAGAAGCGAGACGGCGCGCCGCGCGTAGCGGCGGACGGTCTCGGGCGACTTCGTGCCGTAGGGGAGGCGCGCGGTGTCGCCGAGGTAGAGGAGGTCTTCGCCGGGGAGGCGGCGGGCGACGGCGTCGAGGACGGTGAGCCCTCCGACGCCGGAGTCGAAGAGGCCGATGGGACGCGGGTCTGTCATGTGCGGTCGAGGCTCTTTCGGAGAGGTGGAGTCGGGCGCGCGGCGGCGCGCGGCGGATCGGGCGAGACCGCGGGCGCCGGGACGGTCGAAGGCGCGGTCGCGCCGGGGGAAGGAGAGGCGGCCGGCTCGGCCGGTGCGGTCGGCTCCGGCAGCGGCGTCGGCATCGGGGCGACGAGCGGCGCCTCGTCGGCCGCGCGGGAGAGGTCCGGAGCGAGCGGGCGCGTCAGGTCGACGTGCCCGGCGAGCGTCTCCACCGGCTCCCCGCCGACGAGGAGGATGACGCGGGTGACGGCGGGGAGGTTCTTCGTGACGGTGAGGACGAGCGACTGCACCGCGGCGAGCTCCTCGGAGGACCCGGCCTCCCAGCGCTTCGGCGGCTCGGATGCGACCGGCGTCGGGGTCGGCGTCGCAGGCTCCTTCGCGCCCTTGCCGGCGCCCTTCGCCTCCGTCGTCTCCTCGGGAACGGGCGTCGGCGCGGGGGCCGCCGGAGGCGCGAGGTCGAGGACGGCGAGGCCGTCGGCGAGGCGGAAGGCGGCGCGGAGCGTCCAGCCTTCCGGGAAGGGGCGGAGGAGGTCGGGGTGCCGCGGCCCGGCGAGGACCTCGGCGCCGAGGCGGCGGAGGAGCGCGACGTCGTCGACGGCCGCGGGCACCTCGCGCACCTCCCCCCGGAACATCCCGTCGGCCGCCGACTCGAACCAGATCGCCGCGAGGCGCGCGGGAATCGGCGTCGGGGGCGGCGGGATCGTCCGGGTCGGAACGGGCTGGTTCGCGACCCGCCGCTTCTGCCGCGACTCGTGGACCTTCCGCCCGGCGAGGAGGCCGAGGAGGAGGAGGACGAGGAGCGCGAGGAGCGCGAGGGCGAAGCGGCGCGGCATGGAACGGGCGTCAGCGCCGCTCGGCGGGGGGCGGCGCGAACGGGACGGGGGCGAGGGCGTCGGAGCCGACGCGGAAGAAGCTGTCGAGCGACCCGGCGAGCGTCTCGGCGACGGCGCGCCGGAACGCCTCGGAGGCGATCTTCTTCTCCTCCTCGGGGTTCGAGAGGAACGCCACCTCGACGAGGACGGCCGGGGCGTTCACGCCGATCAGGACGCGGAAAGGGGCCTGCTTGACGCCGCGGGTCGTGATGCCGAGGAGCCGGTTGAAGTCGGCCTGGATGATCTCGGCGAGACGGCTCGACGCCGTGAGGTGCTGGTTCTGGGCGAGGTCCCAGAGGATCAGGTCGAGGTCGCGCAGCGCCGCGTTCGTCTCGGCCGACGGCGTCGGCTTCGGCTCGTCCTCGTTCTCGGCGTCGGCGAGCGCAGCGGCGGCGCGGTCGGAGGCGTCGAGGGAGAGGTAGTAGACCTCCGTGCCGTGGGCCGACGGCGAGCGCGAGGCGTTCATGTGGAGCGAGAGGAAGACGTCGGCCTTCGCCTCGTTCGCGGTGGCCGTCCGGTCCTGGAATCCCACCGACGCGTCGCTGTCACGCGTCGTGACCACCCGGTAGCCGCGAGCGGTCAGCACCTCGCGGACGGTCCGCGAGAGGGCGAGGACGACGTCCTTCTCGAGGAGCCCGCCCGGGCCCTTCGCCCCCTCCTCCGTCCCGCCGTGGCCCGGGTCGATCACGACGACGCGCGGCTCGGGGCGGGGCGTGGGCGTCGGCGTGGGGAGGACGAGGGCGCCGGGGACGCGGGTCGCCGCGGGGGCGGCGGCCGGGGCCGGCGGAGCGCCGCGCGTGACGTCGACGACGATCCGGGGCGGCGCCGCGAGCGGGTAGACGTTCGTGGAGAGGTCCTTCCCCTTCAGGACGACGGCGAGCTCGCCCGGCCGCAGGAGGAGCCGGGCCACGCGCTCGTCGTCGGGGACGACCTCGGGCGTCGCCGGGACGAGCTTCGCGCCCGGGAACCGGAGGACGACCTGGTCGGCCCCCTTCTCGGTGCGGTAGGACGGGGCCTGCGAGAAGCGGAAGACGACCTTCGTCGTCCCCTCGAACGCGGAGACGGTCGCCTCCACGCCGATCTCGGGCGTCTCCACCGGCCGCGCGGCGAGCGTGCGCGAGGCGCGGTCCCACGTGAAGGCGACGCCGAAGAGAGGAGAGAGGACCCGCGAGAAGAAGTCCGGCTCCGCGTAGGCCGTACCCGCCTCGGCCCTCACCGCCGCGGCGAGCGGGACGAGGCGCGTGTCGACGACGGCGATCGGCGTCCCGGTGCCGAAGACGGCCGTGTGCGGGCCGATCTTCAGCTCGAACGAGCCTGTCGCCGCCTCGTGGGCGAGCGTGCCGCCGAGGGCAGTCGCGACGTCGCGCACGGAGAGCCACGTTTTCCCCTCGGCGTCGGCCGCCGCCACGAGGAGCGAGGAGCCCCCGGGCGCGACGAACGTCGCCGTCGGGTCCGCGGCGCGCACGGGCACGAGGGCCAGGAGCGCCGCGAGGGCGAGGCACGGGAGGAGGGCGGGCCGGGTCACGTCCCGCGATTATCTACGCGCCCGCGTTCCCGCCGCGGGACGGGCCGGAAGCGGGCCTGCGGCCCGTCCGATTCGCCTAAGATCGGGGCGGGTCCCCGGAGGTTTGCATGCACGACACCATCCCTCGCAGGACGACGACCCCGTGCGCCGCCACCGTCCAGCTCGACGACGGCAGCCTGCTCGACGTGACGTTCTGGCTCCTCCCCGACCCGCACCGCGAGCGGGGCGTGACGCCGATGCGCGTCCTCCTCGAGGAGGACCGCCGCTTCCTGCCGATCGGCCTGGCCGGCGGGGGAAGCTGCCTCCTCTCGCGCGACGCTCTCGTCACCGTGTCGATCGAGGCCGAGGGCCCCGGCGGCGAGCCGTCGGCGACGGAAGGGGCCGCGCTCGACCTCGTCACGCTCCAGCTCGTCTCGGGCGCGGAGGTCTCCGGCGTCCTGACGACCACCGCGCTCGAGGGACACGGCCGGATGTCCGACGTCTTCAACCTCGCGGGGCGGTTCGTGCCGGTGGGGGTCGGGTCGCAGCTCGTCTTCGTCGCCACCTCGCGGATCGCGCGGGTCTCCTTCTGAAGGGACGGCGACGATGGCCTCCCGAGTCGATCTCCTCGTCGCGAACCTCCTCCAGACGACCGGCGACGCGCTCTACATCGTCCCGGGCGAGAAGCTCTTCATGACGCGCGGCGACGTGAGGGCGGTCGTCGGGCGCGAACCGGTCGGCGTCGACTCGTTCCGCGCCGTGGTTGCCGAGCTCGTCCCGGACTCGACGCCCGAGGAGCTCGCCGTCGCGCGGCACCGGATGCCCTGGCCGACCGGCCCCGGGAAGGACGAGGTCGAGATCCGCTTCGGCCAGGTCGGCACCATGCCGGCCGTCATGCTCTGCCGGCCCAGCCGGATGTCCGGCTCGGCGATCCGGCGGCCGAAGCACGGCGCACCGCCCGTCTCCTCGATCGGCGTCCCGGAGGCCCCTCCCTCCGTCGGAATGCTCGAATCGACTCCGCCCGTCCCCGAGGCGATCCCGGTGCCGCCGGAGCTGGCGGCCCCCTCGGCCGCGTTCCCCGGGGCCCCCGCTCCGGCCCCCGCGGTCGCGGCCCCCGCCCCGGTCCCGGCCCCCGCGCCGGTCCCCGCGCCGAGGCCCGCGGCGCCGGAGGAGATCCCGTACCCCGCCGGCGGGGCGCTCGAGGCGCCCTCGCTCCGCGCCGCCGGTCCCGCCGGCCGCCCGCTCGACGCGCTCCTCCTCCGGATGCTCGAGAGGAAGGCCTCCGACGTCCACCTCTCCTCGGGCACCCGGCCCGTCTTCCGGGTCCACGGGGAGATGGCGATCCAGGAGGATCAGCCCTCGCTCGCGTCCGACGCCGTCGAGAAGCTCCTGGGGCCGATCTTTCCGGAGAAGAACCGGACCGAGTTCATGGAGCGGCACGACACCGACTTCGCCTACGAGATTCCGGGCGTCGCCCGCTTCCGCGTCAACGTCTTCCGCGACCGGCACGGCGTGGGCGCCGTCTTCCGCCAGATCCCGATCGAGATCCTCACCGCGAAGCAGCTGAACCTGCCCGACGCGGTCGTGAGGCTCGGCGACCTCTCGAAGGGGCTCGTCCTCGTCACCGGGCCGACCGGCTCGGGCAAGTCGACGACGCTCGCCGCGATCGTCGACTACGTCAACGAGACGCGCACCGACCACATCATCACGATCGAGGACCCGGTCGAGTTCGTCCACCGCAACAAGAAGTGCCTCGTGAACCAGCGCGAGATCGGGAGCCACACGCGCTCGTTCAAGGACGCCCTCCGCGCGGCGCTCCGCGAGGACCCCGACATCGTCCTCGTCGGCGAGATGCGCGACCTCGAGACGATCGCCATCGCCATCGAGACGGCCGAGACGGGGCACCTCGTCTTCGGCACGCTCCACACCACGACCGCGATGTCGACGGTCGACCGGATCGTCGACCAGTTCCCCGCCGACCGGCAGCAGCAGATCCGGGTCATGCTCGCCGACTCGCTCAAGGGGGTCGTCGCGCAGACGCTCCTCCGGAAGATCGGCGGCGGGCGCGTCGCCGCCCTCGAGATCCTCCTGACGAACAACGCCGTCGCGAACCTCATCCGCGACGGCAAGACGTTCCAGCTCCCGTCGGTCCTCCAGACCTCGAAGGCGCAGGGGATGCGCCTCCTGAACGACTCGCTCCTCGACCTCGTCAAGCAGGGGCTCGTCGAGCCGCGCGAGGCCTACCTGAAGGCGATCGACAAGAGCGCCCTCCTCGGCGCCTTCAAGAGCAACAACATCCCGCTGCCGACGGAGACCGCGGCGGAGGCGCCCCCCGCGGCGCCTGCGCCAGCGCCGGCCCCCGGCGGAGCGAAGCCGGGTGGCGCTCCGGCTCCGGCGAGGCGGCCCGGGAGCTGAAGGCGAGCGGGGACGGGAGGCGACGCCGGCGTCAGCGGAGCCGGCTGCCGGCGATCGTGATGCGGCCCGGGTAGGTGATGTTCCCGAGGGGCGTCGTCACGGTCGGCAGGGCGTCGAGGGAGATGCGGGACGTGTCGCGGCTCTCCCCGCCGAGCGCGAGCGCGAGGTCGATCAGCTCCGCGTAGCGCTTCTCGCCGAAGAACTCGTACAGGTCGAGCGAGAGGCGGATCGGCACGACCGTCGCCTGCCCCGTTCCCGGGATCTCGAAGGGCCTGTCGATGTTCCCCGTCACGGTGGGCCGGCCGTCGACGAGGAGCCGGCACTCCAGGCTCGTGAGCGTGCTCGTCGTCCGCGGCGTCCCCGCCGTTCCGTCGTTCGGGTTCACGGCCTCGACCTCGACGACGAGCTCGGCCGGCAGCCTCCGGGAGGCGTACGCCCCCGCGAGCGCCATGGCGTCGAACGGCGTGAGCTGCGAGAGAGCCGACGCCCGCCCGAGGTCGATCCCCGCGAGCCGGAAGCCCGTGACCTGGCCGATCCGGAACTCGAGCCGCCTCAGGTTCACGAGGGTCGAGGCCAGCTGGTCGAGCGTCGCGCAGCCGGCGGGGAGGATGGCGGCGGCGAGGACGAGGAGGGAGAGCGCGAGGAAGCCGAGCCGCTTCATGCGGAGATCGTCCCACGGAGGGGCGGAGCCGCGATGCACGCGGGCGGACGGGTGAGGTCGCCCTTCTCGAGCGAACGGCCCGCCGCCGGGTTCCCGGCGGCGGGCCGCGACTCCCGAGATGGTGGAGGCGGGGGGAGTCGAACCCCCGTCCGAAGCGACCGTACGTCGAGGTTCTCCACGCTCAGTCCCGACTTCTTTTCTCGTCGCCGCGCTTCCGGGTCGGGACCACCAGGCGCTGCGACCAACCTGGAACGTCTCGGACCTCGCCTTCAGGTGGCGGGCTTCGGTCCCAGCCTGGTTCTCTCAACAGGGCGGCGGAGCGCTCCAGGCTGGCTCCCCGTGCCCCGCCCGCGGTTAATTAAGCCGCGAGAGCGAGTTCGCTGTCGTTGGCAGCTTTTATTTACCGTCGTTTTTACGGGACAAACGGCATGCCCGGCGTGCTCCTCGATCGCGAGATGCCCCGTCGAAACCGGGTCGCCCCCGTGATCGGGCTTATCTTACCGCGGGAGTCAAGGAGGCCCGTGGGCGTTCTCGACCGTGGTCGAGAGTGCTCGCGGACATTTTCGACCATGGTCGAAATCACCCGCGCCTCCCCCCCGCTACGCGACGATCCCCTGCCCCTCGACGGCCTCCGAGCGCGCCTGCTGCTCGCGGAACTCGAGGACTCGGCGGTCCATCACCCGAAACCAGAGCGGCGGAATCGCGGCGAGCCAGATCATCCCGGCGTAGCCCGTCGGGAGCTGCGGCGCCTCGGGGAAGTTGCGGAGGGTCTGGTAGCGGCGCGCCGGCCAGGCGTGGTGGTCGCTGTGCCGCTGGAGGTGGTAGAGGAAGCCGTTCGTGACGAGGTGGTTGCTGTTCCACGAGTGGAGCGGCGTCACCCGCTCGTACTTTCCGTTCGGGAGCTTCCGGCGCTCGAGGCCGTAGTGCTCGAGGTAGTTCACGATCTCGAGGAGCGAGAAGCCGAGGACGGCCTGGACGACGACGACGAGCGCCGCCGAGGCTCCGGCGCCGAGGCCGAGAAGCCCCGGCGCCTCCGGCGCGAGCGCCGCGCCCGCGAGGTAAGCGGCGATCGTCAGGACGACCGGCCAGAGGACGTTCCGCCAGGTCTCGTTCGAGAGGCTCCACGCCCCCTTCCCCGTCCGCGCGAGGCGCTGCCGCTCGAGCGCGAGGTTCTTGCGGAAGGTGCCGAACACCGTCCGCGGGTAGAAGCGCCAGAACGACTCGCCGAGGCGCGACGAGGCCGGGTCCTCCGGCGTCGCGACCATCAGGTGGTGGCCGAGGTTGTGCTCCTGAGTGAAGTGCCCGTAGAAGGTCGGGTGCAGGAGCGCTTTCGCGAGCCGCTTCTCGAGCCGGCTCGCCTTGTGCCCGAGCTCGTGCGCGACGACGATGCCGATGCCGGAGAGGATGCCCATCGACCAGGTGTTGCCGGCGTACTCGGCGAGGCTCCAGCCGCCCGTGCTCGCGCCCCACACGACGAACGCGAGGACCGCCCAGTAGACCGGGACGAAGGCGTACGTCACGAGCCGGTAGTACCGCGCGCCGTCCATCGCCTTCTCCTCCTCGGGCGTGTAGTTCACGCGGTCCTCCCCGACGAGGAGGTCGAGGAGCGGGATGAGGACGAACGCGACGATCGGTGTCAGGTACGACGCGAGGCCGCCGAAGCGCACCCCGAGCGCGACGAGCGCCGGCAGGACGAAGACGATCAGGTAGGCGTACTTCTTGACCCTCTTCCAGGCGCGCTGCACGGCGTGACCCCCGATCGGCCCCAGTTCCTCGGCCCGGTCTACCCCTTCGCGAGCCCGGTCGTCGGTGTCCGCGCGACGAGCGGGAAGCGCGCCGGGTCCCGGATCGACGAGACGGAGAGGTCGACGTCCAGATCCGGCCAGTAGAGGTGATCCGCCGACAGGCGCTGGACGTTCAGCACGGCGGCCACCGGCCCCTGCTGAAACCAGGGAAACTGGTCGGACGGGAGGAAGAACTCCCCTTCCGGCAGGAGGATCCAGATTCCGTGCCTGGAAACGAGAGAGGCCTCAGCTTCCGAAATGGCGTTTCCAGGCGTCACGGAAGACCTCCTGATTCTCCTCGACGAGCCTTCGCGCCTCGGCGAGGGACTTGTCCGGCAGCCCGTGGTTGACGGCCGGCTCGAGTCAGAACCTGGCCTCGCCGTCCGGCGAATGAACGTGGACGTGCGCCCGGTTCTCCTCTCGGGAGAAGAAGAAGAACCGATACGGGCCCACCCTGAGAATGGTCGGACTCATCGGCGTCGATTCTATCGGGGCGGGACGACAGGGACTGCGAGCCGCGCGGAGTAGATCGGGCAGAGGAGCCTGGTCGGCCCCCGTTCCCGCCTCCTGCGTGCGCTGGTAGCGTTCCGCGCATGACGACGCCCGTGACGCTCTGCCTGACGACCGTCGGCTCCGAGGAGGACGCCGCCCGCATCGCCCGCCACCTCGTCGAAACGAGAGCCGCCGCCTGCGTGTCGATCGTGTCGCCGGTCCGTTCCGTCTACTCGTGGAGGGGCGAGATCCAGGACGAGCGGGAGTGGCTGCTGCTCATCAAGACGGCCCGCCCCGCCGCCGAGCTCCGCGACCTCCTCCACGCCGTCCACCCCTACGAGGTCCCGGAGCTTCTCGCCTTCCCCGCGGGCTTCGCCGACGAGGCGTATGCGCGGTGGGTGGCGGAGGGGAGCAGGGCGAAGGCCGAGCCCACCGAGTAGGCGCGGCTCCCCTTCCCGCTGCAGGGTCGACGGGGCCCGCACCTTCGCTTCCCGGCCCTCCTCGCGGGGCCAGGCCGCGACCGCGACCAGAGGAAACGCGCCCGGCCCGACGGCGGCCCGAACTCCTTGTAAGACCGGCGCGTCACGATCAAACCGCAAGGCATGTTCCTGCCCCGAAATGCGGAGGAGCGCCTCTCGGCGCTCATGAAGAGCTTCCCCCCGTCGTCGTCAGCGTTGCGCGGCAGGTGGGCAAGAGCACGCTCCTTCGACATGCTCTGCGCGATGCGGCCGACTTCGTCGTCTTCGACCCCGTCGTCGACGTGGAGAAAGTCCGCCGCGACCCGGAGCTCCTCCTCGACAACCACCGGACGCCCCTCGTCCTCGACGAGCTGCAATACGAGCCCGAGCTTCTCCCCTCGCTCAAACGGCGCATCGACCGGGACAGGAGCCCGGGGCGCGACGTCCTCACCGGGTCGCAGCAGTGGGGCGCTCTCGCCACCGTCGCCGAGAGCCTCGCGGGCCGCGCAGCCCTCCTCGACCTCGACGGCTTCTCCCTCCGGGAGTCCCTCGAGGCGACCGCCGAGAAGCACTGGCTCGACGCGGCGCTCACCGGCCAGGAGCTGAACCGCAGCCAGCTCGGGCGCGAGATCGGCGTTTCGCCTCGGTCGGCCGAGCGGTGGCTCGGAACGCTGAGAGCGACGTTCCAGTGGTTCGAGGTTCCCGCCTTCTCCGGGAACACCGGGAAGAGGGTCGCGTCGAAGGCGAAGGGCTACGTCGCCGACACCGGCTTCGCCGGTCACGCGCTCGCCATCTCGACGCCGAACGCCGTCGCGAGCCACCCCGCCTGGGGCGCCCTCTTAGAGACCGCCGTCTACGCGGAGATCCGCAAGGCTGTGTCCCTGATTTCGCCTCGCCCCGTCGTCCACCACTGGCGCACGGGCGCGGGCGCCGAGGTTGATCTCCTCTTCGAGCGGGACGGGACGTTCTTCCCGATCGAGGTCAAGGCCGCGAGCCGCCCGTCCCGCCGCGACACCAACGGGATCACCGCGTTCCGGAAGACCTACCCGAAGCTGAGAGTGGCCCGAGGCCTCGTCGTCGCTCCGTGCGAGACGATGGCCCCGCTTTCGGAGAACGACTGGGCGATGCCGTGGGACGCCGTGCTCGCTCCGGATCGGGACGGAGGGGAGTCCCCTCGCGTCCGATCCCGCCCGCTCATACCTCCCCGAGCCCCCGCTCCACGTCCGCGACGAGGTCCTCCGTCTCCTCGATCCCGCACGAGAGGCGGACGAGCCCGTCGGTGATGCCGCGCGCGGCACGCTCTTCGGGGGCGAGGCTGCCGTGGGACATCGAGGCGGGGTGGCCGGCGAGGGACTCGACGCCGCCAAGCGACTCGGCGAGGGTGAAGAGGCGGAGGGCGTCGAGGAAGCGTTTCGCGGCGTCGTAGGAGCCGAGGTCGAGCGCGAGCATGCCGCCGAAGCCCGACATCTGGCGGGAGGCGAGGGCGTGCTGCGGGTGCGAGGGGAGACCCGGATAGAGGACGCGGGCGACCTTCGAGTGCGCGGCGAGGAACGCCGCGACGGCCCGGCCGTTCGCGTCGTGGGCCCGCATTCGGAGGGCGAGGGTCTTCACGCCGCGGGTGACGAGGAAGGCGTCGAAGGGGGAGAGGATCGCGCCGGCCGCGTTCTGGACGAAGGCGATTCGGGCCCCGTCCTCGGCGGTCGCGGAGACGACGGCGCCGCCGAGGGAGTCGGAGTGGCCGTTCAGGTATTTCGTCGTGGAGTGGAGGACGGCGTCGGCGCCGAGGGCGAGCGGGCGCTGGAAGAAGGGGGTGGCGAAAGTGTTGTCGACGGCGAGCCGAACCTTCGCGCCGTGCTGCGCGGTGGCCTCGCGCGCGATCGCCGCGAGGGCGGCGAGGTCGGAGAGCTCCATCGTCGGGTTCGCGGGGGTCTCGACGAAGAGGAGTCGGGTGGCCGGGGTGACCGCCGCGCGGGCAGCGTCGAGGTCGGTCGTGTCGACCCAGGAGAAGGCGACGCCGAAGCCGGCGAGGACCTTCGTGAAGTACCGGAAGGTGCCGCCGTAGCTCGCGCGCGAGACGACGACGTGGTCGCCGGCCGCGAGGTGGGCCGCGGCGAACGACGCGAGCGCGGCCTGCCCGGAGGCGAAGGCGTGGGCCGCCGCGCCCCCCTCGAGCGCGGCGAGGAGCGCCTCGAGCGCGGCGCGGGTCGGGTTCTTCGACCGCGCGTACTCGAAGCCGGCGCGGGGGGAGCCGAGGGCGTCCTGGGCGTAGGTCGAGGTCGGGTAGATCGGGACGGTGACGGCCCCGGTGCGCGTATCGGGCTCCTGCCCGGCGTGGACGCAGAGGGTGCCGAGGCCGGCCGTCGTCGTCTCGCTCATCGGGGCGCCTCCCGGCGCGAGTGTCCGCCCGGCGGGCGGGCCTCGTCGAGGGGCACGGCCGCGCCGGCCGGGCCATCGGGTCGTTGGGTCGCGGCCGGCGACCAGGAACCCGGCCCATGACGCGCAACGGCCGGACATTCCCTCACGGCCCCACCACAAACGACAGGGGCGGGCCGAAGCCCGCCCCCGCGTAAGCCCGTGGATCTCGTCTATCGCCCGGCGATCAGCGACCCATGCCGGTGCGGCGATCGCGGTAGCAATCGCGGCAGTAGACCGGCTTGCCGTTCGTCGGGTTGAACGGAACCTGGGTCGGCTTGCCGCACGCGTCGCAGGTGACGCTGTACAGCTGGCGGGAGCCGCCGTCGCCCATGCCGGAGTTCTTCCGCTTGTCGCGGCAGATCTTGCAGCGCTTGGGCTCGTTCGAGAAGCCCTTCTGCGCGTAGAACTCCTGCTCGTTGGCCGTGAAGGTGAAGGGGGCGCCGCAATCGATGCAGGCGATGGACTTGTCGGTGTACATACCTTTTCTAACTCCGTGGTCTCCTGGTCTCAGGAGATCGAGCGAACGTGGGACGGGACTCCGTGGCGCACACCATCAGAGCCCGCACTCGAGGAACGTGGGGAACTGTTTACCGGCTCCGGGACTTCGGGAGGCTTCGGCGGGGTCGTGTCCCCTGCGGGACCCCTGTGACTGGGAATGGACTGAACCCTCCTCAAACGCGATATGTCCTGGAGCCGATCGAGGATTCCTGGGGTGGGACCAAGGAAGACCACGGGCTTTCGCGGACTTTAGACGGGTGCCGCAAGCGATTTCAAGCGGAAAGTGACTTCCCGCCTCACCGAACGCCGGCCGGGAGGGTATGCGGCATCTCGGCGTGCTTCGTTTCTGAGATTCGGTTTCTGCTGTCGACGAAGACGAGGTGCGGGCGGTGGTGAGGGGCCTCCTCGGGCGTCATCTCGCAGTAGGCGGCCAGGATGACGAGGTCTCCCGGGCCTGCGAGGTGGGCCGCCGCCCCGTTGATCTCGATCGCCCCGGAGCCGGCCTCCCCCTCGATGGCGTAGGTGGCGAGTCGGGAGCCGCGGGTGACGTTGTAAATCTCCACCCGCTCGTACGGGAGGATGCCGGCCGCTTCGAGGAGGGTGCGGTCGATCGTGACGGAGCCCTCGTAGTCGAGGTGAGCCCGGGTGACGGTGGCCCGGTGGATCTTGGCCTTGAGCATCGTGAGCTTCACGGTCACCCTCCGAAGACGACGTTGTCGATGAGGCGCGTCCGGCCGGCGCGGACGGCCGCGGCGAGGAGGACGGGACGGTCGACCTTCTCGACGGGCCGCATCGTGGCGGCGTCGACGAGGTCGGCGGAGTCGAGCTCGAGGCGCAGCTCGGTGCCGATCGCCAGGCGGAAGGCGGCGAGGAGCTTCTCCGCCTTCCGCTCGCCGAGCTCGTGGACGAGCTGCGTGGCGAGGAGGGCGCGGAAGAGAGCGGGCGCGGCCTTCCGCTCCTCGGGGGAGAGGTAGGCGTTGCGGGAGGACATCGCGAGGCCGTCGCTCTCGCGCACCGTCGGGGCAACGAGGACCTCCACCGGGAGGCCGAGGTCGGCGACGAGGCGCATCACGACGGCGCACTGCTGCGCGTCCTTCTGGCCGAAGACGGCCACGTCGGGGAGGACGAGGCCGAGGAGCCGGGCGACGACGGTGGCGACGCCGTCGAAGTGCCCGGGGCGGCGCGCCCCCTCCATCCCCTCGGAGACGCCCGCGACGTGGACCGTCGTCGAGAAGCCGGGCGGGTACATCACGTCGACCGCCGGGGCGAAGAGGAGGTCGGCTCCCGCCTCGCGGAGCTTCTCGGCGTCGGCCGCAAGGTCGCGCGGGTAGCGCTCGAAGTCCTCCCCCGGGCCGAACTGCTTCGGGTTGACGAAGATCGAGACGACGACCTTCCCGGCGGCGCGGCGGGCCTGCTCGACGAGGGCGAGGTGCCCCGCGTGCAGGGCGCCCATCGTCGGGACGAAAGCGACGCGCTGCCCCTTCTCGCGGTACGAGGCGACGGCGGAGCGGAGGTCGGGAACGGTCGAGACGGTCTTCATCGCCGCCCCTCCCCCGCGGCGTAGAGCGCGACGGGCGGAGCCTCGCCCGGCTCGGCGGCGAACGACTCGGCCTCGGAGGGGAAGGCGCCGCTCCTCACGTCGGCGACGTACGCGGCGGCGGCGTCGCGGATGACGGCGCCGACGTCGGCGTAGCGGCGGACGAAGCGGGGGACACGCGCGCCGGGCGCCGCGAGGCCGACGAGGTCGTGGAGGACGAGGACCTGCCCGTCGCAGCCCGCGCCGGCGCCGATGCCGATCGTCGGGATCGGGATCGCCTCGGTGATCCGCGCGGCGAGCTCGGCGGGAACGCACTCGAGGACGAGGGCGAAGACGCCGGCGTCGGCGAGCTTCTTCGCCTCGTCGAGGAGGCGGCGGGCCTCGGTGGCGCGGCGCCCCTGGACCTTGAATCCGCCGAGCGCGTTTACCGACTGCGGCGTCAGGCCGAGGTGCCCCATGACCGGGATCTCGGCCGCGAGGATCGCCTTGATCATCGGGAGGCGCTGCGAGCCCCCTTCGAGCTTCACGGCGCGGCAGCCCCCCTCGACGACGAAGCGGGCGGCGTTGCGGACGGACTCCTCGGGGGTCGTGTGGTAGGTGAGGTACGGGAGGTCGCCGACGACGAGGGCGCGCTTCGCCGATCCCGAGACGGCTTTCGCGTGCGCGACCATCCGGTCGAGCGAGGCGCCGAGCGTGTCGGCCGCGCCGTAGACGACCATCTCGATCGAGTCGCCCACGAGGAGGAGGTCGACGCCGGCCGCGTCCAGCAGCGCGGCCGTCGGCGCGTCGTAGGCGGTGAGGGCGGCGATCTTCCGGCGCCCCTTGAAAGCCCGGATCGCCGGAGCGGTGAGGCGGAGGGGGGCGGGCGTTCCGGGGCTCGAGGCTCCCGTCGCCGTTCCGGTGGTTCCTCGGGTCATGGCTGCCTCCCGCACGGGAGGCGACGAGCGGAGCCGGAGCCCGCGCGCGCGGCGTTACGGGAGAGCCTTTCTCGCGACGGGGGTCGGCCGTCCCTTTCGGGATCGTCCGCTTCGCCGGGTTCGGCTCCTCTCGCGCCTTCCGTGTTCGCCGTCGCGGTCCCTACCGGGATCCGCGCGGCACGTAGAACTGGGTCCCGCGGAACGGACGGGTGATCTGGCGGATCAGGTCCTCCAGGTCGTCCTTCCGCTTCACGAAGTCTATCTGGTTCGTGTCGACCACGAGAAGCGGCGTCTCGCGATAGTGGTGGAAGAAGTAGTTGTAGGCCTCGGTGAGCTGCTTCAGGTAGTCGGCCGTGATCGACTTCTCGAACGAGCGGCCCCGGAGCTTGATGCGCGCGAGGCACGTCTCCACCGTGGCCGTCAGGTGGATGACGAGGTCCGGCTTCGGAAGCGCTTCGGAAAGCGGCTGCCAGACCTTCTCGTAGAGGCGCATCTCCTCGTCGGAGAGCGTGAGGTTCGCGAAGATCTTGTCCTTCGCGAACGTGTAGTCCGCGACGACGAGCTCCTTGAAGAGGTCCATCTGCGCGATCTCCTGCTGCTGGCCGTAGCGGGAGAGCAGGAAGTAGATCTGCGCCTGGAACGCGGCCCCCTTCTTCCCCTCGTAGAAGTCGGGGAGGAAGGGGTTCTTCACGTCTTCCAGGAACTGCGTCCCGGAGAAGCGCTTCGCGAGGAGCCCGGCGAGCGAGGTCTTCCCGACGCCGATCGGTCCCTCGATCGCGATGTGCCTCAGCGGGAACTTTTCGGCGTTCGGGGCGCCCACGGAGCCGAGAGGTTACCGCAGGAGGACGTCGGCCGCGCCGAGAACGAGGAAGGCGACCGAGAGCCAGCCGTTCGCCGTGAAGAAGGCGGCGTCGACCCGGGAGAGGTCCCCCGGGGAGACGAGGCGGTGCTGCCGCACGAGGAAGGCGCCCGCCACGACGACCGCTCCGCCGAAGAGCCAACCGCCGTCGACGGCCAGGAAGACGGCGTAGAAGAGGACGAGCGTCGCTCCGTGGAAGAGGCGCGCGATCTGGAGCGCCCGCGGCGCGCCGAACCGGGCCGGAATGGAGCGGAGCCCCTCCCGCCGGTCGAAGTCCTCGTCCTGGAGGCTGTAGATCACGTCGAAGCCGGCGACCCAGAAGACGACCGCGAGGCCGAGGAGGACGGGAGGGAGGGCGAACGCTCCCGTCACGGCCACCCAGGCCCCGACCGGCGCGATCGCGAGCGAGAGGCCGAGGACGAGGTGCGCCGCGGCCGTGAAACGCTTCGCGTAGGAGTACCCGAGGACGACCGCGAGGGCGACGGGCGAAAGGTAGAGGCAGAGGCGATTGAGCTGCGCGGCGGCGACGACGAAGAGCGCGGCCGAGGCGGCGCAGAAGAGCGCGGCGGCCGCGGGCGAGACGACGCCCGCGGGGATCTCGCGGCGGGAAGTTCGCGGGTTCTTCGCGTCGACGTGCCGGTCGACGATCCGGTTGAACGACATCGCCGCCGAGCGGGCGCCCACCATGGCCAAGAGGATCCAGAGGAGCGTCCGCCCGTCCGGCACGCCGCCCGCCGCGAGGATCGCCGAGAGGAGCGCGAACGGGAGCGCGAAGACGGTGTGGGCGAAGACGACGAGGGAGAGGAAGTCCCGCGGGCTCGGCATCGGCGCGCGAGTCTAAACCGCCGGACGGCGCCCTCCGCCGAGGCGCCCCGCCCCGGGGATGCCTCCTCGATGGGGCCACCCGCGCCGGTGCCATCTCGCGTCGGTGCCCCCGTCGGTGCCACCCCCGATAGCCCCGCCGATGGTGCCACCCCGATGGTGCCAGGCGTGAAATCGTGTATTGTTAAAAACAATACACGATTTCACGCCTGGCACTATTTCCGGGAGAAAAAGAGGGGGGCGGTTGCACCGGCCCGCGCAACCGCCCCGTGCGGAGGAGTGAGAGTCCCGTTGGAGGAGTGCGAGGCTCCCGGCCTCGGGGACCAACGGAAAGATGCTCCCGCGCCCGCCGAACGACCACGATCTCGCGGTCTAGAAGCTCCGGGAAAAGAGTCGAGTCCCGTTCTCGCCCGGGGTCGAGATTGCGCTCGCCCTCGGTCTAGCCCCGGGTCTCGGTCACCAGCGCGGGGAGCGTCTCGCTCGCGAAACGGGCGAGCTCGCGGCGGTCGGCGGAGCCGGTCTTCTTCAGGAGCTTGCCGACGTGGAACTTCACCGTCGCCTCGGTCACGCCGAGGCGGCGGGCGATCTCCTTGTTCGGGAGCTCGTCGCGGACCGCCTCGAGAACGCGCTGCTCCGACCGCGTGAACGCGGAGGTGTGCCCGAGGCCGAGGCGCGAGACGCGCTCGACCCACTCGGACAGGACGGCGCGCGGCGTCCAGAGCGTCCCTTCTCGGACGCAGCGAAGGGCGTGGCGCAGCTCCGCGGCGCCGGCGGTGTGAGGCAGGACTCCCTTGACCCCCGCCATCAGGCAGGGGAACGTCGTTCGCGCATTCACCTCGCGGACGACGACGAGGACCTTCGCCTCCGGGTGGCGCAGGCGAATCCGCTCGATCCGCGGGGTGGGCGAGCCGGGCTCGTCGCCGAGGCCGAAAAGAATGAGCTCGGGCTCGGGAAGCCCCTCCGCGTCCTCCGTGGAGACGTCGTACCCCTCCGCCGAGAGGAATGCGACGAGGCTCTCGCGCCGCCAGGGATCGCCCTCGAGGAGGAGGAGGACGGGCCGTCCGCGGCGAATCACGGCTCGCTCCGCGCGCCCCCGGGGCGTGACGCCAGCGTGATACCCGCCCCTCGGGGCATTTTCGGCACTCGTTTCCTCCGCAACCAGAAGACCGTCGCAGTCTAGCGCGTTCGCCGGGCCGTCGCTCCCGCGGCGAGCGCCGCGACGCTTCGGCCCCCAGCAATCGACAACTTCTTCTGTCACCACCACACCGGATCGTCGGAAATCGTCCGGGCGCCTCGTTTCGCGCTCGCGGACCCGCCGATAGCCGGCGTCCGGCAGGATTTCCTGTCAATCCACGTCCCACTCGATCGCGATTGCGCGAGGCAAGTCACTTTGCTGACGCGATTTGAGTCGAGCGAACGCCGTACGGCGGGTGGTTTGCGACGTCCGGGCCAGACCACGAGACACCCGAGACGAGAGGAGGAGAGGGATGACGAAGGAAGCCTGACCGGCCGCGATCGCCCGCACGAAGAAGAGACGAAACGAACGAAGCCCCGATCGAAACGCCCCGAACCGGGGCAGATCCCCCGAAAGAGAAGAGAAGGAGAACACGATGTTCGCTCGCAACGCTGCCCGCACGTTCGCCCTCGCCCTCGGCCTCGTCGCCCTCCTCGCCGGCGCCTCCTCCGCAGCGGCGGAAGAGACCGCTCCCGCGAAGAAGAGCGTCGTCAACGTGAACCAGGCCTCCGCCGACGAGCTCGCGCGTCTGCCGCGCGTCGGCCCGTCGCTGGCCGGGAAGATCGTCGCCCACCGGGAGCAGCACGGCCCGTTCAAGCGGGCGCAGGACCTGATGGAGGTGAAGGGGATCGGCGAGAAGATGTTCGCGATCCTTCAGCCGTACCTCGTCGTCTCCGGCCCCACGACGCTGACGGAGAAGGTCTCCTCGAAGGGAACGACCGCCCGGAAGGCGCCGAAGCCCGCGAAGGAGAAGGCTCCTGCCATCACGGAGAAGGCCGGCCGCTGAGGCGCCGCGCGGGCCGGGGGCTCGCCCCCCGGCCCGCGCCCGTCTTCGAGACGACCCGAGATCTCGAGGTGCCGCCGTGCCGCACGTCCGCCGCCCCTTCCGCGGGATCACCCTCCCCGAGGTCCTGACGACCCTCGCGATGCTTTCGCTCGCCGCCGGCTTCTCGGCATCCGCCGTCCACGCGCTCGCCGGCCAGACCTCGCTGCGCGCCGCGGCCCACGAGGTCGCGTCCGTCTTCACGCAGGCACGCGGCCGCGCGATCCACCGGAGCATCCAGTGCGGCGTGAAGTGGATCGCCCGCGACGGCGACCTGACGCTCGAGATCCACGACGACGGGGACGGAGACGGAGTGAGGAGCGACGACATCGAGAGCGGGACCGACCCGCTCGTCTACGGCCCGGTCTCCGTCCGCAAGCGCTGGCCGAAGGTGACGGTCGGCTTCATCCCCGGCTTCGTCGCGCGCGACCCGAAGGGGAACCCCGTGGGCGACCTCTCCGACCCGGTCCGTTTCGGCCGCTCCGACATCGCGAGCTTCTCGCCGCTCGGCGACTGCTCTCCCGGCTCGGTCTGGCTGGGTGACACGAGGAGCCGGCAGTCGCTCGTCCGCCTTTCCCCGACGACCGCGACGATCACGATCTACGAGTGGGCCGCCGCGCGGCAGGGGTGGATTCGCGTCTGGTGATGGCTCTTGGGGGTACCCGCCGGCTCAGGCGAGGCCCGCCGCGGCGATCGCCTCCTCGGCCGCGGCGAGCTTCGCCGGGGAGCCGAGGTCGAACCAGAGGCCGTCCTCCGGGACCCGGTACGGGACGAGCGCGAAGGCGCCGTCCCGTCGTTCCGTCGA
>JAKLER010000250.1 GCA_022711615.1 Acidobacteriota bacterium
ACCTCGTAGCGGTGGCGGTGGCGCTCGTAGATGAGCGGCTCGCCGTAGGCGCGCCGCGCCGTCGACCCCTCGGCGAGCTCGCACGGGTACTTGCCGAGCCGCATCGTGCCGCCGAGCGCCTCGATCCCGATCAGGTCGCGGAGCTTGTAGATGACCTTGTGCGGGGCGTTCGCGTCGAACTCGGTGGAGTTCGCGTTCGCGAGGCCGCAGACGTTCCGCGCGAACTCGATGACGGCGCACTGCATGCCGAGGCAGATGCCGAAGAACGGCACTTTCGTCTCGCGGGCGTAGCGGATGGCGCGGAGCATCCCCTCGATGCCGCGGCGCCCGAAGCCGCCCGGGACGAGGACGGCGTCGGCGCGCGAGAGCGACTCGGGGTAGCCGGTCGTCTCGAGGTCCTCGGAGTCGACGTACTCGAGGCGCACCTTGACGTTGTTCTCGATGCCGCCGTGGTGGAGCGCCTCGTTGAGCGACTTGTAGGAGTCGCCGAGCGCCACGTACTTGCCGACGATGGCGATCTTCACCTCGCCCGCCGGGTTCTTCCAGCGGTTGACGATCCGGTCCCACTTCGTCAGGTCGCGCTCGGAGTGGGGGAGCGAGAGGTAGTCGAGGACGATCTGGTCGAGCCCTTCCCGCGCGAAGGCGAGCGGGCACTCGTAGATCGTCGAGACGTCGCGCGCCGTGATGACGGCCGGCTCGTCGACGTTGCAGAAGAGCGCGATCTTCTTCTTCATCTCCTCCGGGATCGCCCGGTCGGCGCGGCAGAGGAGGATGTCGGGGCGAATGCCGATGGAGAGGAGCTCCTTGACGGAGTGCTGGGTCGGCTTCGTCTTCAGCTCGTCGGAAGCGGCGATGTACGGCACGAGCGTCACGTGGAGGTTGATCGCGTTGCCCCGGCCGACGTCCTTGCGGAACTGGCGGATCGCCTCGAGGAAGGGGAGCGACTCGATGTCGCCGACGGTGCCGCCGATCTCGACGATGACGACGTCGTTGTCGGCCGAGACGCGGCGAATGCAGTCCTTGATCTCGTCGGTGACGTGGGGGATCACCTGCACGGTCTTCCCGAGGTAGTCGCCCCGCCTCTCCTTCTCGATGACGGTCTGGTAGATCCTCCCCGCGGTGATGCTGTTCGCCTTGCCGGTGATCGTGGAGGAGAAGCGCTCGTAGTGTCCGAGGTCGAGGTCCGTCTCGGCGCCGTCGTCGGTGACGAAGACCTCGCCGTGCTGGAAGGGAGACATCGTCCCGGGGTCGACGTTGAGGTAGGGGTCGAGCTTCTGGAGAGTGACCTTGAAGCCGCGGGCCTCGAGCAGGGCCGCCAGGGAAGCCCCCGCGATCCCCTTGCCCAGGCCCGACACGACCCCCCCGGTGACGAAAACGTACTTCGTGCTCATCGCTCCCCTCCCGCCTCTCTCTCCACGCGCGCGCCGGCGGCCTCCCGGGCCGCCGCCTCTTCCAGAAGGATCCGCTCGACCGCCTCGGCGTCCGCCGGCGTGTCGACCCCGATCGAGTCGCCGACGGCGGGGAGGACCGTCATCACGAGCCCCGCGGCCAGGGCGCGGAGCTGCTCGAGGCTCTCCGCCCGCTCGAGCGGGTGGGGCGGGAGGCTCGTCCAGGTCTCGAGGGCCTCGCGGCGATAGCCGTAGAGCCCGAGGTGCTTCCAGGTCGGGAGCCCCGGCTCCGCGTTCCGCCGGAACGGGATCGGGCTCCGCGAGAAGTAGAGCGCGCGGCCGTCGTCGCCGCGGACGACCTTGACGACGTTCGGGTCCGCGATCGCGGCCGGGTCGTCGATCGGCTTCGCCACGGTGGCGAGCGGGACCTCCGGGTGCGCGAGCAGGTGCGCGATGACCCGGTCGACGTTCTCGGGGTCCATGAGCGGCTCGTCGCCCTGCACGTTCACGACGATCTCCGCGTCGGTCCCCGCCACGGCGGCCCGCACCCGGTCGGTTCCCGACGGGAGCTCGGACGGCGTCAGCACCGCGGTCCCGCCCGCCTCGCGGACGGCGGCGGCGATCCGCTCGTCGTCCGTCGCGACGAGGACGGCGTCGGCCCGGCGCGATTCCATCGCGCGCCGCAGGACGCGCACGACGAGCGGAACGCCCGCAATGAGGTGAAGGGGCTTTCCGGGGAAGCGCTGGGCGCCCATCCGGGACGGGATCACGACGACCGATCTACCGGGGTGGCGCACGGCGAATGGTAACCCATCGATTCGCGGTGCCGGGTCCCTTCCCCGGGTGAGCCATCACCCGACCGGGTCGAGCGGTCGGAGCTTCCCCGTCCGGGCGTCGAGGAGAGCCTCGCCCCTCGTCGCCGCTTCTGCCCGGCCCCCGGAATGGCCCGCCACGATGCGGATGCGCCTCGAAGGACCCCCGGAAAAGGGAGCGGCGTCGTCGCCGACCCGGGCTGGGGGGCCGACGACGACGCCTCGAGGGTCCGGGACCGGGGGCGAAAGGGAGCCCGTTACAGGGCGATGGTCTGGGGGAGGCCGCCGATCTCTTCCTGCTCGGCCTCCTCGGTCACGAGATCGTTGAGGACGAACGGGGGCTCTTCCATCGACGTCGAGAGCTCACGGATTCCCTCACGAGCGGAGGCGCAGTAGGGGTTCGACTCGTCGTACCCCGCCGCGGCGATCACCTTTTCGTACGTCAGGATGGCCTTCGTCGGCTCCTCGAGGCCGCGGTGGTAGGTCTGGGCGACCGCCATCCGCGCGGCGACGTCATAGGGGTTCAACCGGAGGATCTTCGCCAGGAAGACGAGGGCGTCGTTCCAGCGCTCCTCCCGGAGCGCCATCTCGGCCCGCCGGCGATAGAGGGCGATCTCGTCCTCGAGGGTGACCTCGGCTTGCGTCCGCACCGCCGCCGGCCGCAGAGACCTGAGAAGTCGCTGAAAGCTCATCGCTTTTACCTCGCCTGGAATCGCGGACCCAAGGTAAGCCAGCCCCGGATCGAAATCAAGAGGATTTCCAGAATTTTTTAGGCTGAAATCGACTTTCGCCTTATTTCGATCGGAGCTGTAGGCGAGCATACGGCTGGTAGAGCCCAGGATTCGGCGGGTGGGCGCCGATTGCCATACGAAATTCGGAGAAGATCCGGTGGGCCGAACAGAGATGGCTCCGCCCAGGCTGTGCCAGAAGTCCTTCGTACGGAACTACTTGCGTCGGTTCGCGGCGTACTCGGCCGCGAGGAGGAGGGCGTCCCGCGCGTCGCCAGGCGGCAGCGACAGGGCGTGCTGCCGCGCCCGGCCCGCGTGCGCTTCGAGAACCCCACGAGCCTTCTCGAGGCCACCGACTCTCTCCACGAGGCCGAGGATCGCGGTGGCCGGGACGGAGACGAATCCCCGCTCGCTCATGACCGTCTCCACCGCGCCCCGCTCCTCGGACGTGGCGTCCGCGAGGCTCAGGATCAGCGGCAGCGTCAGCTTCCCTTCGCGCAGGTCGGAAAGGACGGGCTTCCCGAGCTCCTCTTCGGACGCGGTGTAGTCGAGGAGGTCGTCCTGGAGCTGGAAGGCGGTCCCGAGCGCCAGGCCGAAGCCCCAGAGAGCCTCGGCGTGCTTCTCGGAGCCGGGGACGAGGAACGCGGGAATCCGGCAGGCCGCGGCGAAGAGGAGGGCGGTCTTCCGCCGCACGACCTCGAGGTAGTCCTCGATCGTCAGGTCGGCCGACCCGCGCCGCTCGGCGCCGAGGATCTCTCCCTCGGTCATGGCGAGCGTGACGTCGGCGAGGAGGTCGAGGACGCGGACGTCCCCCTCCTCGAGCGCGACCTTCATCCCCTTCATGTAGAGGTAGTCGCCGAAGAGGACGGTCAGCTCGTTTCCCCAGCGGCGGTTCACGCTGACGCGGCCGCGCCGGGTGTCGGCGCCGTCGATGATGTCGTCGTGGACGAGCGTCGCCGTGTGGATCAGCTCCAGGACGGCGGCGTACTTGACGTCGACCTCCCCCTCGTAGCCGAGGAGGCGGGACGCCAGGAGCAGGAGGGCGGGGCGGATCCGCTTGCCGCCGCCGTCGACGAGGTACTCGCCGATGAGCGAGATCGTCGGGACCTCGGAGCGGGTCCGGCGCTCGAGCTCCTCCTCCACGCCGCGGAGCTTCGTTTCGACCAGGGAGAGCGCCCGGACGAGGCGCTGCCCGTTGGCCCTCTCCTCATCCGGGAGATTCGCGAGGAGAAGACGGTCCGTCAGGGAGGTCGAGTTCATCCGATTCCGGCGTGGATATTACCGTCCATTCCGTCGATACGCCCGGGAACCGCGCCGGGATGCCCGAAGGGGGCGGAGCCGCCGCGGGGAGGCTCGTGGCGAGCCTCCCCGATCCAGATCAGTTCCGGTAGTTCGTGAACTGCAGAGGCAGCCCGAAGTCTTTCCCCTTCAGGAGGGCGATGACGGCCTGCAGGTCGTCCCGCTTCTTGCCGGTGACCCGGACCTGCTCCCCCTGGATCGCCGCCTGGACCTTCAGCTTGGCGTCCTTGATCGCCTTGACGATCTCCTTCGCCTTCTCCGTCTCGATCCCCTGCTGGATCGTGACGACCTGCCGGACCGTCCCCTTCGCCGCCGGCTCCACCGTTCCGTAGACGAGCGACTTGAGGGCGACGTTCCGCTTGATGAGCTTGTTCTGGAGGACGTCGTTGACGGCCTTCAGGCCGAAGTCGTCGTTCGCGGTGAGGACGATCTGCTTCTCCTTCTCCTTCAGCTCGATCCCGGCAGCGGTCCCCTTGAGGTCGAACCGCTGGACGACCTCCTTCTGGGCCTGAGCGACCGCGTTGACGACCTCGGGCATCGAGACCTCGGAAACGACGTCGAAGCTGGGGTCGGCCATCTCTCTCTCCTTCGCTCAGTCCCCGACGACGCGCGTCCCCTTCGGCGGGACGAGGTCGAAGTCGGAGAGCGGGCGCTTCTTCGCGGGTTCCATCTTCGTGAACGTGAACGTCGTCCGGTTCTCCTCGGCGTCGAGGACGACGAGGCGCTTCAGCTCGCCGGAGGGCGCCGCGAGCGCCGACACGGACTTCAGCTCCGACTCGCCGCGCGGCGTGAGCGTCAGCTCGAGGAGGCCGTTCCTGTCCCGCTTCACGGCCGGCGCGAAGCGCTCGAGGACCTCCGCCGGGGGCTTCAGGAAGAGGAGCGGGAGCCGCTCCTTCTCGGTGGCCGTGAGCGTCTTCCGCATCACCTGCCGGTCGGCCGCGACGTACTGGTGGGCCGTCCGGCCGTCGAACGTGTAGAGCTTCCCCTCCGGCCCGTCGTAGTCGAAACGGAGGAAGTGGGGCGCCTGGATCGTCAGCTTCCCGGTCTCCGGCGACGCGTCGGGGAAGCCCGACGGCGCGTAGCTCTGGACGAACGTCATTCGGAACGCCGGCTTGCCCGTGTACGTGGCGACGATCGAGCGGAGGAGCGCGGCGGCCTCGGGGGGCGCCGGCTCGGCCGCCCGGGAGGGGAGCGCGGGCGCAGCAAGGGCCGCGAAGCCCGCCAGGCCCGCGAGGAGGAGCGCCGCGGCCGGAACGAAGGTGCGGAAGCGGGTCATCCCTCTCTGTCCCTCAGTGCCGGAAGTGGCGCCGGCCGCTGAAGACGAGCGCCATCCCGCGCGCGTCGGCCGCGGCGATCACCTCGGCGTCCTTCACGGAGCCCCCCGGCTCGACGCAGGCCGTGACGCCCGCGTCGGCGAGGAGGAGGAGGCCGTCGGGGAAGGGGAAGAAGGCGTCGGAGGCCGCGCAGGCCCCCTTCGCGCGCGCGGCTGCCTTGGAGACGGCGTCGCCCGCGGCGTCGACGCGGCTCGTCCGGCCGCCGCCGATCCCGTAGGTCGCGGTCTCGCCGCCGACGACGATCGCGTTCGAGATGACGCCGGAGACGGCTCTCTCGAGGAAGAGGAGCGCGCGCATCTCGGCGTCGGCCGGCGCGCGCTTCGTGACGACCTTCCACGTCGCCGCGTCGGCCGGGAGGACGTCCGCCTCCTGCACGAGGACCCCGCCGTCGATGCCGCGCAGCTCTCGCCGCGCGCGCGGCGCCGGGTCGGGGGCGACGGTCAGGACGCGGAGGTTCGGCTTCTTCGCGAACGCGGCACGCGCCTCGTCGGTGACCCCTTCGCAGACGACGACCTCGAGGAACTTCGACGTCATCGCCTCCGCGACGGCCCGGTCGAGGACGCCGGTGTACGCGAGGACGCCGCCGAAGCCCGAGACCGGGTCG
>JAKLER010000251.1 GCA_022711615.1 Acidobacteriota bacterium
GGCGAGCCAGTCGCGCCCGTCGAAGTCGATCCGGCCCCGGTCCGGCGCGAGCAGGCGCAGCACGAGCCGGGCCGTGGTGCTCTTTCCGGAGCCCGACTCGCCGACGAGCGCGAGCGTCTCGCCGGCGACGAGGTCGAAGGAGACGCCCGCGACGGCGGGGACCTCCCGACGCGTCCGGTCCGGAAGAAGGGCGTGCGGCGGGCGGAAGGTCCGGGCGAGCCCCCGCACGGAGAGGAGCGCTTCCGTGCGACCGACGGGCTCCGTCACGTGCCGCTCCGCCCGACGAGGTGACACGCGGCTCGGCCTCTCGCGACGGGCGACAGGCCGGGTCTCTCGCGGCCGCAGCGCTCGACGGCGACCGGGCAGCGGGGGGCGAACCGGCACCCCGAGAGCCACGCGCCGGGGACGGCCGCCGAGCCTTCGAGCCCCGTCAGGGAACGGTTCTCCGCCCCGCTGCCGGCCGTCGGGCGAGCGGCGAGGAGCGCCCTGGTGTACGGGTGCGCGGGAGATGCGAGGAGATCGGCGACCGGCCCCTCCTCGACGATCTCGGCGGCGTACATGACGAGCGCGCGGTCGGCGACCTCCGCGACGACGTCGAGATCGTGCGTCACGAGGAGGACGGCCAGTCCGAGCTCCCCTCGCAGGCGCCGAAGGAGCTCGAGCAGCTGGGCCTGGATCGTGACGTCGAGCGCCGTCGTCGGCTCGTCGGCGACGAGGAGGCGGGGGCCGCCCGCCAGCGCGAGCGCGATCATCGCCCTCTGCCGCATCCCTCCCGACATCCGGTGAGGGAGGTCCCGCATCCGGGCCTCCGGATCCGGGAGGGCGACCCGGGAGAGCCACGAGAGAGCCTCGCGGCGCGCCTCGTCGCGCGAGAGGCCCCGATGGCGCCGGAGGACGGCCACGAGCTCGGAACCGATCGTCCGGACCGGGTCGAGGGCCTCCCCCGGCTCCTGGAAGACGAAGCCGATCCCTCCTCCGCGGAGCCGGCGGAGCTCCGACGGCGAGAGACCCGTCACGTCCCGGCCCTCGAAGACCACGTCGCCCGCCGTGCGGCGTCCGGGCATCGGGACGAGGTCGAGCAGCGAGAGCGCGGTGACCGTCTTGCCCGAGCCCGACTCGCCGACCAGGGCGACGATCTCGCCGCGGGAGACGTGGAAGGAGACACCGTCGACGACGCGGGTGCTCCCGAAGTCGACCGCGAGGGAGCGCACGGTGAGGAGCGGGGCGTCGCCCGGGCCGGCAGCACCGTCGCGCGTCATCGGAGCTCCGATGATACCGGCGCGGCGGACGGTTGCGCTCGAGTCCGCCGGCGCGAACGGAACGATCCCGAAGGAGGCCTGGCGACGGGCGCCGTCAGGGCGCGATGATCGGGCGGAGCTCCTTGATCCGGGCGGGAACGTCCCGGTAGGCCGCGTTGGAGCTGAAGATCTCGAGGTAGGTCCGGTAGGCGCCCTCGGCGTCTCCGATCTGCTCGAGGACCCCGGCGAGGGCGTACTGGAGGCCGAGCCGGTCGTCGTCCTTGATGCCGACGGTGTCGAGTCCCTTGCGGTACCACTTCACCGCGAGCTGCGGGAGACCCTTCTCGAGGAAGCAAAGCCCGAGCATCGCGCAGCACTCCACGGCGTGGAGCGGGTCCTTCGCCGCGAGCTGGAACTCGCCGATGGCCTCGTCGGTGAGCCCCATCTCCTTGTAGGCGATCCCGAGGTTGTAGTGGGTTTCGTAGTCCTCGGGAGAGAGCTGCTGCTCGACCCCCTTCTTGAAGTCGCGGAAGATCTCCTCGAGCGAGACCTCCCGGCCCTCTTCCGCCGGCGCCGTCTCCCCTTCCTTCCGGAGCTCGGTATGGAGCTCGTCGGCGAAGTTGAAGAACTCCTGCTCGTCGGAGAAGAGGCCCGACTCGTCGAGGGCGGGCGCCCCTTCCGGAACGACCGGGATCGGGCCGGACGGCTGGTTCGACTCGCGGACCATGTCCTCCGTGAGCGAACGGCCCAGCTCGGCGTCGAGGACCGAGTCGAGGTCGTCGGAGAGGAGGTCGTGAAGGGAGGCCCGAGACGCCTCCGTGCCACCGCGGCCTCCTTCGAGACGCACGCGACGCACGGCGAGGTCCGGGCTCCCCGGGAATCGGCCCTCCAGGCCCTGGAGCCGTTCCGCGGCATCCACGACCATCCCCTGGTCGAGACAGAAGTCGAGCTCGGAAAGCTCTTCCTCCGAAGGACCTGCCGGGGGCGGTGCGGGCTCGGTCTCGGGCTCCTCGCGCGCGACCGCGTCGTCGGTCGGAACCGCCTCGGCCGCGAGCGCGTCCGCTTCGGCCGCGAGGATCGGCTCCTCTGCGGGCGCCTCGACGGCCGGCGGCTCTTCCGCGAGCGGCTCGACGGCCGGCGGCTCCTCCGCGGCCGGCTCGACGACGAGCGGCGCCTCGACGGCCGCGGCCTCCAGGTCCGCGCCCGCCCCGGAGGCGGGCGACGGAACCCTCTCGGCGATCTCATGCTCGAGGGCCGCAGGTGCGTGCGGCCGCTTTCCAAGCGACTTCAGCAGGTCGTCGGGGAGGACGACGTCGGGCCGGCTCGGCTTCGCGGCCTTCGTCCTCGGCGCTTCCTTCCTGCCCAGCAGGTCCAGCTCGACGTCCTCGGGTCGGACCGTGCGGACCTTCTTCGGCGCCGCCGGCCGGACAGGCCTTTCGAGACCGAGGAGGTCCTCCGCGGAGAGCTTCGTCCGCGGCGTGGAGACGACGGGACGCCCGGCCGGGGCGTCGGAGGCGCTCTCGGCTTCCGAAGCGGCGGTGAGCGGCTCCGAGGAGGGGGCCGCGAGCGGCGCTTCGACGGGGACGTCGACCGCTTCCGCGGGGGCGCCGCCCGCGTCTCCCCGCGGAATCTCCTCCGCCGCCGGGAGCGGCTCGGCCGGCAGCGGCAGGGATACCGCGGC
Organism: Acidobacteriota bacterium; assembly: GCA_022711615.1. Taxonomy (GTDB): domain Bacteria; phylum Acidobacteriota; class Thermoanaerobaculia; order UBA5066; family UBA5066; genus UBA5066. The sequence continues at coordinate 2,920 of JAKLER010000251.1, forward strand.
GGCCAGGTCGGTCTCGAGGCCTTCCTCGACGACGAGCGCCCCGGACACGGGAAGCCCGGGCTCGAGCGAGGGTCCCGCCTCGGCGGCAATCTCCTCCTCGAGCGACGGTCGCTCCGGCGCGGGCGGTCCACCCGCTGCCGGCTCGACGGGAGCGATTCGGGGGACGTCGGACTCCGCGCCTTCGAGGGTCTCGGCCTCCACGGGAAGGGCGATCGGGCCCGAGAGGATCTCCGTCAGCGGCTCCTCGCTCGCCCCGAGGCCCTGCGGCATCGCGAGCCCGCCGGGAAGGTCGACCGGAAGGCTGGCCGCGGGCGAAGGGGCGGCGGCCTCGCCGGCGGAAGCCGGCTCGATCTCTTCCTCCGGCAAGCTCCCGTCCGCGCCGGATCGCGCTTCGGCCGGCGCCTCGACGACGGCGGGCGGCTCCTCCGCCGCGGCGCGCAGCGACTCTCCCAGCAGCCCCTCCAGCCCTCGGATCCGGTCTTCGCGGCCGACGGCCTCGTAGGCTTCCGCGAGGACGATGGCGTGGCCCCTCGCGGCCTCCCGGTTTCCCTGCTCGAGCGTGATCTCGAAGAGCCGCTCGCGGACCTTCAGGTTCCCCGGCGCCCTCTCGATCCACGGAACGAGCTGGTCGAGAGCCTTCTCGAGGAGTCCGTAGCGACGGAAGACGTCCGCCTCGACGAGCGCGTCCTCGACCGCAGCGTCCGCCGCGATCGCTCCGGAAACCGGTCCCCAGGACGCGGGGCCTCCCCCTTCGAGGCCGGACGGCGCCGGTCCCGCGTCGGGCATCGGCCACGCGGGCTCGCTCGAAAGCGCGTCCCCGAACGACGGGGGCGGGAAGTCGGGCTCGGCGTCGATGGTGGACGGTCCGAACCCGTCCGGCGCAGCGAGCGGGACCTCGAACCCGCGAGGCGCGGGAATCCCGGAGACGGGCGTGGCGGGCGACATCTGCGCGATCGGGAGGAGCTCTTCGATCGCCCCGTCCGCTGCACCGCCGGCGGCCGTGCGCGCCGCCTCGGCCTGCCGCTCCTCGAAAGCCTCGAGCGCCTCCGCGGCGGAGAGCGTCCCCCAGGCCGGCTCGTCGCCCGCCGCTTCGGGCTCGACGCCGTGGTAACGCGATGGTGCCTGGAGCCCCCGCGGCGGGGTCGGAGGCGCTTCTTCGGCCGCGGCCGGGGCTTCCTCCTCGGCCAGGTCGGCGTCGTCGAGGTCGAACTCGAACTCGGACGCGGAGTCGGGGGCGGGGACGAGCACCTCCCGCGGCGACTGCGGGATCTCCGCCGGCGCGCCCGGGCGCCGTTCCGGGAGGTCGAATCCCGAGAGCGTCACCTCGAGGTTCCGGTCCAGCGTCGGCGGGGGGACGCGGGGAGGCGAGGGCGGGAGGATGCCGGCCTTCGCCTCGAGCTGGGAGAGGCGGGACCGGAACTCGGTGTTGTCGGGCTGCACCCGGGCGCAGATGCGCAGGAGGTCCGCGGCCTCGACGAGCATCCCCTTCTTCCGATACAGCTCGGCGAGCGCGGAACGGAACGGCAGGGCCGTCGTCTCGTCGCCCGAGCCGGCGGCGAGGTCGACGATCTTCCGGACGATCTCCTCGTTGTCCGGCGCGGCCCGCGCGATCGGGACGAGGAGGGCGAGCGCCTTCTTCGTCTCGCCGCGCCGGACCGACGCGTCCGCCAGGGGCAGCGCCGCGCCCCACGCGAGGTCGGGCCGGCGACCCTTCAGCTGGATCCGGACCGCGGCCGAGAGGACCTCCTCGTTCTCGGGGTCGACCGCGCGCGCCTTGTCCGAATAGCTGCGCGCCTCGGCCATGTCGTTCGCGGCGAGAGCCGCCTCGGCGGCGAGGAGGAAGAGCGGGACGGAGCGCGGGCTTGCCTCGAGCCCCTTGCGGAGCACGGTCCGCGCCTGCTCGACGGAGTTGATCGAGAGGAGCAGGGGGACGAGCGTCCGCAGGATCTCGACGTTGTCCGGCGCGAGCTTCAGCGCCTTCTCGTAGACGCGGATCGACTCCTCGTTGGCGCCGCGCTCGGAGAGAGCCGCGGCGACGACCGCGTACTCCTGAAGCGCCTCGGGGAGCCGCTTGGCCTGGGTGAAGAGGTCGGCGAGGCGGACGTGGAGCTGCAGGTTCTGCGGCTCGATCGCGACCATCTTCTGGTAGATCCCGACGGCTCCCTGGAGGTTGTCCTGCTTGAGGAGGTAGTCGGCGAGGACCTGGTAGTTGCTCTTCGCCTCCATCCAGAGCTGCTGCTTGACGTAGAGCTCCGCGAGCTTCTCGTAGATGTCGAGGCGGGCCGGGTCGAGCTTGTTGATCTTCTTGTACATCGCGATGCCGCGGACGTAGAAGCCGTCCCGGGCGTAGTGCTCCGCGATGCGCAGGAAGAAGGGGATCGACTCGTCGTTCCGTCCGAGCCGGACGTAGAGGTCGCCGACCTTGTTCAGGACGTTGATGTCGTTCGGGGTCTCTTCGAGGACCTTCAGGTAGTCCTTGAGCGCGGCGTCGACCTTCCCCTTGAGCAGGGACTTCTCGGCGGAAGCGATCAGCGACTCGCGCTTGCTGGCCACGGCTGATCTTCGCCCGATTCCTCAGGCCACCGCAACGGTGGATGCGTCGCGGGCTCGCGAAAGGACGCCGGCGAACGTGAGCCGGTGGTCCGGCGACGGTCCGTGGCGGCGGAGCGCCTCGAGGTGCGCGGCGCTTCCGTAGCCCTTGTGCGCGGCGAACCCGTACCACGGGCTTCGCGCGTCGAGGGCTCGCAGCTCGGCGTCCCGGTCCGTCTTCGCGAGGACCGAGGCGGCGGAGATGCAGGCGACCGTGGCGTCTCCTTTCACGACCGCTCGCTGCGGGAGGCCGAGCCCGGGGATCGGGAAGCCGTCGACCAGGACGAGGTCCGGAGGCCCTCCGGCGAGCCGGGCGAGCGCTCGCCGCATCGCGAGGAACGAGGCGGCGGCGATGCCGAGCTCGTCGATCTCGGCCGCCGAGGCCGCTCCGACGCCCCACGCCTCCGCGCGGGCCCGGATCCGCGGAGCGAGAGCCTCTCGGACGGAGGGAGACAGGGCCTTCGAATCGTCGAGGCCGCGCAGGAGGAGGCCGGCGGGAAGGATGACCGCGGCCGCGTGGACCGGGCCGGCCAGTGCGCCCCGTCCCGCCTCGTCGACTCCGGCGACCCTCCGCGCTCCGCTCGCGCGCGCCGCGTCCTCGACCGCGAGGAGGGCCCGGACCCGGGCATC
>JAKLER010000252.1 GCA_022711615.1 Acidobacteriota bacterium
GAGCGCGGGCCCGGCGCACTGCAGGCCCGTGAAGAGCCACGGGCCGGTCGCCTCCGGGAACGGACGCTCGTTGCCGAGGGAGACGAGCCGCCCCTCGGCGTCGCCCCAGAGCGCCGTCTCGCCCGGCGCGGCGTGCGGGAGGACGCCGAGCGCCGAGACGACGCCGGGCGCGCCGAGCGCCGAGACGAGCGGCGCGAAGGGGAGCGTCGTGAAGAGGTCGCCGTTGACGACGAGGAACGGCCCGTCGCCGAGAAGGCCGCGCTCGGACGCGCGGCGAATCGCGCCTGCCGTCCCGAGGATCGGGTCCTCCGGCGAGAAGGCGACGGGAATTCCCTCGCAGGAACCGCCGACCGCCGCCATGAGCGTCTCGGCGAGGTGGTGCGCGTTGAGGACCGCCGAGGTGATGCCCTGCGCCTTCAGGTGCCGGAAGAGCCGGACGAGGATCGGGACGCCGAGGAGCGGGAGGAGCGGCTTCGGGGTGGAGAGCGTGGCGGGGCGGAAGCGCGTGCCGAAGCCCGCGGCCGGGACGAGCGCTCTCATTCCGGGAAGACCATGTCCTCGGGGAGGTCCGGCTCGGCCTCGCGGGCCGCCTGCCACAGGCCCTGGTACGACGCGCGCAGGAACGACTCCTCCGCGACGCCGAGCTCCGCGGCGAGGGTCCGGACGGCCGCGGCCTCCCCCTCGATCTCGGCGAAGAGGCCGAGCGGCGTCTCGTCGACGACGACGAGGGGGCGCGCGGCGTCGACGAAGCGCCACGGCGTCCGCCGCTTGTCGTACCGGAAGCGGGGGCGGAAGCCGAGGGCGTCGAGAAGCGGGAGGAGGCTTTCCGGCGCGTCGACGCCGCTCTCCAGCTCGAGTCGCGCCTTGACGCCCCCGTCGAAGGAGGCCGGTCCCTTGTAGGTCAGCAGGCCGCGGCCGCCGACCGTCCGGACGCGCAGCGCGCAGCCACGCGAGCGAAGAGAGGCGTCGTCGTCGTCGAGGAGGAGGTTCACCTCGTCCTCGCGGGCCCCGGGGACGGCGCCGAGCGCGGCAAGGCGCGCCTCGAGCTCCGGCCTGTCGGCGACCCGGAACTTCGCCTCGATCTCGCGGGGGCCCTCGCTCACCTCCCTAGAATAGCGGCCGTGCCGCTCTACCGTCTCTCGGGCATCCGGCTCCGCGCCCCGCACGCGCCGGACGAGGCGCTCCTCGCCCGTCTCCTCGGCGTCCCGCCCGGGGACGTCTCGGAGGTGGCGGTCGTCCGCCGCTCGCTCGACGCGCGGAAGAAGCCCGACCTCTTCTACGAGTACGCGGTGGAGCTGGCGCTCGCCTCCGAGCCTCCCGCTCCCCTCGCCCCACCGCTTGCCCTCGAAGAGGCGCCGCCGCGGCGCGCCCCCGAGCTCCTCCTTCCGCCCCTCGAGCGCTCGGCGCGCGTCGCCGTCGTCGGCACCGGGCCGGCAGGCCTCTTCGCCGCGCTCGCCCTCGCCGACGCGGGGGTCTCCGTCGTCGTCCTCGAGCGGGGCGACGCTGCCGAGGAGCGCTACCGCCGCGTCATGCGCTTCTGGAAGTCGGGCGACTTCGACCCGGAGTCGAACGTCCAGTTCGGCGAAGGGGGTGCGGGGACGTTCAGCGACGGCAAGCTGACGTGCGGAAAGCGGCACGACAAGATCGCCGTCGTCCTCGAGACGCTCCACCGATTCGGCGCTCCCGACACGATCCTCTTCGACGGCAAGCCTCACATCGGGACCGACCGGCTGGTCGTCGTCCTCCGGAACGTGCGGAAGCACCTCCGCGACCGGGGCGCCGAGCTGCGCTACCGCGCGAAGGTCGTCGACGTCCTCCGCCACGGCGACGACGGCCCGCTCCGGGCCCTGCTCCTCGACACCGGCGAAGAGGTCGCGTGCGACGCGGCGATCCTCGCGCTCGGCCACTCGGCCCGCGACACGGTGGAGCGGCTCCTCGCGCGCGGGGTCGCCATGTCGCCGAAGGCGTTCGCGATGGGGGTGCGGATCGAGCACCCGCAGGACGACGTCGACCGAATCCAGTACGGGCGGCTCGCCTCCTCCTGCGGCGTCATGCCGGCCGACTACAAGATGACGGCCCAGACCTCCGTCGGGCGTGCCGTCTACACGTTCTGCATGTGCCCCGGCGGCGAGGTGATCGCCTGCTCGTCGGAGGCGGGGGGCGTCGTGACGAACGGGATGTCCCGCTACAAGCGCGCCTCCGGCTTCGCGAACTCGGGCCTCGTCGTCCAGACGCAGCCCGGCGACTTCGCGGGCGAGGGCGGACCCGAGGTCCTCCGCGGCATCGCGTTCCAGCGTCGGGTCGAGCGGGCCGCTTTCGCGGCGGGAGGCGGGACGTACGCCGCCCCGGCTGTCCGCGTGACGGACTTCCTCGCCGGCCGCACGCCCCGCGCCCTCCCGCGCGGCACCTACGCGCCCGCCTGCGTCCCGGCCCGCCTCGCGGGGGTCTATCCCGACGGCTACCTCGTCGCGCTCGCCGAGGCGCTCCGCTTCTTCGACCGGAAGATGCGCGGCTTCGTCTCGGAAGAGGCGGTCCTGATCGCGCCGGAGTCGCGGACCTCCTCCCCCGTGAGGATCGAGCGGAACGAGGCGTGCGAGTCGCCCTCGCTCCCCGGCCTCTTCCCCGCGGGCGAGGGGGCCGGCTTCGCCGGAGGGATCGTCTCGGCGGCGCTCGACGGGCTGCGCGTGGCCCGCGCGGTACGGGCGCGGCTGGCCGGCGAGGTGCCGCCGCCGTCCTCGGCCCGGCCCGTCGAAGCGCCCGAGTACTGAAGCGCTACGTCGGACGGGTCGGGTCGGGCGTCGCCCTTCCCGCCTCTTCCTCGCGCGCCTTCAGGATCTCGCGCTCGAGCGCCTCCTGCCGGGAGCGGGCCTCGCCCTTCGCCCGCGTGCGGAGCGGGTTCGCCGCCGCGCGCGCGAGAACCTCCTCCCAGCCGAAGGGGACCGGGGCGTCGGCCTCCTCGCCGAGCTCCTCCCACTCGCCGTCGGAAAGCGGCCCGCGAAGCGCCGCCGGCTCGAGCCTCTCACCGGTCCGCCGGATGGAGAGGACGTGCCGGCTCTCCTCGCCGGTCGCGATCTCGAAGGAGGCCGCCGGGAAGTCGCCGGAGAGCTCCGCCTCCTCGAGGTCGGGCGGGACGAGAAGGGCCACGGTTCCGTCCGTCAGCTTCGCGAACCAGGTCGTCGAGACGAAGCGGCTCGGATCGGAGGCGACCTTCACGACCGCATCGACCTCCCAGCGCGTGACGACGACGCGCCCCGATTCGAGGTCCCGCTGCAGGAACCCCAGGACCGGCTCGGAGGGACGGGCCGATGCCTCGTGCTGCGCCTTCAGCCGCTTCCCGAAGAGAAAGGCCCCGGTGCCGGCGATCGCGACGGCGAGGAGGAGCCGAACGGCGGCCGGGACCCAACCGTCGAGCAGCATGTTCAGGACGACGAAGAGGGCCCACGCGAGCGGCACGGTGACCATCACGGTCGCGGCCCACGCCGGATTCCTCTTCGGCTTCGGGTTCAGGTACCCCTCGAGCTTCGCGAGCTCCTCCGCCGTGGCCCGTCGCGTCGTCGTCGTCTTCATGAACGCCGAATGATGCCACCCGCCCCTGGGCGCCGCCCCGCCACGGTGACGCTCTCCCGGCGATCCCTGATACTCCTCCCATGGCGCGCGTCCTCGTCGGCACCGCGGGACACATCGACCACGGCAAGAGCGCGCTCGTCCGGGCGCTGACCGGGACGGACCCGGACCGCCTCCCCGAGGAGAAGGCGCGCGGGATCACGATCGACCTCGGCTTCGCGCACGCGGCGTGGGGCGGCACGACGTTCTCGTTCGTCGACGTCCCGGGGCACGAGAAGCTCGTCCGGACGATGGTCGCCGGCGCCGCCGGGATCGACGTCGCGCTCCTCGTCGTCGCCTCCGACGACTCGGTCATGCCCCAGACGCGCGAGCACCTCGCGATCCTCTCGCTCCTCGACGTGCGCTGCGGCGTCGTCGCGAGGACGAAGGCCGATCTCGTGGACGAGGAGACGGGAGCGGTCGTCGAGGCCGAGATCGCCGACCTCGTCTCCGGGACGTTCCTCGAGGGGGCTCCTGTCGTGGCCGTCTCTTCGCTGACCGGGCGCGGCCTCGACGCGCTGAGGGAGGCCCTCCTCCGGGAAGCCTCGGCCTCCGACGCGCGCGACCCGGCCGCGCGGCCGGCCCGGCTCTACGTCGACCGGGTCTTCACGATGAAGGGGTTCGGGCCCGTCGTCACCGGCACGCTCGACTCCGGCCGGGTGCGGGTCGAGGACCGCCTGGCGCTCCTTCCCGAGGGGCGCGAGGTGCGCGTCCGGCGCCTCGAGGTGCACGGCGAGGAGCGCGACTCGGCGGAAGCCGGGGAGCGGACGAGCCTGAACCTGGCCGGCGTCGAGACCGCGGACCTCGGGCGCGGGAGGGCGCTCGTCGCCCCGGAGAGCCTCGAGGCGGCGACGCTCCTGACGGTCGAGGTGACCGCGCTCCCGGACCTGGGCGCCCCGATCGAGGACGGGCTGGCCGTGCGCCTCCACACCGGCACCGCCGACGTCGCGGCGCGGCTGCACCTCCTCGGCGGAGGGGACGGCGCCCCGACGCTCGCGCCGGGGGAGCGCGCCGTCGCGCAAGTCTCCGCTCTCGAGCCCGTCGCCGCCCGTCGCGGGGACCGCTTCGTCCTTCGAAGGCCGTCCCCGCAGGAGACGATCGGCGGCGGCCGGGTCCTCGACGTCGGGCGCCCGCGCGTGCGGCGGCGCGCGCCGCTCTCCGCTCATGCCGCCTCCGTCCTGGCCGGCGACGACGAGCGCGCCGTCGCCGCGCTCCTCCTCTCCGAGGCCGGTCCCGCCGGGATCGACGTCGGCACGCTGGCCCGGCGCCTCGGCGTCCCCGCCGCGACCGCGGCGGCCCACCTCGACGCCCTCGTCGCGAGCGGCGCGGCACTTCGGCTCACACCCGCGCTCGCCGTCTCCGCGTCGGCCTCGGTCGAGATGGCGACCCGCGCCGACGCCTTCTTCGCCGAGCGGCGGAAGGCCGGGGTCCCGACCCTCCTCGTCGGCCGGCGCGAGCTCCTCGGAAAGATTGCGCGCGGCCTCCCGGAAGCGACGGCCGAGGCGTGGCTCGCGACGCTCGCCGCCGCGAGGCGGCTCGTCGTCACCGCCGACCAGGCCGGACCGCCGGGCGCCGCCGCCTCGGCCGTGGCGGACGAGGCCGGGGCCTTCGCGTCCCGGATCGAGGAGGCGTGGCGGACGGCGGGGTTCGACGCCCCCGGGAACCTCGACCTCGCGAAGGCGCTCGGCACGAAGCCGCAGGTCGTCGCCGGGCTCGTGCAGCACCTCCTGAAGAGCGGGGCGCTCGTCCGCCTCTCTCCCGAGGTTTTCGTCCACGCCGAGCTCCTCGGCGGGATCGAGGCGAAGGTGGCGGAGCAGAAGGGGCGGACGATGAGCGTCGGCGACTTCCGCGACCTTCTCGGCCTCTCGCGGAAATACCTGATTCCGCTCCTCGAGCACCTCGACCGGAAGAAGGTCACGCGGCGCGTCGGCGACGCGCGCGTGGTCGTCTGATCAGCGGCCCGGAACGCGCCCCTCCTCCTCGAGCCGTCCGAGGAGGCGGAGGAGGCCGTCGAGGATCGTGAGCGGGTGGGGCGGGCAGCCCGGGACGAAGAGGTCGACCGGGACGACGGCGGCCGCGCCGCCGAGCTGCTCGGGACGGTCGTAGAACGGGCCGCCCGAGATCGCGCAGGCGCCGACGGCGATGACGATCTTCGGCGGCGGGACGGCGTCCCACGTCTTTCGGAGCGCGAGCTCCATGTTCCTCGTGACGGGGCCGGTGATCAGGAGGCCGTCGGCGTGCCGCGGCGAGGCGACGACCTGGATCCCGAAGCGGCCGAGGTCCCAGCCGATCGTCCCGAGGACGTTCACGTCGGCCTCGCAGGCGTTGCAGCCGCCGGCGCTCACCTGCCGGAGCTTCAGCGACCGTCCGAAGAGCGAGAGGAGTCTCCCCTCGAGCGCCCGCGCGAGCGGGAGCGCCGCGCCGTCGAGCGTGAGGTCCTCGCGCGCGCGGACGGCGAGGCGGTAGTCGGAGGTGAAGGAGATCGCCTTCTCGGGGCAGGCGGCCTCGCACTCGGGGCAGAAGAGGCAGCGG
>JAKLER010000253.1 GCA_022711615.1 Acidobacteriota bacterium
GGGACGCCCGCCCAGCGCCCCCAGCGTCGCGTCCGTGACGAGCCACCTCGGCGCCTCGACGAGGCCGGCGGTCGCCCGGACGCTCGACCAGGGCCACTCCGCGGGCGCCGCGGCGAGGCCTTCCCGCACCGGAGCGCGGAGGACGTGCCGCACGAGGGACAGGAGATTCGCCTCGCGCTCGACGAGGAAAGCGCGATAGCGCCCGTCGAAAAGGGGGCCCGACCGTCCGTGCCGGCGGTTGAAGCGCTGCGTCGTGACGCCGTTCAGGTCGCGCATCCCGCGCGAGAGCGTCGGCTCCGGCGTCTCGACGAGCAGGTCGTACGAGCGGGCCGCGAGCGCCCAGGCGTGGAGCCGCCAGCCGTACGTCGACGCGGTGCGGGCCAGGAGCGGGACGAACGCCGCACGGTCGTCGTCGTCGAGGAAGGCCTCGGCGCGGGCGGCGCCGCGGGCCGAGACATACCAGAGGGCGCCCGGGTACTCCAGCCTCGGCGGTCTCGCCACGGCCTCATTCTAGGGCAGCGAATCGAGACCTGACCCCTACGGAGAGAGCATCGACTCGAGCTCCACGGGAACCGACGTGAATCGGAGCCGGACGAGGTCGCCCCCGGGCGACGGAAGCACCTTCGCGTAGAGCTCGCCCGGCAGGAGCCCTCCCGCGCCGACGATGCGGAGCTTCAGGTCGGAGAGCACCTCGATCGAAGCGCTCGTCCGGAGCGCGGCGCCGCGGGCCGAGAGCGCGACGATCTCGGCCGGCTCCTCGACGCGCGCGACGTGCTTCCCCTCGAGGACGGTGAAGACCGCCTTCAGCGGCGGTTCGAGCGGCCGGAGCTCGTCCGCCCGCTGCCCCAGGTGGAGGTGGGGCGCCTCGACGAGCCCGAGGAGGTCGTGGGCCCGGAGAGGCTCCGGGAAACCCTTCGCGCGCACCGTGAGCGACATCCCGGTCACGATGCCGTGCCCCGCCTCCTGCAGCGTCCGCTCCGAGATGAGGACCTGTCCTCCGCACGTGAACGCCTCGATCCTCGCGAGGAGGTTCACCTGGCTCCCGACGGCGCCGTACTTCGCGCGCTTCTCCGAGCCGATGTTCCCCACGACGACCTCGCCCGTGTGGACGGCGATCCCCATCTCGACGGCGGGGAGGCCCTCGCTCCGGTTCCTCGCGTTCACGTCCTCCATCCCCTTCTGCATCGCCAGGGCGCACGCCAGCGCGCGCCGGGCGTCGTCCGGCCGGGCGACCGGGGCGCCGAAGAAGCCGAGGACGGAGTCCCCGATGAACTCGTCGATCGTGCCGTCCCAGGCGAGGATCACGTCGGCCATCGTGCCGAGGTAGTTGTTGATGACCCTCACGACCTGCTCCGGTTCGAGGCGCTCGGCGATCGCCGAGAAGCCGCGCAGGTCCGACATGAGCATCGTGACCTTCCGCTTCTCGCCGCCGAGCCGGAGCCCGTCGGGCGAGTCGAGGAGCTCGGCCACGACGGCCTCCGAGAGGTATCGGCCGAACGTCTCCTGGATGAAACGGTTCTTCGACTTGAGCTGCTCGGCGAGCTCCTCGATCTCGAGCAGGTGGGCGGCCACGACGTCGTCGAGCCGCTTGGATGCGAGAGAGGCCCGGAGGCGGGCGCGGAGGAGGACCGGGTCGAACGGCTTCGCGAGGTAGTCGGCCGCCCCCATCTCGATGCAGCGGACGACGCTCTCCATCTCCTCGAGCGCGGAGACGACGATGACCGGGATCGATCGGAGGCGCTCGTCGGACTTCATCGTCCGGAGGACCTCGAACCCGTCCATCACCGGCATGACGAGGTCGAGGAGGACGACGTCGAACGCGCCCGTCCGGAGCATCCGGAGCGCCTCGCGCCCCTCGGACGCCGTCCCGGCCTCGTACCCCTGGGCCTCGAGGCTCCCGACGAGGATCGCCCGGTTGACCGGGTCGTCGTCGACGACGAGGACGCGGCCGTCCTCGCCGTTCACGTCTCCCCCCGCTCGGCCATCCGTCCCTCCGCGGCCCGGGACGCCCGCCGTCGCCCGCGCAACGCGTCCGTCCGGGTCCGCCGTCGCACGGACATTCTAGGCCCGCCCGTCCGGACTAAACTCGCCTCCGGTGCGCATCGGAGAGCTTCTCGGTCCCGACGTCCTCGAGATCGTCCGCGAGGACCCCGCGGCCCTCCGCGAGGGGCTGCTCGAGTTCCACCCCGCCGACGTGGCCGACCTCCTCGCCGCGATCCCCCGGGAGGATCGGATCCCCGTCCTCGAGCAGCTGCACGAGGAGCAGCTCGGAGTCGTCCTCTCGTACCTCGGCGGCGGCGTCCTGCGAATGGGCCTCACCCGGCTCCCGCCCGCGAAGATCGCCCAGGCGCTCGACTCGCTCGAGCCCGACGACGCCGCCCGGCTCCTCTCGTTCCTTCCCGAAGAGCGGCGCCTCCCGGTCCTCGCGCGGATGTCGGCGAAGGACGCCGCAGCCGCGCGGGGCCTCCTCGCCTGGGAGCCGGGGACCGCCGGACGACTCATGACCGACCGGTTCGTGAAGGTGAGCCCCGACTGGAGCGTCTCCGAGACGATGGCGCACCTCCGGAAGATCGACCCCGAGGTCGCGACGGTCGCCGACCTCTACGCCGTCGACGAGAAGGGGCGGCTCGTCGGCGTCACGTCGCTCCGGAAGCTCTTCCCCGCGGAGCCCGGCCGGAAGGTCTGGGAGCTGATGACTCACGACGTCATCTCCGTCGCGCCGGACACGCCGCAGGAGGAGGTCGCGCGCCTCGTCGCCAAGTACGGCTTCAACGCGATGCCGGTCGTCGGCGAGGACGGGAAGGCGCTCGGCGTCGTCACCGTGGACGACGTCGTCGACGTCCTCGTCGCGCGCGAGACCGAGGCCGCCCTCGCGATGGGCGCCGTCGCCGCGCCGAGCGACCCGGACGAGAAGCACGAGTTCGAGTACTTCGGAGCGCCCCTCTGGCGGGTCGTCAAGAGCCGGCTCGGCTGGCTCCTCCTCCTCTTCATCGCCGGGACACTCACCGGCTCGGTCCTGAAGCACTTCGAAGGGGAGCTCTCGAGGGTCGTCGCGCTCTCGTTCTTCATCCCTCTCATCATCGGCACGGGCGGCAACGCGGGGAGCCAGACGGTCTCCACGATCATCCGCGCGATGGCCCTGAAGCAGGTGAAGGTGAAGGACGCGCTCCGGGTCTGCCTCCGGGAGATGAGCTCCGGGCTGATCCTCGGGGGGATCCTCTGCGCCGTCGCCGTCGGACGCGTCTCGCTCTGGGGCGTCGGGGGGAGCCTCGCGCTGACGGTCGGCCTGACGATCCTGGCCGTCTGCGTCTGGGCGAACGCGATCGCCGCGCTCGTCCCCCTCCTCGCCGAGCGCTTCGACTTCGACCCGACCGTCGCTTCCGCTCCGCTCATCGCGACGCTCGTCGACGCGACCGGCCTCGCGATCTACATGGTCATCGCGAAGGCGGTCCTGCCCGAGATCTGAGCGGGGAGGAGACGCGGACGCCGCCGGATCGGCCGGCGGCGTCACGGGGCCCGGGCGGGAGGCGCCGCGGCGTCAGCGGCCGCCGCCCCCCTGCTTCTTCATCATCTGCTCGAGCATCTTCCGCTGCTCCGGCGTCAGGCTCTTCATCGCGTCGTCGATCTGCTTCTGCTGCTCGGGGGACATCATCGTCCCCATCATGCTCGTCTCTTTGTAGCCGGCGGGGACCTCGAACGTCGAGGCGGGGACGGGGCGCTTCTCCGCCTTCACGAGCTCCCAGGTCATGGTCGCCTGGGCGTCCCCCTTCTTGCGGATGATCATCCGCACGGGCATCCCGTCGAGGCCGTTCGCCTTCAGCGTCTTCTCGACCGCCATCCCCGAGCCCGCTCGCCGCCCCGTGTCGAAGAGCCCCGCCGTGCCGCCGAGCTCCTTCGTCACGCAGACCTCGTTCTCGGTGTCGCCGCCCTCCTGGGCGAGGATCGCCCTCTCGCAGGAGTAGCCGGCGACCCGGTCCGGCCCGAGGCGCTTCACGGTCCACTTCCGCTCCCGCTCCTGCGCGGGGACCTGCTTCTCCATCTCCTTCACGTCGATACGGGCGTAGCTCCGGTGCTCGTCGTTGACGACGTAGCTGACGCCCGGCTCGGCGGTCCGGGAGATGACGGTCATCTTCATGCCGCCCGCCCCCTTCGCCGCGAGCGGGGTCATCTCCATCTGCATCCGGGAGCCGGCCTTCCCGACGAGCGCCTTCGCGCTCCCGGCGACGTCCTTGCCGGAGATCTTCATGTCGAACGAGCCTTCCCACTGCGCGGCGGCGGCGAGCGGGAGGGAGAGGAGAGCGGCGGCGGCGAGGCGCGAGAACGGCTTCACGGGGGGCTCCTTTCGCGGATGACGTCCGGGGCTGTGATCTCGGACGGGCAGTCTACCCCCGCCGCGGCCGCCGGTAGGGCGCCCCCGCACTCCCCGCTCCGCGGGCAGAATGCGCGCATGGGGCCGGAACGCGACGGGACGAAGACGTACGACGCCGACTACTACGCCCGGTGGTACCACGCGGACCCGCGGGAGCGCGCCGTCCGCAGCGCCCTCGTGAGGCGCAAGGCGGCGCTCGCGCTCGCCGCCGCCGAGCACCTCCTCGAGAGGGAGACCCGGAACGTCCTCGACGTCGGCTGCGGGGAGGCGCCGTGGCGGGCCGCTCTTCTCCGCCTCCGGCCCCGGCTCCGCTACGTTGGCGTCGACCCGAGCGCGTGGGCCGCGGCGAAGTGGGGCCGGAGGCGGGGCGTCCGGCACGGCGGGCTCGCCGACCTCGACCGCCTCCGGCTCGGCGGGCCGTTCGACCTCGTCGTCTGCTCCGACGTCGTCCACTACGTCGGGGACGCCGACCTGAGGCGCGGCCTCGCCTCGATGACGGCGCTCGCCCGCGGCGTCCTCTGGATCGAGGCGTTCACCTCGGAAGACGAGTTCGAGGGGGATGTCGAGAGCTTCCGGCCGCGGAGCGGCCGCGCGTACCGGGCCGCCTTCCGCCGAGCCGGCCTCGTCCCGCTCGGCCTCTTTCTCCATGCCTCGCCGGCGCTCGCGCCCCGCGTCGCGGCGCTCGAGCGCGGCGGCTGATCAGGCCGGCCGCGGACGGACCGCGAAGGCGTGCCGCGCCGCCGTCCGGATCGCTTCCGCCATGCTCGTCGCGCTCGCGCGCCCCGTCCCGGCGAGGTCGAAGGCCGTCCCGTGGTCCACGGAGGTCCTGAGGAAGGGCAGGCCGCAGGTGATCGAGACGGTGCGCTCGAAGTCGTACATCTTCGCGGCGACGTGCCCCTGGTCGTGGTAGAGCGAAAGGACCGCGTCGAAGCGCCCCTCGGACGCGTGCCAGAAGACCGAGTCGGCGGGGAACGGCCCGGACGCGTCGATCCCCTCCTCCCGCGCGAGCGCCACGGCCGGGACCAGCTCACGCTCCTCCTCGTCGCCGAAGAGCCCGTGCTCGCCGCCGTGAGGGTTCAGCGCGGCCACGGCGATCCGCGGCGCGGCGACGCCCAGCGTCCCGAGCGCCGCGGCGGCGCCGCGCAGCGTCGCGAGGACACGCTCCGCCGTGACCCTTCGGAGCGCCTCGGCGAGCGAGAGGTGTCTCGTGAGAAAGAAGACCCGCAGCCCTCTCGTCTCGAAGAGCGTGAGCGGCTCGATCGTCCCGGTCCGCTCCGCGAAGATCTCCGTGTGCCCGATCTGGGTGACGCCTGCCGCGCGGAAGGCCTCCTTGCTCACAGGGGCCGTCGCGACGGCGTCGGCCTCGCCGGCGAGGGCGAGGTCGATGGCCACGACGATCGACTCGTACGCGGCGCGCCCGGCCGTGGCCTGGACCCGCCCCCAGGCGATCCCGTCGATGCCGTAGGCGGGGACGTCGACGACCTCGACTCGCCCGGGCTCCCCCGTCGCCTCTCCGGGGCGCCCGACGGGGACGATCTCGAGCGCGATCCCCGTCGACGAGAGTGCCCGCGCGACGACGCGCCGGTCTCCGACGACGACGGGTACGCAGACGGCGTCCAGGCCTCCCCCGGCCAGCGCCTTCACGACCACCTCCGGGCCGATCGAGGCGGGGTCCCCGAGGGTCACGGCGACGACAGGTCGAGCATCGGGCATCGCTTTCGCTTCCAGGGGGATGATCCCATGACGACGCCACGCCGG
>JAKLER010000254.1 GCA_022711615.1 Acidobacteriota bacterium
CGCGACGGGCCGGGCGCCCCCCCCCCCCCCCCCGGCCGTCCACCGCGGCCGGTTGGCCGCCGAGGTCGGATAGTCGAAAGAAATCGTCGATCCGCCCATCCCTGCAATCGGCGTCGGGCCGGACCGCTGGGCGAGAGCCGAGAGTCGCCCATCCACGTCGCGCAGGACCGGCGCGAGCCGATCATGGACCTGGTCGGCGACGATCCGACCGAGCTTCCTGGGGAGCCATCCGAGCACGCTCATGAACCGCCCATCCTAGCAAGCCCCGCCGGAGCCCACGCGCACGGCAGATCGAAAGTTCGTCGGATTCCGCCGGACCGGAACCGCGCACGGAGACGGTGCCAGGCGTGAAATCGTGTATTTTCTCTGAAATACACGATTTCACGCCTGGCACCACTTGGTCTGGCACCACTTGGTCCGGGCGGTACCGGGTTCCACTCCGGCGCTCGGGAAGCGAGCCGCCTCTCCGCCGCGGAGGGGGCCGAGGGGGAACGGGGGAGGCGGGTCACGCCTCCCCCGAACCTCACGCGCCGGGACCCGGGCGGTCCCGGGTCCCCGCGAGCTCGCCGCCCGCGCAGCGGGCCGCCGCTCCGGCGCGGGGGGGTTCGGGGGACCCGGACGGAACCGGGTCCCCCGAGAACGCTAGTAGATCGGGAACGCCGCGGTCAGCTCCATGACCTTCGCCTTGACGGCGACCCTGACCGCCTCGTCCTCCGGCGCCGCGAGGACCTCGCCGATCCAGCCGGCGATCGTCTTCATCTCGGCGACGCCCATGCCGCGCGTCGTGACGGCGGGGGCGCCGAGACGAAGGCCCGAGGTGACGAGAGGCGGGTTCGGATCGAACGGGATCGCGTTCTTGTTGACCGTGATCCCGGCGTGGTCGAGCGCCTTTTCGGCGACCTTCCCGGTGAGCTGCTTCGGGCCGAGGTCGACGAGGAAGAGGTGGTTGTCGGTGCCGCCGGAGACGATCCGGAAGCCCTGCCCGGCGACCGCCTCGGCGAACGCCTTCGCGTTCGTCAGGACACGCCCCTGGTATTCCCGGAACTCGGGCGAGAGCGCTTCGAGGAACGAGACCGCCTTCGCCGCGATGACGTGCTCGAGCGGCCCGCCCTGGAGGCCCGGGAAGACCGCCTTGTCGATCTCCTTGGCCCATTCGGGCGTGCAGAGGACGAGGCCGCCGCGGGGGCCGCGGAGCGTCTTGTGCGTCGTCGACGTGACGAAGTGGGCGTGGCCGACGGGCGACGGGTGGAGGCCCGCCGCGACGAGGCCGGCGATGTGGGCCATGTCGACCATGAGAAGCGCTCCGACGGAGTCGGCGACCTGCCGGAAGCGCGGGAAGTCGAGGACGCGCGGGTAGGCCGAGGCCCCCGCGATGATCAGCTTCGGCTTCTCGGCCTCGGCGATCCGGGCGAGCTCGTCGTAGTCGATCGTCTCGGCCTCGCGCGTGACGCCGTAGGAGACGACGCGGTACTGCTTTCCCGAGATCGAGAGCGGGTGGCCGTGCGTCAGGTGGCCGCCGTGCGCGAGGGACATGCCGAGGAGCGTGTCGCCCGGCTTCAGGCACGCGAGGTAGACGGCCGTGTTCGCCTGCGAGCCCGAGTGGGGCTGGACGTTCGCGTGGATCGCGTCGGGGTTCGCGGGCGAGAAGAGCTTCTTCGCGCGAGCGATCGCGAGCGACTCGGCGACGTCGACGTTCTCGCAGCCGCCGTAGTAGCGGCGGCCCGGGTAGCCTTCGGCGTACTTGTTCGTCAGGACGGAGCCCGTCGCCTCGAGGACGGCGCGGGAGGCGTAGTTCTCCGAGGCGATCAGCTCGAGTCCGTCGCGCTGGCGGGCGAACTCGGCGTCGACGGCCGCGGCGATCTCGGGGTCGACGGCGGCGAGGGGCCGCCCCATCCGTCGGGGGTTCGGGGTTTGGGTCGTCGTCATCGGGACTCTCCTTGGGCGCTCGGCGGGGGGGCGTCGAGCTTGTCGACGCGCCGCTGGTGCCGCCCGCCGGCGAACGGGGTGATCAGGAAGGCCTCGAGGATCGCCGTCGCGAGCGGGACGGCGGTGACGCGGGCGCCGAGGCCGAGGACGTTCGCGTCGTTGTGCTCTCGCATCAGCTGCGCGGAGAAGAGGTCGGTCGCGACGCCGGCCCGCGCGCCCCGCACGCGGTTCGCCGCGATGGAGATGCCGATCCCGGTGCCGCAGACGACGACGCCGCGGTCGGCCCGTCCGGACGCCACGGCCTCGCCGACGGCGTAGCCGAAGTCGGGGTAGTCGACGGAGGCGGTGGAAGAGGTCCCGAGGTCGAGCACCTCGTGGCCGAGCTCCGCGGCCCGCCCGGCCAGGAGGGTCTTCAGCTCGAAGCCGGCGTGGTCGGCGCCGAAGGCGATGCGCATCGGCCGATCCTACCCCGCGGGCGTCCCCGCCGGCCTCCTCGGGTAGGGAGCGAAGAGGGCGTCGTACTCCGCGAGGGCGTAGCTGTCCGTCATGCCGGCGATGTGGTCGGCGATGCAGCGAAGGACCGCCGGCTCCTCGCGCCAGCGCCCGGAGATGACCCCTTCGACCTTCTTGAGCGGCACCTCCCGGAGGAAGGGGAGGCCCGAGAGCTCCGCGACGCGCGCGAGGACGGCGTCGGGGAGGAGCCTGGGGTTCTTCGCGTAGGCGTCGAAGAGGCGGTTGACGACGAGCTGGGCGCGCGCGTCGTGCTGCGAGACGGCCTGGCTGTGGATGATGTGGCGGTAGACGAACTCCTTCAGCTCGAGGTACCGCTTCTCCCCGCCGCGCGAGGGGGCGACGAGGGAGCCGGGGAGCTTCTTACGGTGGGCCGCGAACTCGGCCCGCGTCGTCACCTTCTGCGCCGTCAGCCACCTCTCGATCGCCGCGCGCGAGGCGACGACGAGGTCGGTGACGAGGTAGTGGATCAGGCCGCGGATCAGGAGCGCCCGCTTCACGGCCGGGTCGGAAGCGTCGCGCCACGCAACGCCGAGCGCCGCCACGATCTCCCTCGCGAGGGGGACCTCCTCGGCCTTCCCGATCCCGACGAGGCCGAGGCCGTCCTCGAGGTCGTGCGCCTGCTGGGCGATCTCGTCCGCCCAGCCGACCGCCTGCCCCTCGAGATGGCAGCCCGAGCCGAGGTGGAGGCCCTCCGGGTCGAGGACCGGGAACGGGAAATCGCGCTTCCAGGTGGTGTGCTTGAGGATCCCCTCGCGCGTTTCGTCGGTCAGGTTCAGCCCCGGCTCCTCGTACCGCTTCTCGAGGAGGTCGACGACGCGGACCGACTGGTAGTTGTGCTTGAACGCGCCGACGGCAGCGACCGCCTTCGGCGAGAGCGAGACGGTCGGCTCGCCGCCCGTCAGGATCCTGTTCAGCGCCTTCTCGCCGGAGTGGCCGAACGGCGTGTGGCCGAGGTCGTGCGCGAGGGCGCACGATTCCGCGAGGTCCTCGTTGAGGCCGAGGGTGCGCGCCACCGTCCGCGCGACCTGCGTCACCTCGAGCGTGTGCGTCAGGCGCGTCCGGTAGTGGTCCCCCTCGAACGGGATGAAGACCTGCGTCTTGTGCTTCAGGCGCCGGAACGCCTTGGAGTGGACGATCCGGTCGCGGTCGCGCTGGAACTCGGTCCGGTAGTCGTGGCCGTCCGCCTCGGGAGCGACCGGGCGGCGGCGCGTCGAGGCCGCCGCCCGGGAGGCGTAGATCGCGAGGCGCTCGCCCTCGAACGCCTCGAGCTCGCGCTTCGTGTAGGCGACGGCCTGCGGGGGCCTCCCTGCGCTCATCCGAACCTCCGGGCGTCCGCCCGCCGACGGCTCAGGCGTCCCGGCGCGAGACGAGCGCCAGAGCCTCACCGGCGAGGACGAGCGACCCGGCGACGAGTATAGGGGCGTCGTCCTCCGCCCCCTCGAGGAGGGCGAGCGCCGCGGCGAGCGAGGCGCCGCGCCGGAGCTCCTCCCGCCCGAGCCGGGCGGCGAGGGCGTCGGCCGGGATCGCGCGGGGCGAATCCGGGGCGACGAGGACGACGCGGCGGGCGCGCTCGGCGAGCGGCGCGAACATCGCCTCGACGGCCTTGTCGCCGAGGGCCCCGAAGACGAGGTCGACGCGCCCTGCGAGGCCCGCGGCGTCGAGGTACGCGGCGACGGCGGCGGCCCCCGCCGGGTTGTGCGCTCCGTCGACGAGGAGCGGCCGGGCCCCCGGCCGCGGGACCGTCTGGAGCCGCCCCGGCCAGCGGATCGCGGCGACGCCGCGCCGGACGGTCGCGTCGTCCGCCGGGACGAGCGCGCGCGCCGCCGCGACGCCGAGGGCGACGTTCTCGCGCTGGTGGGCGCCGACGAGAGGCGTGGCGCTCTCCCACTCCGTCGACGGCTCCACCTCGACGAGGGTTGCGCCGACCCGGGCCGCCTCGGCCCGGAGGACTCCGAGCGTCCCGCCCCGCTCCGTCGTGAGGGCGAGGCGGCCCGGCCGGAAGATGCCCGCCTTCTCTCGCGCCACGTCCTCGAGCGTCGGACCGAGCGTCTCGAGGTGGTCCGCCGCGACGTTCGTGACGACGGAGACCTCGGGGTCGAGGACGTTCGTCGCGTCGAGGCGCCCGCCGATCCCTACCTCGACGACCGCGACCTCGACCCGCGCGCGCCGGAAGAGCTCGCAGGCGGCGACGACGAGCGCCTCGAAGTAGGTCGGGCGGAGGGGCCCCTCTCCCGAGACGGCGGCGACGAGGGAGAGGGCCGAGTCGAGCCCCTCGTCGGAGACGTCGCGCCCGCCGGGGAGGCGGACCCGCTCGTTCACGCGGACGAGGTGCGGCGAGGTCGTGAGCCCGACCCGGAGGCCCGTCGCCTCGAGGACCGCCGCAGCCGTCGCCGCGGTCGAGCCCTTCCCGTTCGTCCCGGCGACGAGGAGGGTCCGGAAGGACGCCTGCGGGCTCCCGAGGGAGGCGAGGAGCGCCCGTGTGCGCGAGAGGCCGGGCCGGATCTTCTGCGGGCCGAGGTCGTCCAGCCAGCGGAGGCCCGCGCCGGGGCTCACGCGGCGAGGAGACGAAGGACGTTCGCGAGCGTCGCCTTGAGCTCCTTGCGGGGGACGACGACGTCGACGAAGCCGTGGTCGAGGAGGAACTCGGAGCGCTGGAATCCTTCCGGGAGGGTCTGCCGGATCGTCTGCTCGATGACCCGCGGCCCCGCGAACCCGATGAGGGCCTTCGGCTCGGCGAGAGTGACGTCGCCGAGCATGGCGAAGGAGGCGGTGACGCCGCCGGTCGTCGGGTCGGTCAGGATCGTCACGTAGGGGACGCGCGCCTCGGAGAGCCGCGCGAGCGCCGCGGAGACCTTCGCCATCTGCATGAGGGAGAGGATCCCCTCCTGCATCCGCGCGCCGCCCGAGGCGGTGACGACGACGAGGGGGGCCCTCTCCGCAGCGGCCTTCTCGGCCGCACGCGTCAGGACCTCGCCCACGACGGAGCCCATCGAGCCTCCCATGAAGGCGTAGTCGAGCGCGGCCACGACGGTCTTCGTCCCCTCGACCGTCCCTTCTGCGGCGGCGATCGCGTCGGGGCGGCCGGTCCGCACGCCGTACTCCCGCAGGCGGTCGCGATAGCGCTTCGAGTCGCGGAAGCGGAGCGGGTCGGTTGGGTGGACGTCCCCGAAGAGGGGCTGGAACGCGCCGTCGTCGAAGAGGAGCTTCAGCCTCTCGTCGACCGAGAGGCGGAAGTGGAAGCCGCACTTCGGGCACACGCGCTGGTTCCGCTCGACCTCCTTGGCGTAGAGGGTCTCGCGGCAGCCGTCGCACTTGAGGAAGTGCCCCTCTCCGAGCGAGGTCGCCGTACGCATGTCGCGCAGGGCGCGGGGCGCCTTGTCTTTCCGGAACCAGAGGGCCATGGGGGCGGGATCTTACCCCCTCCCCCCGGCGCGGACCGCAGGCGGGGCGCCGAGGGTGACCAGCGGCGTCCCGTCGGCCAGCGGGGTGACGCAGGCGGCGACGCCGAAGAGCTCCGTGATCGAGCGCTCCGTCACGCTCTCCCGCACCGGTCCGGCCGCGAGGACGGCTCCGCGCGCGAGGAGGACCGCGTCGTCGGC
>JAKLER010000255.1 GCA_022711615.1 Acidobacteriota bacterium
CCAGTGTGTACGGCAGCGAGCCGTCCCAGGTCCGGTCGACCGTGTCGATGAAGTCCTGCGGGTCGCGCGATTTCGCGAGCCAGCAGACGAACGGGACCTTCTGCTCCTTCAGGAACTTCGGGACCTGTGAAGGGCCCGTCTTCTGCGAGTCGAGCGAGACGAGCGTGACCGCGAGGTCGCGGGAAGGGAACTTCTTCGCCGCGGCGACGAGGTACGGCATCTCCTCCCGGCACGGCTCGCACCAGGTGGCCCAGAAGTTCACGACGAGGACCCGTCCCTTCTTGCCGGCGACGACGCGCGCGGAGTAGTCGCGCGGGAGGAGGTGCTTCACCGGCTCGGCCGACGCGGAGGCTGCTCCGGCGAGGAAGACGGCCGCCAGGACGGCGGCGGCCGTCTTCCTCGTGCCCGTGGGGGACTCGGTTCCCGCCACTTTCAGACGCGCTTGATCGTGCACCCGAAGGCCTTCGTCTCGGCTGCCGGGACGGGCTTGCCGGCCAGGATCGCGTCGAGCGCGTTCCGGAGGTCCGGCGACGTCACGTTCTTCGGGTCCTCGTGGGTCTCGTCGATCCGCCCGTGGTAGAGGAGCGTCCCCGCAGGGCTCAGGACGTAGACCTCGGGGGTCTTCTTCGCGCCGTAGAGGTCGGCGACCCTGTTCCCCTCGTCCTTCAGGACCGGGAAGGCGAAGCCGTTCTTCTTCGCGTCCTCGGCGACCTCGGCCGCGGGCTCCGTCTTGTTCGAGTTGATCGTCACGAAGGCGATCCCCTTCGCCGCGTACTCCTTCCCCATGTCGGCGACCCGGCCCTTGTAGCCGATCGCGTAGGGGCACTTCGTCGCGTCGAAGATGACGACGACGGCCTTGCTCCTGCCGAGCAGGTCCTTCAGGGCGATCGCCTCCCCGCCGGCGGCGGGCGGGAGGGTGAAGTCGGGGGCGGCGGAGCCGATCCTCGGCGCGGCAGGCGGCTCTGCGGGCGCGGCGCACGCGAGGGCGAGCGTCGCCCCGAGAAGGGCGAGGGCGAGTCGGGGCGTCTTCATTCCGTGACCTCCATCATCTTCCCGAAGGCCTCCTCGGAGACCTTCGTGAGCGTGGAAACGGGAACGTCGAGGACGACATTCCCGCTCACGGCCACCCGGAGGCCCCCGCGGGAGACCCGGCCGAGGAACGCCGTCGGGACGCCGTGCCGGCGGGCCGCCTCGAGGACCGCCCGCTCGCGACCGGGCGGGAAGGAGACGACGACCCGGGGGGCCGACTGGGAGAAGAGGTAGATCGCCGGGAGGAGCGCCGTCTCGACGTTCAGGTCGGCGCCGAGGCTGTTCGGCATCGCCGCCTCGGCGAGGGCGACCGCGAGGCCCCCGTCGGAGACGTCGTGCGCGGAGGAGAGGAGGCCGTCTGCCGCGAGGTCCACGAGGAGGTCGACCATCGACCGGACCGCGAGGAGGTCGAGGAGCGGGCAGGGGCCCTCGTCGCGGCCGAGGACGGTCGCGAGGTATTCGCTTCGGCCGAGCTCGTCGCGCGTCTCTCCGAGGAGGGCGACGACGTCGTGTTCCGCGCGGAAGGCATGCGGCACCGCCCGGGCGACGTCCTCGAGGAGGCCCACCATCCCGACGGTCGGCGTCGGGAGGATCGACTCGCCGTCCGTCTCGTTGTAGAGGGAGACGTTCCCCGAGACGAC
The DNA here is from genome assembly GCA_022711615.1 of Acidobacteriota bacterium. Lineage (GTDB taxonomy): Bacteria > Acidobacteriota > Thermoanaerobaculia > UBA5066 > UBA5066 > UBA5066. Next base: position 1,671 of record JAKLER010000255.1, read on the forward strand.
GGGCGTCTCGAGGGCGCGACAGGCGAGGGAGAGGCCCTTCACCGCCGCGGCGAGCTGGCCCATGATCTCCGGACGCTCGGGGTTGCCGAAGTTGAGGCAGTCGGTGATCGCGAGCGGTCGCGCGCCCGTGCAGGCGACGTTCAGCGCCGCCTCGGCTACCGCGTGCGCGGCCCCGCGCATCGGGTCGGCGAAGCAGTAGCGCGGGTTGACGTCCGCCGTCAGCGCGAGCCCCTTCTTCGTCCCCTTCACGCGGAGGACGGCGGCGTCCCCCGGCGGGCCGGCGACCGTGTTCGTCCTCACGCTCCGGTCGTACTGCCGCCAGATCCACGCCTTGCTGCAGAGGTTCGGCGAAGCGAGAAGGGCGAGGAGGGCCGCCGTCTCGTCGGGGGCGCCGGAGAGGTCGATCGCCCCTTCGAGCGGCGGGAGCGGCTCGGCGAGCGTCCAGGGGCGGCGGTAGACGGGCGCCTCGTCGACGAGCGGCGCGACGGGGAGGTCGGCCGCGACCTCGCCCCGAAAGAGGAGGACCATCCGCGGCTCGGCGGTCACCTCTCCGATCTCGGCCACGTCGAGGCCCCACCTCTCGAAGACCTCGATCACCTCGCGCTCGCGCCCCTTCTTCGTGACGAGGAGCATCCGCTCCTGCGACTCGGAGAGCATCAGCTCGTAGGGGGTCATCCCCGACTCGCGCATCGGCACCCGGTCGAGGTCGAGGCGCATCCCGACGTCGCCGCGGGCGCACATCTCGAACGAGGACGAGGTGAGCCCCGCGGCCCCCATGTCCTGGATCGCGACGACGGCGTCGCCTTCGAGGACCTCGAGGACCGCCTCGAGGAGGAGCTTCTCGGTGAACGGGTCGCCGACCTGCACCGTCGGGCGGCGCTGTGCCTTCTCGTCGTCGAAGACGTCGGAGGCCATCGAGGCGCCGTGGATCCCGTCGCGGCCCGTCTTCGAGCCGGCGTAGAGGACCGGGTTGCCGATTCCCGAGGCCTTCGCCTTGAAGATCCTCTCGTGGCGGACGAGGCCGACCGCCATGACGTTCACGAGGATGTTGCCGTCGTACGACGGGTGGAAGAACGTCGACCCGCCGACGGTCGGGATCCCGATGCAGTTCCCGTAGCCGCCGACGCCGCGGACGACGCCGTCGACCAGGCCGTGCATCCGGGGAGCCGAAGGGTCGCCGAAGAAGAGCGGGTCGAGGACGGCGATCGGCCTCGCCCCCATCGTGAAGACGTCGCGCAGGATGCCGCCGACGCCCGTCGCCGCGCCCTGGTACGGCTCGATGAACGACGGGTGGTTGTGGGACTCCATCTTGAAGACGACCGCGAGGCCGTCGCCGATGTCGACGGCGCCGGCGTTCTCGCCCGGCCCCTGGACGACCCTCGGCCCCTTCGTCGGGAGGTCGCGGAGGAAGACCTTCGACGACTTGTAGGAGCAGTGCTCGCTCCAGAGCGCCGAGAAAATCCCGAGCTCGACGAGGTTCGGCTCGCGTCCGAGCGCGGCCAGGATCCTCTCGTACTCGTCGGAGGTCAGCTTGTGCTCCGCGAGGAGCGCGGGGGTGATCGTCGGGGCGGAAGCTCCCATGGCGCCGGAGTTTACCCGCGCGCCTCGCCGCCTCCGGGAGGGTAACCTCCGCGGGATGTTCTCGAGGAGGACCCCCGCCCCCGGCGCCGAGAACCGGCTGACGCGGGCTCTCTCGGCGCACCCGCGCCCCGTCCTCGACCTGACCGCGACGAACCCGACGGCGGCCGGCCTCCCTCTCGACGCCGCTCCCGCGCTCGCCCTCCTCGCCGACTCGCGCGGCGCGCGCTACGACCCCGACCCGCGGGGCCTCCTCTCGGCGCGCGAGGCCGTCGCCGGCCACTACGCGAGACGCGGCGTCGAGGCCGACCCCGCGCGGCTCCTCCTGACGGCCTCCTCGAGCGAGGCCTACGGCTGGCTCTTCAAGCTGCTCGCGGAGCCCGGCGACGCGGTCCTCGTCCCGGCCCCGAGCTACCCGCTCCTGGACGCGCTCGCGACGCTCGAAGGGGTCGATCTCGTCCGATACCGCCTTCCGGCCGAGGACCGCTGGACGGTCCACGCGAGCCTCGTCGAGGAGGCGGCGAACCGGGCGGAGGCCGCCGGACGCCGGGTCGCCGCCGCCGTCCTCGTCAACCCGAACAACCCGACCGGCACGTCGATCGCCGCGGAGGAGCTCGCCGCGCTCTCCGCCCTCGCCGCCCGCCGCGGCTTCGCCCTCGTCTCCGACGAGGTCTTCCTCGACTACCGCTTCGAGGACCGGCCGGGCGACCTCCGCGTCGCCGCGGCCGAGCCGGGCGACGCGCTCGTCTTCTCCCTCGGCGGGCTCTCCAAGTCGGCCGCTCTCCCGCAGCTGAAGCTCGGCTGGATCCTGGCGAACGGCCCGGCCGCGCCGCTCGCCGAGGCGCTCGAGAGGCTGACCTGGATCGCCGACTCCTACCTCTCCGTCGGAACGCCGGTGCAGCTCGCCCTGCCGGGTCTCCTCTCGTTCGGGGAGGGCGCCGCACGCACGCTGCGTGCGCGGCTCCTCGGGAACCACGCCGTCCTCGCCCGCGCCCTCGCGCCGCTCGCCGGGGTCACGGTCTCCCCGCTCGCGGCCGGCTGGTCCGGGGTCGTCCGGATCCCGGCCGTGGAGCGGGAGGAGGATCTCGTCCTCCGGCTCCTCGACGAGGAGGACCTCGTCGTCCACCCCGGGTATTTCTTCGACTTCCCGAACGAGGCGTATCTCGTCGTCTCCCTCCTCCCCGGAGAGGACTTCTTCCGCGAGGGGGCTGCGCGGCTGGCCCGCGCGATCGACCGTCCCGCCTGACGAGCCTCCGTCAGCGCGGCGGCTTCTTCGCCGGAGGCCGCTTCCCCGTCGGCGCGGGAGCCGCCTTCGGCGGGGCCTTCGGGAGGACGAGCAGCTCGAGGGTCGTCCGCCGGACCTCCCAGTCGGCCTTCTTCCAGATCTCCCCGCGCGTCCGGTCGGCCTTCTCCGTCCGGCGGACAGCAGCGGCCGACAGGAGGAGCCGTCCCTCGCGCTCGAGCGGGATCGAGGCGGTGCCGTGCGCGTCCGTCTCGGCCTCGAGCGCCGCCTCCGCCCCCGGGGCGAGCGCGCGGACGAGGGCGCCGGCGAGCGGCCGGCCGTCGAGGAGAAGCGTCGCCGTCAGGACGTCCCCCGCGCGCAGCGTGAGCGGCGAACCGCCGGTCACGAGCTCGAGCGGGAGTCCCAGAGCCTCGTCGCGCCCCGCCGCCGGGTCCGCCGTCCGCGTCGCGCGAGGCGGCGCGACGATCCCGGCGAAGGCCCGCGCGCTCTCGATCGTCACGACGCGCGCCGGCTTCCTCGTCTCCTTCTTCTTCGCTCGGAGCGCGAGCGCCTCGCGCGCGCCCGACTCGCGGAGGAACGTCTCGAACGCCGCCGCCTCCACCGTCCGGCCCTCCGGAACGAGGAGGAGACCGAGCGACGCGAGGCCCTGGCCGAGCCACGTCGCCTCGAGACGCGTGAGGGGGCCATCGACCCGCGCGCCGGTGAGGGGCATCGGCCGCCCCTCGCCGAGCCGGGCGAAGGAGCGTTCGATCTTCTCGGGGGGGACCGCGCTCCCCGGCTCGGGGTAGCCCTCCCCCGTCGTCACCTCGACGAAGGAGGTCTCTCCCGACGCGGCCGTCGGGAAGGGCGCCGGCCGCGCCGGCGGGGCGGGACGCGCGGCCCTTCCGCCGCGGCGGGGGGCCGGAGCCGCTTTCACGACGCTCTCCGGAAGGACCGGGTGGAGCCACGTCTGGGCCGCCGTCGCCCCGGTCGCGCCGAGCCACAGCCAGACGAGGGCAATCACGCGCCCGAGCCTCCCGATCGTCGCCTCCCGCGTCGGCTCTCTCCGCATCTCCCCTCCCATCCGAACCGCGGATTCTAGGGCGGCCCGCCTCCACCCGAGGGCTCGACCGCACCCGCCTAGAATCGAACCGTGGCCCGCGGCGAGAAGAAGAGTCGGTCCCGCGCCCGGCGCGTCCTCCTCGGGGTCGTTGCGATCCTCGTCGTCCTCGCCGCCGCGGCGATCGCCCTCCTGAAGGCGCCGCCCGTCGGTCGGCGGCTCGTCGACGCGGCCCTGCGGAAGGCCGGGGACGCGTCGGGCCTCGCGATCTCGGCGCGCGAGCGCTCGCTCGACGCGCTCGAAGGGAAGCTTCGCCTCGGCGGCCTCGTCGTCGGCCTGCCGGGAGAGCCGCCCTTCCTCTCCGTCGACGCGGCCGAGGCCGAGCTCCTCGTCGGCGAGGCGCTCCAGGGACGGGTGCGCCTCCGCTTCGTCTCGCTCACCGGAGTCCGCCT
>JAKLER010000256.1 GCA_022711615.1 Acidobacteriota bacterium
CGTCGCGGCCGCCTGCGCGAACGCCGCGTCGATCTGCGCGTCGGAGGCGACCGGGGTCGCCTCGACGAGGCGGTGGAGGAAGATCGCGAGGTCGGCCGGTCCCGGCGCCGGCTGGAAGGAGTAGAGGACCGAGTTGATGTCCCGCTCCATCTCCGAGGCGTTCTGGTAGCGGTCCTGCGGGTTCTTCGCGAGCGCCTTGAGGACGATCTGGTCGACCTTCGCCGGGACGTCCGCGTTCTTCGCCGACGGGGGCGTCGAGCGCGCGTCGCGGACCTGCTCGAGGATCGTCAGGTCGGTGTCGCCGCTGAAGAGCCGCTCGCCCGTCAGCATCTCGTAGAGGACGACGCCGAGCGAGAAGATGTCGGTGCGGCGGTCGACCTTCTTCCCCCATGCCTGCTCGGGGGACATGTACTGGAGCTTGCCTTTCAGCGCGCCCGCCTGCGTCTGCTGGACCTTCGTCGCGGCCTTCGCGATGCCGAAGTCGCAGAGCTTGATGTCCCCCTCGAAGCTGATGAGGACGTTCTGCGGGGAGACGTCGCGGTGGACGAGGTTCAGCTCCTTGCCGTCCATCCCCATGCGACGGTGGGCGTAGTCGAGGGCATTGGCGACCTTCGAGGCGACGAAGAGCGCGAGCTCGACCGGGAGCGGGAACCCCTTCTCCGAGCCCTGCTTCAGGATGGAGCGGAGGTCCTTGCCCTCGACGTACTCCATCGCGATGTAGTGGTAGGCGTCTTCCTTCCCCAGGTCGTAGATGTGGATGATGTTGTTGTGGGTCAGCTGCGCCGCGAGCTTGGCCTCGTCGATGAACATCGTGATGAAGTCATCGTTGTCGGCCATGTGCGGGAGGATCCGCTTGATCGCGACGATCTTCTCGAAACCCTCCTCGCCGCGCATGCGCGCCTTGTAGACCTCGGCCATTCCGCCGGCGGCGATCTTCTCGAGGAGCTGGTAGCGCCCGAAGCTGCCGGGGCCGCCGGCGGCCGGCTTCGCCTTCGGCGCGGGGGCGGCCTTCGGCGCCGGGGCGGGCTCGGGCTTCGGCGCCGGGGCCGGCGCCGGCTTCGGGGCCGGCGCGGGAGCGGCGACGGGAGCGGGGGCCGGTGCGGGCTTCTCGGCCGGCTTGACCGGCCGGAGACCGGAGAGCGTCTCGGTGAGCATACGGTCGACGGCGGTGTCGACCTTCGGCTTCGGAGCCGGGATCGGCTGCGAGGGCGGGTTCGCCTCCACGCGCGGCGCCGGGACGGCCGCGGGGGGCGCGGCCGGCTTCGGGGCCGGGGCGGGCGCCGGGGCGGGCTTCGCGCCGGGACGGGAGAGGATGCCGGAGAGCGTCTGCTCGAGCTTCCGGTTGATCCCCGGGTCGGTTCCGGCCGGGGTTCCGGGGCGGGCCTTCTCCTCGGCTTCCACGCCGGAGATGACATCCGAGAAGATGTCGTCGGAGGAGAGGAGCGGCTGCGCGCCGGCCGCGGCGAACGGCTCCGCGGCTCCTCCGCCGAGCGCGGAGGAGATCTCCCCGAGGAGGGCCTCCTCGGAGAACGGCTTCTCCAGGATCCCGCTCGCGCCCTCGCGGGCCGCGTCGGCCTTCTTGTCCTTCCCCTTGTACCCGGAGGCCATCAGGAGGATCGGAGGCGTCGCGCCGAGCCCCTGCATCCCGCGGATCACGTCGCGCGTGCGGAGCTTCGGCAGGACGGTGGAGATCAGGACGAGGTCGGGCTTCGCCCGCCTGTAAGCCTCGAGCCCGTCCTCGCCGTCCTTCGCGACGACCAGTTCGAAGTCCTTCCCGGCGAGATAGCCCTTGATGCGGTCGAGGTATCTCGGCTCGTATTCGATCAGGAGAATCGTCTTCGCCATACGTCGTGGGGCCTGCGGCCCGGTCCCCCCCGCACTCCGAAGTCTCCTCCGGAAAGTCACTTATTATCGCCCCGGAAGTGAGCCTGTCAACGAAGTTTGGCTTCGCCGAGCGCGTCGGCAAGCGCTCCGGGCGAGCCTACGCCGTCCACGTTCTCGGCTGCAAGGTGAGCCAGATCGAGGCCGACGGGATCGCTCGAACGCTCGAGTCCGAGGGGTACGAGCCCGCGAGTCCCGGCGAGCCGGCGGAGGTCGTCGTCCTCCACGCCTGCACCGTGACCGCCCGCGCGGACCGCGACGCCCTCCGCCAGCTCCGGCGCCTTCGGCGCGAGAACCCGGCGGCTCTCCTCGCGGTGACCGGCTGTCTCGCCGAGCGGGACCCGGAGGGCCTCTCCCGCCGTCCGGAGGTCGACGTCGTCGCCGGTCACGGCAGCCGCCTCGCCCTCCCCCGCCTTCTCGAGGACGCGGCCGCGGGGCTCCTGCCCGGAAAGGTCGCGGATCGGACCTCCTCCCCCGCCGAGGTCCTCGCGTCGCCCTTCGCCGCGGGCGGCCCCGACAGGACGCGCGCGTTCCTCAAGATCCAGGACGGGTGCGGACGGCGCTGCGCCTTCTGCATCGTCCCCTCGCTCCGGGGCGCCGAGCGGAGCGCGCCGGACGGCGAGGTCGAGGACGCGATCCGGTCCCTCGGTGAGGCCGGCGTCCCCGAGGTCGTCCTCTGCGGCGTCCACCTCGCCGCCTTCGGGCACGACCGCGGGGGGAGCCTCCTCGGCCTCCTTCGCCGGCTCGAGGCGCGCCCGCCCGCCTGCCGGCTCCGGCTCTCCTCCCTCGAGCCGATGGAGGCGGGGGAGGACCTGGTCGACCTCGTCGCCTCCTCCCGCGTCGTCGCTCCCCACCTCCACCTGCCGCTCCAGTCGGGCTCCGACGCCGTCCTCCGGAGGATGCGGCGCGGGATGACCCGAGCGCGGTACCGGGCGCTCCTCCTGCGGGCCGCCCGGGCGAATCCGCGAGTCCACCTCGCGACGGACGTCATCGCCGGCTTCCCCGGAGAGACGGACGCGGAGTTCGCCGAGACCGAGGCTCTCCTCGCGGAGCTCCCCCTCGCGTCCCTTCACGTCTTCCCGTTCTCGCCCCGGTCCGGCACGGCCGCCGCCGCGCTCGCGGAGAGGGACGCCGTCCCGGCGGCGATCCGTACCCGTCGCGCGGCGCGCCTGCGCGCGCTCGACGCCACGCTCCGGCGGCGATACGCCGAGGCCCACGATGGCCGCGCCGCCGACGTCGTCGCGCTGCGGGGAGGGGTCGGCCTGACGGAAACCTACGTCGAGGTCGCGCTCCTTCCGGGCGGGCCGCCCCCCGCGAGCCGGTTCGCCGCGTCTCTCGCCCTCCGGCCGGACGGCCGCATCGAGGCCCGCCCGGCCGTTCCGTTCTCCTGCTAGACTCCCCGGCTCCTGAATCCCGGCCCGCGCGGCCCGCATTCCTCGAGGTGAGCCATGTCCGGACACAGCAAGTGGAGCACGATCAAGCACAAGAAGGGCGCCGCCGACGCCAAGCGCGGCCGGCTCTTCACGAAGCTGATCAAGGAAATCACGATGTCCGCCAAGGTCGGCGGAGGCGTCGTCGAGTCGAACCCGCGCCTTCGCAGCGCGGTGCTCGCCGCGAAGAAGGCGTCGATGCCTTCGGACAACATCGACAAAGCGATCAAGCGGGGAACGGGCGAGCTCGAAGGGGTCACCTACGAGGAGGTCGTCTACGAGGGTTACGGGCCCGGCGGGGCGGCGATCCTCATCGAGGCGATGACCGACAACAAGAACCGGACGACGGCCGAGGTTCGCCACCTCCTCTCGAAGTACGGCGGGAACCTGGGGGCGACGGGATCGGTCGCGTTCCAGTTCTCGAAAAAGGGCTACATCGCCGTCGAGAAGAGCTCCGCCGCCGAGGACGCGCTCATGGAAGCGGCCCTCGAAGCCGGCGCCGAGGACTTCCAGGCCGAGGATTCCGACGTCTACGAGATCTACACCGACCTCGCGTCGTTCGAGACGGTGAAGGCGCAGCTCGAGGCGAAGAAGTTCGTCCTCCAGACCGCGGAGCTCCAGATGATCCCCGCGACGATGGTCGCCGTCGGCGACAAGGCGCCCGCGCTCCTGAAGCTCCTCGACATGCTCGAGGACAACGACGACGTCCAGAAGGTCTGGTCGAGCGGCGACATCGACGACCAGTACCTCCAGGACGCGTAGGCTCTCCGGGGGGGCGCTGCTCGCCGCCCCCCGGACCCCCGACGACAAGGCGATGGACGGACCGTCGATTCTCTCTCACGCTCTGAGTCCCGTGCGGCGGTGAGGATCCTCGGCGTCGACCCGGGGAGCCGCGCCGCCGGCTGGGCGATCGTCTCGTTCGACGGCGCGCCGCGCCTCACGGCCGCGGGCGTCCTGCGGCCGGCCACGACCTCCTCCTTCGCCGAGCGGCTCCTCGCGCTCCACGACGCCCTTCTCGCGGTTGTCGAGCGGGAGCGGCCGGACGAGGCCGCGATCGAGCGTGTCTTCTCGGGCGTCAACCCGCAGAGCCTGATCACGCTCGGCGAGGCGCGCGGCGTCCTCCTCCTGGCGCTCGCCCGGGCCGGCCTGCCGGTCCACGAGGTCACGCCGGCGGAGATCAAGAAGACCGTGACGGGGACCGGCCAGGCCGGCAAGGACCAGGTCCGGCGGATGGTCCTCGCTCTCGTCGGCGCGCCGGCCGGCTCGTCCCGGCTCGCGTTCGACGCGGCCGATGCCGCCGCCGCGGCCCTGACCCACGGCTTCCGGACCTCCGCCGGCCGCCGCGGCCTCCGGTCCGTGCCGCCCTCCTCCTCGTCCGTCCGCCCGCGCGTCGCTGGTTGAGCATCCCCGGGGGGGGTGCTATCGTCCCGTCTCGCGAGAACGCGCACGCATGTCTTTCCAAGGCTCCCTCAAAGAACTCCCGCTCGCGGACATCGTTCAGCTGGTCGCCGTATCGGGGAAGACCGGGATGTTTTCCCTCACGCGCGCCGCCGAAAAGGGCGCGGTCTACATCCAGAACGGCCAGATCACTCACGCGAAGGTCAACGACGTCGAGGGCGAGGATGCGATCTACGCGCTCGCGCTCTGGAACGAAGGGCAGTTCCAGTTCTCCGCAGGCGTGGAGAGCGAGACGCGGACGATCACCCGCTCCAACACGAACCTCCTGATGGAGGCCGCGCGCCGGAGCGACGAGTGGAAGATCCTCTCGAAGAAGATCCCCACCACCGAGGCGGTGCCGCAGCTCGTCTGCCGCGAGGGGCTGAGCGAGCCCGTCACGCTGACCCCGAACGAATGGCTCGTCGTCACCGGGACCGACGGCGCCCGGACGATCGAGGAGATCGCCCGCGCGACGCGCCTCTCGGCGTTCGACGTCGCCAAGACGCTCTACGGCCTGATCACCGCCGAGCTCGTCGAGATCCGCACGAAGGCCGAGGCCCGGCCGGCCGCGCCCCCCTCCGGCCCGGCGGCGTCCGCGCCCGGGCAGGCCTCCGGCCCGGTCGTCACGACGCACAGCGGCGTCTTCAACGCCGTCACCCGGGGTGACGAGCGCCGCAGCCTCCAGATCCTCTGCACGAAGGTGAAGCAGGAGGCGGAGAGCGCCGCCCTCGCGCCGGGAGACGCCGCGATCGACCGCCTCTACCGCGCCGCCCTCGGCGAGGTGGACAAGGGGCGCGGGCTGGACGTCGTCCGCGAGCTGATCCGGAGCCTGGAGCAGACCGTCGCCGCCCTGCGCGGTCGCGACGCGAGCCTCGCTTTCCGCGAGAAGATGGCCCCGCTGCTGTAAGTGTTCTCGGGAAACCCGCGCCCGGGTTTCCCGAACCCTTCCGCGGCCCGGAGCACCAGAGCTTCCCCTTCTCCTGCCCGTCTCTGCAGAGACCGGAAACCCGCGCCCGGGTTTCCCGAACCCTTCCGCGGCCCGGAGCACCAGAGCTTCCCCTTCTCCTGCCCGTCTCTGCAGAGACCGGAAACCCGCGCCCGGGTTTGACTGCGTCTTCGAACGGGACCGCTTCCGCGCTCCCATTCGGTCCTCGATCCCTTCCGCGGCCCGGAGCACCAGGGCTTCCCCTTCTCCTGCCCGTCTCTGCAGAGACCGG
>JAKLER010000257.1 GCA_022711615.1 Acidobacteriota bacterium
GTTCCCGCGTGCAGAGGACGTTCCGGCTTTCGCTCCCGGACGCGGCCCTGTCCGGCTTCCTCGCTTTCGCCGCGATCTCTCTCGCGCTGCGGAGCGTCGCCGGCGCGGCGTCGCCTCGCGACGCGGCCGACCTGTGGCGGGCGTTCGTGGTTCCCGCGGCGGCGTTCTGGGCCGTTCGGGCGGCCCGCCTGCGCGAGGAGGACTTCGACGGATGGGTGGCGCCGCTGTCGGCGCTGTGCGCCGTCGAGCTGGCCGTCGGGCTCCTGGCGTGGTTCTCGCCCGCGTCGCTTCCGGCCTTCTGGCCGGGAGCCGTCGAGGAGACCGGCGGGTTGCGGGTCGTCGGCACGTTGACGCAGCCGGACCTGTACTCGGCCGTCCTCGTCTTCGCCGCGACACTGCTCGCGCGGACGGGACGGACGGCCGCGAGCCCCGCGATGCGCTGGGCCGCCTCCACCGGCTTCGCTCTCGCGTTCGTCGGCGTCTTCCTGAGCTTCTCCCGTGCGAGCTGGCTGGGCGGCGCGCTCGCGCTCGCGCTCCTCGTGGCGGCCTGCGGCCGCTCCGTCGCGCTCCCGTGTCTCGCGATCGCGCTCGCGGTCGTCGGCCTCTCGCAGGTGCCGTCGCGGGAGGCGAAGGTCCCTGCCACCGAATCGCCTCTCGTCGCGGCGGCCCCCGCTTCGCGGGACGCGACGCCGGCGCGCGAGCCCTACGCGGTGGCCCGTCTGAAGATGTCGGGAACGATCGCCGACCGGATCGTGCTGGCATCGGCGGGGCTGCGGATGTTCCTGCAGAAACCTCTGCTCGGCTGGGGGTTCGGGACGTACGACCGGCACGCCCGTGCGCACGTGACCGACGTCGGGCCGTTCGTCGCGAGCGAATGGGACCGGCGCTGGGCGGCCTCGCACTGCACGCACGTCTCCGTCCTCGCCGAGATGGGCCTGCTCGGGTACGTTCTGTTCGTCGCTCCGGCGGCGGCTCTCGCCACCGCCACCGTGCGCCGGCGCCGCCGGGATCGCGCGCTGACGAGGCTCTGGGCGGTCGCGGCGTTCCTGGCGGTCGTGAGCGTTCTCGTGGACCTGCGCTACGTGACGACCGCGCTCGGAGTCGCGGGCCTCGTCCTCGGGTTGATCGCCGTCCGCGTGGAGGACGATCGGCCCGATGCGTGAGCCGAGGGTCCTGCACGTGATCGCGAACCTCGAGCGCGGGGGCGCGCAGGAGCTCCTCTGCACGCTCGCCGAGTGCCGGCCGGCCCCTGCGGAGATCCTCGTCTGCACGCTCGCCGACGGTCCTCTCCGCGCCAGGCTGGAGGCCGGCGGCGCCCTCTGCAGGGTCGTTCCCGGTCCGCGCGTCACGTTCGCCCGGCCGGTCCGCTGGGTCTCGGAGCTCCGGAAGGTCCTGGGCGCGCTCGCCGCATGCGTCGAGGAGTGGGGCGCCGACATCGTGCAGACGCACCTGCTGCCCGTCCTCGACCCGGCGATCCTGAGCCTGCACCGGACGCCCCGCGCACCGGGGGTGATCTGGACGTTCCACGGGACCGACGTCCTTCCGCTGCGGCCGGGTCGATCGTTGCCCCTGCGCCGGCTCGCGTGCCGGGCACGCTACCGGCACGCGGCGCGCCGCGTCGACGCGATCGTCGCGGTCTCGGAGGCCGTCCGGGAGTCGGTGGCCCGCCAGCTCGGCGCCGTGGCCGGCGGCAGGACGCGGGTGATCGAGAACGCGCCGAGCCCGCGGAAGCACGAGCCCGCCGGGCCGACGGCCTTCCTGCGTCAGGCTCTCGGGCTGGACGCCGACGCCCGGGTCGTCCTGTCCGTCGGACGCCTCTCCGCCGAGAAGGGGTGCCGACGCCTGGTCGAAGCGATGCCGGCGGTGGCCGCGAGGGTCCCGGCCGCCGTGGCGATGCTCGCCGGCGACGGGCCCGAGCGGCGGGACCTCGAGGCTCTGGCGCGTCACACCGGCGTCGCCGACCGGGTCCGGTTCCTCGGCGACCGCGACGACGTGGCCGGGCTCCTCGCCGTTGCGGACGTCGTCTGCCTGCCGTCGGAACGCGAGGGGATGTCGCTGTCGATCCTCGAGGCGATGGCCGCAGGGCGGGCCGTCGTCGCGCTCGACATCCGGGCGAACCGCAGCCTCGTCGAGGACGGCGTCACGGGCGTCCTGGTCTCACCGCTGGAGCGAGGCGCGCTCGCCCGCTGCGTGGCCGACCTCCTCTCGGATCCCGTGCGGGCGGACGCGCTCGGCCGCGCCGCCCGGGCCCGCGTCCTCTCGCGGCACGACCCCTGGCGCCAGGCCGGGCTCTACGCCGAGCTCCATCGCGACGTCCTCGCGGCCAGGACGCGAAGATAGGCCGCCTCGGCCTCAGCCGTCATTCGCCCGACGCCGAATCGGCGTCGAGCGGCCTCCCTTGCGGCGGAACCCAGCTCGCTCCGGCGCGACCGGTCGCTCAGGAGGGCGTTCACGGCGCCCGCGAGGCTCGCGGGGTCCCGGGGCGGAACGAGGAGACCCGTGCGGCCGCTCTCGACGACCTCCCGTATGCCTTCGGTGTCCGTGGCGACGGCCGCACGGCCCGCGGCCATCGCCTCGAGGAGCGCGAGCGGAAGCCCCTCGCCGAAGAGGGACGGTAGGACGAAGACGTCGAGGGCCGCGAGCACGTCGGCGATGTCGTCCCGGTGTCCTGTGAACACGACCGAGTCGGCGATCCCGAGGTCGAGGCACAGCTGCCGCAGGGCCGACGGATAGTCCGGCCGCTCCGGCCCTCCGACGACGACGAAGGTGCACGAGGGGTGCGCCCGGAGGATCGCCGGCGCGGCGCGGAGCAGGTCCTCCAGGCCCTTGCGTGGCCGCAGGAGGGCGTGCGTTCCCACGAGCGGCGCCGCCCGCCGTCCGCCCGGGAGGCAGGTCCGGAACGCGGAGGCATCGCCGCCATCGCAGAGGCCCGTCTCGACCCCGTTGAGGACCACCTCGATCCGCGATGCCGGAATGCCGGCCGACACGAGCTCGTCGCGCAACGCCGCGCTCACCGCCACGATGGCGTCGGCCCACGGGAGGAGGAGACGCTGGAGGGCCCCGTTCCGGGCATCGCGAAGGCGCGCGCCGGTCTCGCGCGCAGCCGGACTGTGGACCGTCACCACGTGAGGCACGTTCGCGAAGCGCGCTGCGAGCGCTCCGACGAGGCTGGACCGAAGAGTGTGGGTGACGAGGAGGCGGCCACGACGCCGGCGGATGAGGCGGGCGACGCGGACCGCGACGCCCACGTCGAGGCGCCCGGCCATCGGGACGAGCTCGCAGGCGACCCCGGACACGCGCCGCATCTCCCCGTCCAGCAGGCAGACGGCCTCGGACCGGACGCGGCGGCGGTTCCGGCAGAGCGTCGCGACGACGCGCTCCACGCCGCCGAAGAGGTCGCCGTTGAGGAGGTGGACGACGGCCGGCGTCTGCTCGGCGTCAGGGGGAGGGCGGGACATCGCCACCTCCTGCGCCGCGGGCCCGCTCGACGAACGCCGTCCGAAGGCCGCTCGACACGATCGCCAGCGTGACGAGCGCGGTGCCGGCGGTCGACAGCGCGATCCCGGCGACGCCGAGCACCCGCATCAGCAGGAGGTCGAGGACGAGGTTGAGCGGAGCGACGCACAGCGCGCAGACCATCACGATCCTCGTCCGCCGGAGGACGAAGAGCGCCTTGACGTGGAGCTGGGCGACGGCCTGCGCCGGGAACGCGGCCAGACAGCAGGCCCAGACGAGCGCGACCTGGGGCACCTTGGCGGCGTCGAACGAGCCGTGTGCGAGAAGGAGCGACGCGATGGGACGGCTCAGCAGGGCGAGGACCGTCGCCACGGCGACGGTGAGCCAGAGGACGAGCCGCGCGCTCCGCGTGACGTCGCGGCGGAGCGCGGCCAGCTCCCCGTCACGGGCCCTGTCGCTCCAATGCGCCAGGAAGACGGGGACCAGGCCCCCGGTGAAGAGGCTGAACGGGATCATGTAGAGGCTCTCCGCGTAGCGCAGGACCGTCACGCTCCCGGGAGCCAGCCACGAGGCCGCGATGCTGTCGACGAACGGGTTCACCAGGGTCAGCACCGTCGCGACGGCTGGGTACCCGAGCGCCCGGTAGAACCCGGCGAGCCGAGAGTCCCGGCGAAGCTCCGGGCGCAGCGGGAAGGGTGCTCGGCGCCGCACCGCGACGCCGAGGACGACGAGGCGCGCCGTCTCTCCCGCGACGTAGCCCAGCGGCAGCGCGTGGACCCCGAGCGTGTCGCCGAAGAGGAGGACGCACGCGATGGCGACCGCACCACGAACGGCCGGCGTCAACGCCGGGACGCCGAAGACCCTGTGCGCGTTGAGGTACCCCGAGAGGACGCTGCCCCAGAGGACCAGGAGGACGAGCGGCGAGGTCTCGAGCAGGAGGCGGGCCACGAGCGCGAGGTCGCCGGCGGGGAACCTCGTGACGACGGGCAGGAGAGGGCCGAGGACGGCCAGGAAAGCGGCGAAACCGAGCGCGACAGCGAGCGTGGCCGTGCCCAGAAGCCCGTTCATGAACGCGGCGAGCTCCTCGTCCCGGCCGCGCAGCTCCGCGACGGAGGGAACGACGAGCTCGAGCAGGGCGGCCAGCACGCCGGTCACCGCGAGGACGGTGCCGAGAACGAAGAAGAACGCGTCGGTCGCGGCGGTGACGCCGAACTGCGCCGCGACGAAGAGCGGAACGAGGAAGCCCACCGACTTGCCGACGAGGGTGAAGCCGGTCGCCGACAGCGCGTCGACGACGGGCGCCCGCTGCGCCGATCGGAGAAGGCTCCGGATCGCTCGCGCGCTCACGCCGGGCGCCCGTCCCCGGGGCCTGCGGGCCCGACCGACGGCCCTCGCTCCGCTGCGCGGCCGCACGCCGCGAGCATCGCCCCCCAGAGCGGGGCGATGCGAAAGTCGTAGATCTCGGGAGACGTCAGGCTCCAGACGAGATAGGCGAGCAGGGCGACTCCGACGCCCGCGAGCAGCCACGAGCTCTCCGGCCGGGCTCGCAGGGAGAGCGCCGAGCGTACGGTCCACCCCGTGATCAGCGCGAGACCGGCGAGGGCGGCGGCGCCGCCCAGGCCCAGCTTGTAAAGGAGGAAGAGGTAGAAGTTGTGGAGGTAGCTGCTCCTCGGCGCGACCGCACGCCGGCCCTCGTCGTCGAACGTGGCGTGGGGCAGCTCGATGGTCGCCCCGAGGCCGAACCCGGCGATCCGGCGAGCCGTTCCGGCCCGCCGCCACCCGTCGAGGACGAGCCGGGCCTCGGCGAGGCGGTAGGCGATCGCGCTGTCGGCGCCCGGATCCGCGAGCACCCGGCCGAGGCTCGAGGCGCGGCGCCGGAGCTGCCGGCCGAGGCCCACGAGCCGGGACTTCACGACCGTGGCGCTCACGCCTTCGGCTTCCCACGCTCCCTGCCCCGGATCCAGTCGAAGGCCGGCCCGGAACGAACGTGCCCCGGGCGGCGCCGCGAGCAGCTCGCTCCAGCCCCGCCAGTCTCCCGTGCCGATCACCTCGGCCGACTGGCGTCCGAGCGCCCGTCCCTCTTCGTCGGAAAAGTCGGCCCAGACCCACAGTCGCCGGCCACGAACGCCGCGCAGGACCGCCGAGACCTCCAGAGCGGCTCCCTCGATGGCCCCCTCCCCGAACGCCTCGCTGAAGGCTCCGGCAGCGTCCGGCGACTCGAGCCGGGTGGGCGCGCGCCCGTCGACGACCGGCACGGGCTCGGCCCTTGCGGATGCCCACGCGGCGGCCGTCGCGACGAGCGGCGCGACGGCGAGCGCGCCGACGAGAAGACGGACGAGGATCGAACGGCGCTGCACGAGCAGGAGAATGCCGAGCGATCCTGCGGCCGAGATCAGCCAACCGCCACGCGACTGGGCACAGAAGCAGAGGACCCCCGCCGCGACGACCGGAACGAGCGCCGAG
>JAKLER010000258.1 GCA_022711615.1 Acidobacteriota bacterium
GGGAGGCCCGCCTCGGCGAGCGCCTCGACGAAGGCGACCTTCACGGCGGTCGAGACGAACCCCTTCTCGTTCTGGAGGCCGTCGCGCGGGCCGACCTCGACGACGGTGACGCGGCCCGGAGCCGTCATTCGATCTCCGCGAGCGGGTCGCCCAGGTCGACGCGCTCGCCCGCCGTCCGGAAGAGCTTCACGAGCTTCCCGGGGCGCGGGCTCCGGATCTCGTGCTCCATCTTCATCGCCGTCAGGACGAGGAGCGGCGTCCCCTTGACGACCTCCTGCCCTTCCTCCGCGAGGACGCGGCCGACGACGCCCGGCATCGGGGCGCGCAGGTCGTGCTCCTCCTCCTCGGCCGCGCCGGGCTTCTCGACGACGCGCCCGAGGCGCCACGTCTCCCCCCGATGCCAGACCCAGGCGACGAAGCCGTCGCGGACGACGCGCGCGCCCCGGGGCAGGTCCCCCGCGCCGGACGGAGGCTCGTGGACGACGCCGGTCGATAGGTCGCGGATTCTCATCCGAGCACCCGGAAGGAACCGTCGGCGAACGGATCGGGGAAGGCCGCCCGGGCCGGCGCCGTCATCGCGGCGCGTCCATCGCCCCCTCCGAGGAGGCGGGCCGCCGCGGAGAGGACGTCCGGCGGAGGATCGGGAGGAGCCGGCACCTCCAGCCGGCCGAGGAGCGACGTGTCGAGCTCGCCGCGCACGAACTCCGGCGTCTGAAGGAGCCGGCGAAGCCAGGAGACGTTCGTCGCGACGCCGAGGACGACCGTCCGCCCGAGCGCGTCGACGAGGCGCAGGCGAGCCTCCTCGCGGGTCCGCCCGCGGGCGACGACCTTCGCGAGCATCGGGTCGTAGTGGACGGAAACCTCGCTTCCCGCCTCGATCCCGGAATCGACGCGGACGCCGGGACCGCCCGGCTCCTCGTAGGCGAGGACCGTCCCGACCTGCGGGAGGAAGCCGTTCTCGGGGTCTTCCGCGTAGACGCGCGCCTCGATCGCGTGCGCCGAAGGCACCGCCGGCAGGTCCGGCGGGAGCGGCTCCCCCGCGGCGACCGCGAGCTGGAGCGTCACGAGGTCGAGGCCCCACGCCTCTTCCGTGACCGGGTGCTCCACCTGGAGGCGGGTGTTCATCTCGAGGAAGTAGAACGAGCCGTCGGCGTCGAGAAGGAACTCGACCGTGCCGGCGTTCACGTATCCGACGGCCTTCGCCGCCGCGACGGCCGCTTCGCTCATTCGCGCGCGGAGCTCCGGCGAGACGGCGGGCGAGGGGCTCTCCTCGACGACCTTCTGGTGCCGCCTCTGGAGCGAGCATTCGCGCTCGCCGAGGGCGACGACGCGTCCCCGGGCGTCGCCGAAGACCTGGATCTCGACGTGCCGCGGGTGCTCGAGGTAGCGCTCAGCGTAGAGCGTCGGGTCGCCGAAGGCGGCCTCCGCCTCGCGGCGGCACGACTCGACGGCCGGGGCGAGCTCGGCCTCGGCGCGAACGACGCGCATTCCCTTTCCGCCGCCGCCGGCCGAGGCCTTCACCACGTGCGGAAAGCCGACCTTCGCGATCCCCTCGGGGGTCAGGTCGTGCGTGCCGGGGACGACCGGGACTCCCGCCGTCCTCATGCGCTCGCGCGACGGGACCTTGAGCCCCATCGCCTCGATCGCGTCGGGAGGCGGACCGATCCAGACGAGCCCGGCGTCGATCACCGCGCGCGCGAACGCGGCGTTCTCGGAGAGGAAGCCGAAGCCGGGATGGATCGCCTCGGCGCCCGTGGCGCGCGCGGCGTCGAGAATCCTCGACGCGGCGAGGTACGACTCGCGCGCCGGCGCCGGGCCCAGCAGGACGAGCTCGTCGGCCAGACGGGCGTGCCGCGACGCGACGTCGGCCTCGGACGCGACGGCGACCGTGCCGTACCCGAGCGTGCGGCAGGCCGTCAGGACGCGGACGGCGATCTCTCCCCGGTTCGCGACGAGGACCTTCCGGAAAGGACGAAGGTTCACGAGCCGCTCCTCCGTCCCGGCTCCGGCGCCCACGCCGGGGGCCGCTTCGCGAGGAACGCCTCCATTCCCTCCTGCCCTTCCGAAGAGACGCGGCGCGTCGCGATGATGCAGGCCGCCTCCGCGAGGGCTTCGTCCGTCGGGACGCGCCCCATCCTCTTCGCGAGGCCCTTCGAGACGGCGAGCGCCTCCGGCCCGCCGAGGAGGAGGGCGTCGACGACGCGATCGACCTCGGCGTCGAGCTCGGCCTCCGGGACGACGACGTGGACGAGCCCGGCACGAAGCGCCGCCTCGGCGTCGAGCCGCTCGCCCGTCAGGAACCAGCGGCGCGCGTGCGACTCGCCGACCTTCCGGACCACGAACGGCGAGATGACGGCCGGGACGATGCCGAGCCGGACCTCGGTCGTCCCGAGGAGGGTGCCGTCGGCGCACACGGCCACGTCGCAGACGGCCACGAGCCCCGCCCCGCCGCCGAGGGCCGCGCCGTGGATACGGCCGACGACCGGCTTCGGGCAGGAGTCGATCGCGAGGAACATCCGGCCGAGCGCTTCGGCGTCGCGCCGGTTCTCCTCCTCGCCCCACGTCACCATCCTCTTCATCCAGGCCAGGTCGGCGCCCGCGCAGAAGGCCTTCCCCTCCCCCGCGAGGACGACGACGCGCGTCGCGCCGTCCGACGCGAGCTCCTCGAACGTCGCGGTGACCTCCGCGATCATCGCGTCGTCGAACGCATTCCGGACCTCGGGCCTCGCGAGGACGACGCGGGCGACGCCGGCGCGCGGGCGCTCCCGGCGGAGCGGCGCGCTCACGGCAGCACCTCGATCGTCCCCGAGGACGCGATCGGGAGCTTCACGTCGCCCGTGCCGAGCTTCAGGACGATCTCGCCGGTCAGCCGCCCCGAGAGCCGCCCGCCCGAAGCCACGGCCTTTGCCGCGGCGGCGAGCGCGGCGGCGTTCGAGACGGTCAGCGGAAGGGCGATCTCGTTCTCGCGAGTCGGGCGGACGATGACCCCCTGACGGCTTCCGCGCGCGACCGCTCGGCCGCCCGAAGCCAGCTCGTAGCGGAGCCCCCGGAGGGAGACGTCGAAGCGGAACGGGTTGAAGACCGCCAGCCGGGCCTCGCCTTTCGTCTCGGCCAGGCCGACGCCCGAGATGCGGGACCCGGCGAATCGGACGAACCCGTCGCCGAGCTCGCGGTGCGCGACGAGGTCCGCGGTGCCGGGCCGGAGCGCGCCGGCCGCGTCGACGGTCACGGCGGTCCCGGCCTCGCCGGCGAGCGTCCCCTTCAACGCGACGGGCAGGGCCGTCGCGCTCCCCTTCTCGACGATTCCCTTCGGCACGGCCGCGAGGTCGATCTCCGCGAGGAAAACGGCGTCGAAGCCTTCGCCCGAACGCTGCACGGCCACCTTCACGGGCTGGACGAGAGGAACGGAAACGCCCCAGGCCGTCGCCGTGCCCCGGAACTTCTGCGTCGACCCCCGCGCCGCGCTCGGGAGCGTCGTCCGGACGAAGAGGAAGGCCTTCTGCCGCGTGAGGGAGGTGACCTCGACCGAACGGACCCTCCCTTTCGGCGTGCCCGCGGCCGGCACGGAAAGTGCCGCGAGGAGAGAGACGAGGAGGAGCGGAACGGAGCAGGCTCGCTTCACGTCGCTCCTCACATCCGGAAGACGCCGAACGACGTCTCCGGGATCGGCGCGTTGTGGCAGACCGAGAGGGCGAGGGAGAGGACCTTCCGGGTCTCGGCCGGGTCGAGGATCCCGTCGTCCCAGAGCCGGGCCGTGGCGTAGTACGGGCTCCCCTCGGACTCGTACTTCTCGAGCGTCGGCTTCTTGAACGCGGCCTCCTCCTCCGGAGTCATCGGGGCCTGCCCCTGGCGCTCGCGCTGCTCGTTCTTGACGGTCGAGAGGACTCCGGCGGCCTGCTCCCCCCCCATGACGCTGATCCGCGAGCCGGGCCAGCTGAAGAGGAAGCGCGGCTGGTAGGCGCGGCCGCACATGCCGTAGTTGCCGGCGCCGAACGAGCCGCCGACGAGCAGCGTCAGCTTCGGGACGGCGGCGTTCGCGACGGCGTGGACCATCTTCGCGCCGTCCTTCGCGATGCCGCCGTGCTCATACGCCTTCCCGACCATGAAGCCGGTGATGTTCTGGACGAAGAGGAGCGGGACCCGCCGCTGGCAGGCCATCTCGATGAAGTGCGTCCCCTTGAGGGCCGACTCGGAGAAGAGGACTCCGTTGTTCGCGAGGACGCCGACCGGCATCCCGTGGAGGCGCCCGAAGCCGCAGACGAGCGTCGGCCCGTAGCGGGGCTTGAACTCGTGGAGGCGCGAGCCGTCGAGGAGACGCGCGAGGACCTCGCGGATCTCGAGAGGCCGCTTCAAGTCGCGCGGGAGGACGCCGTAGAGCTCCTCGGGCGCGTAGAGCGGCTCCTCCGGCTGCGCGACGTCGCCCGAGAACGTCTTGACCGTGTTCAGGCGCGCGACGATCTCGCGGACCATCTCGAGCGCCTCGGCGTCCGAGGAGGCAAGGAAGTCGGCCACGCCCGAGATCCGCGTGTGGACGTCTCCCCCGCCGAGCTCCTCGGCCGTGACCGACTCGCCCGTCGCCGCCTTCACGAGGGGCGGACCCGCGAGGAAGATCGTCCCCTGCCCCTTCACGATGACGACCTCGTCCGACATCGCCGGGACGTAGGCGCCCCCCGCGGTGCAGGAGCCGAGGACGGCGGAGACCTGCGGGATGCCGGCCGCCGACATGCGGGCCTGGTTGTAGAAGATCCGGCCGAAGTGGTCGCGATCCGGGAAGACCTCGGCCTGCAGCGGCAGGAACGCCCCGCCCGAGTCGACGAGGTAGATGCACGGGAGGCGGTTCTCGAGGGCGACCTCCTGGGCGCGGAGGTGCTTCTTCACGGTGATCGGGAAGTAGGTCCCTCCCTTCACCGACGGGTCGTTCGCGACGACCATCACGTCCCGCCCCGAGACCCGCCCGATCCCGGTGACGAGCCCCGCGCCGGGCGCCTGCCCGTCGAACATCCCGTCCGCGGCGAGGGGCGACAGCTCGAGGAACGCGGTCTCGCGATCGAGGAGCCTCTCGATCCGCCCCCTCACGGAGAGCTTCCCGAGCTCTGCCTGGCGCGCGGCGCCCTTCGTGCCGCCCCCTTCGCGCGCCCGGGCGACCCGCTCGCGCAGCTCGCGGGCGAGGCCCTCGTGGTGGGCCCGGTTCTGAAGGTAGTCCTCGGACGTGGAATCGACCCGGCTGACGAGAACGTCGCTCACCGGGCGATTCTAGCGGCCGGACCGTCGGACCCGGGGCACGCCTCCGCGGCGCGCCCGGCATCCGCCGTCGTCAGCGAGCGGCGGCGGCTTCGAGCGGCCGGCCGAGGCCTCGGACAGACTCGATGACGGCGCTCGTGGTCGTTCCGGGCGGGAAGACCGCCTTCACGCCGGCGGCCGTCAGGCCGGGGATGTCCTTCTCGGGGATGATCCCGCCGACGACGACCGAAACGCCTTCGGCGCCGCGCCGCCCGAGCGCCGAGATCACCTCGGGGACGAGGACGTTGTGAGCGCCGGAGAGGATGGAGAGGCCGACGACGTCGACGTCTTCCTGGACGGCCGCGGCGGCCACCTGCTCGGGGGTCTGCCGGAGGCCGGTGTAGATGACTTCCATCCCGGCGTCGCGCAGGGCACGCGCGACGACCTTGGCGCCGCGGTCGTGGCCGTCGAGGCCGGGCTTGGCGATGAGGACTCGGAGTGGTCTTCCCGTCATGGCGATGGAATTCTAACCGGCCTCCGCTCCGGTTCCTGCTAGATTCTCCGCATGCGGCGCCGGATCGGGGACGTTCTCGTCGGGGGAAAGGCCATCTCCCAGGAGCTGCGGGACCGCGCCCTGGCCCAGCAGGTGAAGCAGAAGGGGCGCCTCTGCACGAACCTCCT
>JAKLER010000259.1 GCA_022711615.1 Acidobacteriota bacterium
CCCGGGCGTCTTCGGGGTCCGCCGATACGGCGTCGAGCTGCCCCGGGCGATCACCTCGAGCCCCGGGACCGAGGTCAGCTTCCCGCGGACCTCGTCGGCGATCCCGTCGGCGAGGTAGTCGTCCTCGCCGGGGCCCACGTTCTCGAACGGAAGGACCGCGATTCGCCGTGATGAGGCGCTCTCGTCCGTGTCCGGTCCGGGCCGCCGCGCGAGCCAGGCCGCCGAGAGCGCCGCGACGACGGAGACGACGAGGCCCGCGACGAGAGGCAGGCGAGCGCCCTTCCGCGTCCCCGTGAGGTCCGCGGCGCCCGTCACGACGCCCGTGGCCGTCCCCGTCTGCGCCTCGGCCAGCGCCGCGATCAGCTCCCGCGCCGACGCGAACCTCTTCTCCGGCTCCTTCTCGAGGCAGCGTTCGACGACCCGGGCGAGCGCGGGCGAGACGCCGGGAAGCGACGCCGCCGGCTCGGGCGGCTCCAGGAGGAGGATCGCGGCCGTCGTCTCCGCGGCCGACTCCTTCCGGAAGGCCCGCTTGCCCGAGAGCATCTCGTAGAGGACGGCGCCGAGGGAGAAGAGGTCGCTCCGCCCGTCCACCGGGTGTCCCCGGACCTGCTCGGGCGACATGTAGCTGAGCGTCCCGACCATCGCGCCGGGCTCGGTCCGCTCGGTCATCGTCTCGGCGCTCGTCTCGTCGACCCGGCGCGGCTCGGTCTGCTTCGCGATCCCGAAGTCGAGGATCTTCACGTGCCCGTCCGTCGAGACCATCACGTTCTCGGGCTTCAGGTCGCGGTGGATGATCCCCTTCCCGTGCGCGGCCGCGAGCCCCCGCGCGATCTGGAGGGCGAGGTCGACCGCCCGCGGAACGGGAACGGGCCTGTCGCCCAGGAGGCTCCGGAGCGTCTCCCCCTCGACGAGCTCCATGACGGCGTATGTCACCCCGCCCGCGCTCCCGAAGTCGTAGATCGACAGGATGTTCGGGTGCGAGAGCGCCGCGACCGCGAGCGCTTCGCGTTCGAATCGCGCGAGCGCCGCGGCGTCGGCCGCGAGGGTCGCCGGCAGGACCTTCACCGCCACGTCCCGCCGGAGCTTCGAGTCGCGGGCCCGGTAGACCTCCCCCATCCCGCCGGCGCCCAGAGGCGGGCCGATCTCGTACGTGCCGAGCGTGGTCCCGGGCGGCAGATGCATGGGATGCGTCCGCCATGATACCGGGGGAACCGGACCGTTCCCTACGGTTGCGGGGCTACCCCGTGAGCGCCCCGAGCCGCGCCCACTCCTGTCGCGAGCGGTCCACGCAGTCCTCGATCGAGAGCCCGGCGAACCAGTTCCCGAGGATCGCGAGCGGCTTGCCGGCCGAGAGGCGGTCGACCTCCGCGACGACCGTCTCGTGCCCGAGGACGGGCGACGGCAGGACCGTCCGTCGCTCCGACGCCTCCTCGAGGTCGCCGCGCGTCAGCCCGAGCACCTGCGCAGCCCTCGCGAGGCGTTCGTCCCTCGCGAGCCCCGGCCTGAAGTGGAACGAGAACGCGCGCCAGTCGGCGTCGGGCACCGAGTCGCGCGTCACGATCGAGTGAAAGACGTCTGCTTTCGGCACGAGGAACATCGACACCGGGATGTGCCGCACCTTCTCCGCGCGGACCGCGAAGCCGAGCGACTCGACGATCGCCTCCTTCAGCCGCGCCGTCGTCTCCGAGAGCTCGGCCGCGGCCTTCGAGAGCAGGGCCGACGCCGCGCCGGGAGGCGTCGCGAGAGCGACGAGCCCCGCCTCGTGCCGTTCGCCATCCTCCGTCGTCACGACCCACCCGGAAGCGGCCGCGGCGAGGCCGGTCGCGGCCCGCCCCGTCGCCACATCCACGTTCGGCGCGCTCGCGAGCGCCTCGGCCGCGGACTGGAGCCCGCCCCGGAGGGTGAAGCTGCGCGGGAAGTCCTTCCGCCTCGTGTCGCGCGATTTGAAGAGCATCCCCGCCGGGAAGGCATCGGCGCTCTGCGACGGCACCGCCGAGAGCATCGGACCGAGGACGCGAGCGTAGTTCCCGCTTCCGACGATCCGGCCGTAGAACTCCGCGACGGTCTTGCCGTCCTTCGACGCCCCGAGCATCCGCGGCAGGCTCACCGCCGCCTCCGGCCACGAGAAGAGCCTCAGGAGGACTCCGAGGTTCGAGCCGGGCACGAGGCGGTCGCCGTCGAGGAAGCGAAGGTGCGTCTTCGCCCTCGCCTGCACCTCGGAGCGCAGCCCGCAGGCTTCCAGGAGCGTGGTGAACGACGCGTAGGAGTTGTAGCAGGTGTGCGCGCCGAGCTCGAACCAGTAGCCGCTGCCGGCACGCCGCGTCGCGAGACAGCCGCCGGGCCTCGCGTCCTTCTCGAGGACGAGGACCGTCCTTCCCGCCCGGCCCGCCTCGAACGCGAACGAGAGTCCGCTGATCCCGCCACCGACCACAACGACGTCGTGCTTGCTCATGCGGCGCCGAGGTTCGCACGAACCGGCAGCGGGCGCGAGGGCCGACGGGGGGCGGTCGGAGTCCGCCACGGAGCGCCCAAGTGACGTGTCGTAAGCGCCTTGGGAGGGATTCTGCGAGCACGTATCATCCACGGAAAGGAGCCCGGAATGAAGAACGTCCTCGTTCGCGCGGTGCTCGCCGCGTCTTTCCTCCTCTGCCTCGGGAGCTCGACGGTCGCCCTCTCCCAGGACGACCCGAAGGTCCTCGAGGGCGAGGCGGCGTTCGAGCATCCCTCCACCCAGGTCGTCCTGAAGGCCGCCGAGCACTTCCGCGCCGGGAAGGTCGACGCGGGCATGGCGCTCTATACCGCGTCCGAGCAGGCCGACTGGAAGAAGTCGAGCGAGAAGGCGGAGCTCTCCGCCCTGCGGAAGGAGCGCGCGCCCGACCCGAAGGCGCTCGCCGAAGGAATCAAGAAGGGCGGAACGCTGACGCTCTACGGCGCCGAGGGCCAGCTCCGCGCTCCGCTCCCGAACCGCGCGATGGGGATCGCCTACCTCGCCCTCGAGAAGGGCGCGTGGCGCCTCACGGGCGGCCCGATGGCCATCGAGAACGCGCAGGAGCCGGCAAAGGAGGAGCGATTCCACGGCGACGAGATGCGCGCGCATCCCGTCTACGCGCTCGCGCTGAAGTACGCCGAGACGCTCCACGCGAAGAAGGACGATTCGTTCATGCAGCTCGCCACGAAGAAGGCGCGCGAGAAGTGGGCGACGGAGCCCGCGCGCGAGCGGTCCGAGAGCGCGGCCTACCGGCGCCGCACCATTCCGAAGAAGGCCGACCTGGCCGCGAGCCTGAAGGACGGCGGCTACATCGTCGTCGAGGACGACGTCCGCGCCTCGCTCGTCCTCGTCAGCGTCACGCAGAGCTCGCCGGAGCCAGGGACCGTCTCGTCCACCTCCTCGACGCTCTCCCTCGGCTTCGAGCTCGAGGACGGCGAGTGGAGACTGGCGAACTGACCTTCGCGCTCGCCCACGCCGACCCTCGCCGGCTCCCCGGGCCGGCGAGGGCCGCGGCGCCCTCCTGATTCACGGGCGCCGACGGTGCGCGACTAGAACTTCGTGACCTTGTCGACCTTCCCGTTCAGCTTGAACTGGACCATCCCGCCGTCCTTCACGCTGACGATCCAGCCGTGGCTCTTGCAGAAGACGCCGGCGCTCAGCTGGACCATCGTCACCGCTCCGCCCGGCGCGCCGAGCAGGGCGGGCGCCTGCTTCACCAGCCCCGGCACCACGGAGAAGTCGACCTTCGCGAGCGCGATCTTCTTCTCGCAGTCGTCCGCGCTCCCGTCGGTCGGGCCCGTCACGGCCCCTCCCTCGTACTTCAGCTGGCAGCGCCCCGACCCCGCTTCGGCGCAGGCCGTCGTGGCGAGCGCGAACCCGGGGTAGATCGCGAGCTCGTAGACCTCCGGCGCGCGGCCCGGCAGCACCGCCTGCAGCTGGGTGAGGTCGTCGAAGAGGCTCCCCTTCTGCTTCGGGCGCGTCGCGTCCTCGATCGCGACGACCTCGTCCCTGGCGTCCGGCTGCACGCGGAAGAGCGCGTTCCGGGCCGCCTGCGCGATGAACCCGTCCGGGTCGCGGAGAGATTCCCGGAGGAGCGGGATCGCGGGCTTCGCGGCCTCCCTCATCTCGCCGAGAGCCGAGAGCGACGCGGAGCGGACCTTCGGCCACTTGTCTTCCTTCGCCGCCTTCATGAGCGCCGGCACCGCCGTCTTCGCGCACTTCGGCCCGATGTTGCCGAGCGCCTCCGCGGCCGAGACGCGCACCTCGTTCTCGCGGTCGCCGGCGAGGAGCTCAAGGAGCCGAGGCACCGCCGGAAGAGCGGCGTCCTTCTGGTAGCCGATCGAGCGGGCCGCGCTCGCACGCTCGCTCGCGCTCGACGAGTCGAGCCGCGCGACGAGCTCCGAGACGTCTTTCGGCGCCTTCTGCGCGAACGCGGCAGGGGCCAGAAGCGTCAGACACAGGGCCGTCACGAGGTGACGTCGCATGGGGCCTCCTCATCGGGGACGAACGTTCGTTCCAAGTTTGGCGGGATGGTAGCGCGTCTCCACGCGTCGCCCCTCCTCGAGCGGGCGCCGCCCCCCGGTCGTGTGAACTCCTGTCACACGGAAGAGCCCGAAACGAACCTTTTCCCGGGTCGTCCGTAGCAGCCGACAGCCCGCTCGGGAATGCCGGATCACCCGGCCACCCGGCGCGGCCAGTCCTCCGGCCCAGGGAGGTGTCTCGAGAAGGTCGCGGGTGCGACGAAACGACACAGGATTCGGCAGCCGACAAGAACCCCGGCAGCCCTCGACCCGAGCGCCGCTCGGTGCGCGGGGACCCTGCCCCTACGGACCCGGGCAACGCACAAACAGGAGGCATTCGAATGAAGAAGTCCCTTTGCAAGGTGCTCTCGCTCGCCGCGCTCGCGCTGTCGTTCGCGGCTCCCGCTGCCGCCAACGACTCCGCCCTCTTTCGTCTGGACCAGGCCGTCCAGGTGGGCAGCGTAGCGCTCCCCGCGGGCGTCTACGAGTTCCGCGTCTCGGATCGCGGGGTCGTCTGCGTCTACGACGAGGAGAAGGCCGCGGTCGTCGGCGTCACGCTCGCGCGGCGCGACTCCCTCGAGCTCGCCCACCTTTCGGGCTCCGCGACGCTGACGCACGACTGGGCCGTCCGCTCGCTCTCCATCGGCGACTTCCGGTACACCTTCTCCCCGGGAGCGGCGCCGACCGCGACGGCGGCCCTTCGGCAGCCGACCACCGTCGTCGCCCTCGCCCGGTAGCGTCCGCCCGGGAGGGCGGCCGACGAGCGCGCTCCTCCGCCCACGGCCTCCTCGTCTTCGCGAGGAGGCCGCGGGGCCCGCGGCGCATCGAGGAGCTGCTCGCAGACGCTCGTCGAACCGGCTCGCTCCTACCGGCGCTAAGCTCCTTCCCGTGCCCCGGCCGCCGTCGCCCCGCGTCGTCGTCCACCTCGACATGGACGCCTTCTATGCGGCCGTGGAGGTGCGCGAGGACCCGTCGCTCCTCGGGAAGCCCGTCGTCATCGGGCACCGCGGCCGCCGCGGCGTCGTCTCCACCTGTTCGTACGAGGCGCGGCGCTTCGGCGTCCGATCGGCGATGCCCTCGGTCACCGCGGAGCGGCTCTGTCCCTCGGCCGTCTGGCTCCCCGGTCGGATGTCCCTCTACGTCGAGGTCTCCCACCGGATCCGTGAGGTCCTCGAAAGGTACTCCCCCCTCGTCGAGCCGCTCTCGATCGACGAGGCCTTCCTCGACCTGACCGGCATCGCGCGCGACCTCTCCGACGGCCGACGAATCGCCGCGGAGATCAAGCGGGAGATCCGCGACCGAGAGCGGCTCACCGGCTCGGCGGGCGTGGCGCCGAACAAGTT
>JAKLER010000026.1 GCA_022711615.1 Acidobacteriota bacterium
ACTTCATGCTCCGCGAGATCGGCATCGCGCTCTTCCTCGCGGCGGTCGGGCTCCGCTCCGGCGCGGGATTCGTCGACACGCTCGTGAAGGGGCCGGGGCTGACCTGGATGGCGATCGGCGCGGTGATCACGATCGTCCCGATGCTCGTCGTCGGCGCGATCGGGCGGCTCGTCTTCCGCGTCAACTTCCTGACGCTGACGGGCGTGATGGCCGGCAGCATGACCGACCCGCCGGCCCTCGCCTTCGCGAACGGCCTCGCCGGCTCGGACGCGCCGACGCTCGGCTACGTCGCCGTCTACCCGCTCACGATGATCCTCCGGATCGTCTCGGCGGAGGTCCTCGTCCTCCTCCTCGCGCGCTGAAGCGCCACCACCGCTTGCGGCGGGCCGCGCGGCTCGAATAATGCTCGGGTGTCCTCGCGCGCCCGCGCCGCCCTCTTCTTCGCCCTCGCCGCCGCGAGCCTTCTCCCATGGGTCGGCCCGGCCGCGGCCCTCGCGGGTGGCATCGTCTTCAGCCTCCTCTTCGGGAACCCCGCTCCGACCCGGACGGCCTCGTGGAGCAAGGTCCTCCTCCAGGCCTCGGTCGTCGGCCTCGGCTTCGGGCTGAGCCTCGGGGCGGTCGCCCGCGTCGGCGCCGCGTCTTTCCTCTACACGGCGGTCGGGATCGCGCTGACGCTCGCGCTAGGGGTCCTCCTCGGCCGCCTCGCCGGGACCTCGGGGCCGGTCTCGACGCTGATCTCGTTCGGGACGGCGATCTGCGGCGGGAGCGCGATCGCCGCGATGGCCCCGGTCGTCAAGGCGAAGAGCGACGAGATCGCCGTCTCGCTCGCGACGGTCTTCACGCTGAACGCGGCGGCTCTCCTCGTCTTCCCGGCCGTCGGGCATCTCGTCGGCCTCGACCAGGCCCGATTCGGCCTCTGGGCGGCGCTCGCGATCCACGACACGTCGAGCGTCGTCGGCGCCGCCTCGGCGTACGGACCGGAAGCGCTGGCGCTCGCCACGACGGTGAAGCTGACGCGGGCGCTCTGGATCGTGCCGTGCGTCCTCGGTGCGGCGCTCCTCGCCCGCTCGGGCGAGAGGCCGAAGTTCCCACTCTTCATCGCGGGCTTCGTCGCTGCGGCTGCCCTCCGGACCGTCGCTCCGCAGCTCGAGCCGCTCTGGACCGGGCTCGCGGCGGTGGCGCGGCAGCTCCTCGTCCTCACCCTCTTCCTGATCGGGACCGGCCTGACGCGGGAGGTCCTGGTGCGGGTCGGCCTCCGCCCGCTCGCCCAGGGTCTCTTCCTCTGGCTCGGCGTCGGCTCGGCGACGCTCGCCGCGATTCTCTCGGGCCTGATTCCGCCGCTCTGAAAGGGGTCCGGACCGCGCCTCCTTCGGTGTTCACGGCGGCGTCGCGAGCGAACGGCGCGCGAAATGGCCGGATACGCCAGGTCGAACCGGGGAGGAGCGAGCTGCCGCGAGCGGTTCGTGAACTTTTTCTTCGGAGGAGGGGCAATTCGGGGGGTCTGAATCCCTCATTAGTAGTAGGAGGGCCTCTCTTGCTCCCGAATTCCGAGATCTGTTCTCTATCCGATGTCGGATTCCTGCCGGTCGGGAGGCCTGGCCGGGATGGCCCCGATCGGGTCCTCGAGGGCTCGGGCTTCGAACGACTCGCCGCGCGGCTCGCCCAGGCGGGGACGAAGGCCGCCGCAGTCGAGGCCGGGGTGTCCGTCCGAACCCTTCATCGGAGGCTCGCGAAACGAGGGACGATGGCGCAGGCGCTCGTTCGCAGGTTCCGGAGGGAACGAGCTCTCCGCCTCCTCGGCGATGCGGCCAGGCTCGACGCGGTCGCCGAGGCGCTCGGCTTCTCCGGTCCGAGCGCCCTCGCCCGCTTCTGCAGGAAGGAGCTCGGCAGGACCGCCGGCGAGCTGCGGGAGGAACTGGTCCGGAAGGGCCGGCTTCCGTGGGTACGATGCACGAAATGTGGCACGAAATGTCAATAGACGAGACCGGCGCGGAGCGCGGATCATCCGTGGAAGATCGATGGTCCGCGGGACAACGAGGAGGAGTCGGCGACAGTGGGGGAACAGGAAGCGGCTCCCCATCGCGCCTCTCGCTCACCAGGAAGCCCGTCGAGGACGAGAAACCGAAGGAGGTTCGGGATGAAGCGCCTCATCGTGGTGGTCGCGATATCACTCGGAATTCTCTGGAGCCCATCCGCATGGGCGGCACGGGACCCCATGTGCCAGGACGAGAACGGACAGACGATCCCATGTGAGAAGGACGGCGGCGGAGGTCTCGCTCTCCCCGGTCCCCCCTGCTCGCATCCCACCTGCTGGGGTTGCGGCGCCGAACAGTCCGGCGGATACCGGCCGTGTGTGCCGTACGCCGGCCTCGCCTGCAACTGCTTGTACGACGACAACGGCGGCAAGAATCCGGATCACAAGTGCTACCCGTACGGCCCGTGCACGTTCACGGGACCGTAGGCCCGTGAAGGCAACGGGGAACCTCGTGAGAGCAACTCTTCTTGCACTTCTGACCGCGGGTCTTGCCCCGATGCTCGCGACCGCCTCGCCGGTGCGGGTCGTCGTGGGCCCTGGCGGGCCGATCGACCTCCCGCGCGGCTCCGAGGTCGTCGCGATCGGGCCGGCGGGAGTCCTCGCGCGCGCGCCGGTTGTTTCGTGGGAGGAGGAGGTCCGGTTCGATGTCCCCGAGGGAGCGGACCGGATCTCCGCTGAGGCCGAAGGGATGTGGTGCAGCTCGACGCCATTCGAAGAGCGTGCTCCGGCCGACGCAGCGAGGAGAGTCTCCTGCTGGAGGTCCGGGAAGATCAGGGGCACGGTCGCCTCCGCGACGCGGGGGGGCGAGGTGACCGCGTTGGCGGTTCGCTTCGAGCCCGCGCAAGATGCGAAGGGCGGGGTCGCTTTTCCCGGCGGCGAGCTCCAGGTGCCCGTCGAGCGGGGGAGCTGGGAGGCCGTGATTCCCGAGGGTCGCTTCGACCTCGTCCTGCGCAGCCGTGGATTCGGCGCGCGATACCTGTTCGGCGTGGCGGTGGGTCCGGGGACGCCGAGAAACCTCGGAGCGATCGAGCTGCGTCCCGGCGCCTCGCTCGTCGGGTCGGTCGAGGTCGCCGGAGCCGGACGTCTCGACCCGGATCGGTGTCTGATCACGCTGAGGCCCGAGGCCGGCGATTCGCGCGGAACGGGTGCGGGCGGCGCGGTCCGTACGAGCCGAACCGTCCGTCCGACGGCCCGTGGGTTCTTCCAGCTGGAGGGAGTCGACGCCGGGCGGTGGAAGGTCGTCGCTTCGCAGCCGGGACTCGCGGAAGCCACGCGAGACGTCGAGATTGCGAACGGTCTCGAGGCGAGTCTCAACGATCCGCTCGTCCTTGGCGAGTACGGGAAGCTCGAACTGGGAGTCCGGCCTCCTCTGGACCCGGCAGGATCGACCTGGATCGTCGAAGTTATCGAGATGCGGACGGGCGCCGCGCCGGAGCGAGTCGTCGAGTCGCCGCTGGCAGCCGACGGCTCGTGGTCGTACGCGCGAATGGTCACGGGCCGAAGATACGTAGTGAGACTGAAGACGAGCCTGGGTGTGGGTTGGTGGAAGGATGTTGAACCATTCGAGATGGCGGCCGCGCATCTCCGGCGATCGATCGAGGTCCGCGTCGAGGAAGTCCGTGGGAAGGTCCTGCTCGGGCGCCGGCCCATCGCCGCGGTGGTCACCTTTGGCGGTGAAGGCCGGTTCCCGGCGATCCGTATGGAGTCCGACGTCTCCGGCCGATTCGAGGGGAAACTCCCCCGCCTCGGCGCGTGGTCGGTCTCCGTTCGTTCGTCCGGACCAACCGTCCTGCGATCGACGGACGTCGACGTTCCCGCGCCGGGAGACGACGGCGTGTCCGACGTCGAGGTTCGGCTGCCGGGAGGAGGGCTTCCGGGGGAGATCGTGAACGAAGCCGGCGATCGCGTTCCGAACGCGGTCCTGGCCATCGTCGCGCGCGGGTGGCGAGAGGCAAACACGGAGCTGATCCCGGACGGAACGTTCCTCCTCGAAGGACTCGCCGACGGCGAGTACGTGGTTTCCGCGTTCCTCCCGCGCGGCGGGGCCGAGAGTGACGGGGTGCTCGTCCGGATCGAGGACGGAGAGGTCGAAGAGCCGGTTCGCCTCGTCCTGCTGCCGCTCCATGCGATTCGCGGGCGAACCGTGGCCGCCCCCGGAATCGGGCTGCCGAGAGCGAGCGTCGAGCGCTTGCCGGACCCGGGCCCGGTCCCGCTGCGGGGCTCTCTTCCGCCCGCAGGCCTCGACGGGAGCTGGGTCGCCGAAGTCGCCCGAACCCGCGATTTCGCGTGCCTGATTCACGGCTCGCCGGGGCGGGCCACGAGGATGTTTCGGATGGAGCCGCGACCGGAGCAGCAGGAGGTCCTCCTGACGAGCGTCGGCGGCGAGCTCGTCGTGAACGCGACGAAGATGCCTGAGGGGGGCCCGTTCCCGGCGCTCTTCCACAACGGATGCATGGGCTACCAACGAGCGCTCGGCAGGCAGGGGCTCGCTGCCGAGTCGGAGGAGAGCGGCGTTGTTCGCGTGCAGGGGCTGTTCGAGCCGGGCGAGTATTCACTCTGCATGATCACCCACGAAGAGCACGCCACGTATGGCGGCGGCCGCCCGGCGTTCCCGAGCTGCGTGCACGGCACGCTCCTCCCCGGCGCGCGGCTGGAGCTGACGGCGCCCGATCGTTGACCGTTCGCTGCGTGGAGGCGCGCGCCAGGCCGCGCCTCCACGCAGCCTCTCCGCTATCCTGAGGCCATGGCCCGCCGCAGGCCTCGCCCCGAGGCCGACCGCTCCGCTCCGCTGGCGTCCCCTCCCCGTTCGTTCGACTCCGGCCGTGCGGCGGCGGCCGGCGCGGCGTTGGTCGTCGCCCTGGTCGCGATCTGGGTCTTCCTCCCGGTGGCCGGGTTCGGCTACGTCAACTTCGACGACCCGAACTACCTGCGCGACAACGCCGTCGTCCTCGAGGGGCTGACTGCGGAAGGCGTGGCGTGGGCCTTCGAGACGTTCCACACGGGGAACTGGCACCCGCTCGCCTGGCTCTCCCACATGGCCGACGTGGAGCTCTTGGGCCCCGAGCCGGGGCGCCACCACGCGATGGGACTCGCCCTGCACGTCGTCTCGTCGCTGCTGCTCCTCTTCCTCGTCCGCGGGTGGACGGGGAGCGCGGGCGTCGCGGCGGCGGTCGCCGCGCTCTTCGCCTGGCACCCGGCGCACGTCGAGTCGGTCGCGTGGCTCTCGGAGCGAAAGGACGTCCTCTCCGCGCTCTTCCTCTGGCTCGCGCTCGCGGCGTACACCGCGTATGCGAGGCGGGCGGCGGGCGCCCGCGCCCTCCCGCGTCTCGCCCTCGTGGCGCTCTGCCTCGCCCTCGCGCTGTTGGCCAAGCCGATGGCCGTGACGGCCCCGTTCCTGATGCTCCTCCTCGACGCCTGGCCCCTCGGCCGCCTGCCGCTCGACGAGAAGCCGACGTGGGCTCGGCTCCGGCCGCTTCTCCTCGAGAAGCTCCCGCTCTTCGCGCTCGTCGCCCTCTCGAGCGTCGTGACGTTCCTCGCGCAGTCGCGCGGAGGAGGCGTCTCGAGCCTGGAGGTCCTCCCGCTCTCCGAGCGCCTCGGGCACGCGGCCGTCTCTGTTGCCACGTACCTCCGGATGCTCGTCTGGCCGGCCGGCCTCGCGGTCTTCTACCCGCACCGGGGCGCGCCGGCGCCGCTGGAGCTCGCCGGGGCAATCCTTCTCCTCGCGGCCCTCACGTTCGCGGCGTGGCGCGCGCGCCGGAGCGCGCCGTTCCTTCTCGTGGGGTGGCTCTGGTTCGTCGGGACGCTCGTCCCGGTGATCGGCCTCGTCCAGGTGGGGGAGCAGTCGGTGGCCGACCGGTACACGTACGTCCCGTACGTCGGACTCGCGCTCGCGCTCGCGGAAGGAGCGCGCCGCGTGGCCTCACGGCGCGCGGCGGCCGGGGTCGCGCTCGCCGCGGTGGGAGGCGTTGCGCTGCTGGCACTCGCCCCGGTCGCCCGCGGGCAGGTCGGGTACTGGCGCGACGGCGCGACGCTCTTTCGCCGCACGCTCGACGTGACCGGCGAGAACCACGTCGCAGAGCGGCTGCTCGGCGCCGCGCTCCTCTCTTCGGGCGACGCGGCGGGGGCCGAGCCCCACCTGCGCGAGGCCGTCCGTCTCCGGCCCGGGTCGGCCGAGGCGCTCAACGCGCTCGGCGTGGCGCTGACGCAGCTGGGGCGGCCGGCCGACGCCGAGACGGCGCTCGAGGCGTTCCGGCGGGCGGCGATTGCCGATCCGGCGGACGCGGCGATCCGCAACAACCTCGGCAACGCCCTCGCGGCCCGTGGCGACGCGCCGGGGGCGCTCGCCGAATTCCGCGAGGCGGCGCGGCTCGCGCCGAGCGAGGCGGCGGGGCACCGGAATGCAGGACTGACGCTTGCCGAGATGGGGCGGCTCGAGGAAGCGCGCGCAACGTTCGAAGAGGCGGTCCGCCTCGAGCCGGGGGACGCGTCGACGATCGGGGACCTCGCGAACGTCCTCGCCGGGCTCGGCCGTGCCGACGAGGCGCTCGCGCGTTACCGCGAGGCGCTCCGCCTCGACCCCTCGTCTCGTCTCGTCCGCCACAACCTCGCGCGCCTCCTCGCGCGGACCGGGCGGCTCGACGAGGCGACGGCCGTCCTCGCCGAGGGGCTCGCGCGCGACCCGGCCGACGAGGAGGGGCGCCTTCTCCTCGTGCGGGTCCGGGCAGTCGCGGGGAAGACCTCGTAGAGTGTAGAGTGTAGACCAGACCCCATTCCCGACCGAACGAGGAGGTCTCGATGCACGCGGACACCCGTACGTACAACGCCGCCCTCGCGCCCGCCGACCGAAAGACGTGCGAGCTCCTCGCGAAGGAGATCGACCGGGCGCTGCCCGACGCGGAGAACAAGGTCTGGCATGCCCACCCGGTCTGGTTCCTCGACGGGAACCCGATCGTCGGCTACAGCAAGCTGAAGGACGGCGTCCGCCTCCTCTTCTGGAGCGGGCAGTCGTTCGCGGAGAAGGGGCTCCGGAAGGAAGGGAGCTTCAAGGCGGCCGAGGCGCGCTACACGTCCGCCGGCGAGGTCGACACGGAGAAGCTTCGGCGCTGGCTCGCCCAGGCGCGGGACGTCCAGTGGGACTACAAGAACATCGTCCGCCGGAAGGGCCGGCTGGTGCGGCTGAAGGGGACGGCCGCCGCGGCCTCGCCGAAGCCGAAGGAGACGGCGCCGCCTGCGAAGCCGAGCCCTGGAGGCGAGAAGCGTCCGCCGGCGAAGCGCGCAACCCCGCCCCGCGCGGCGACCGGCGGAGGCACGACCGCCGCCCACCGCATCTTCCGGACGAGCGTCGCGAGCGTCTACCCGCACTACGTGACGAAGGCGGAGCGGAACGGCCGCACGAAGGCGGAGGTCGACCGGATCTTCTGCTGGCTGACCGGCTACAGCGAGAAGCAGCTGCGGCAGCAGCTCGAGAAGGGGACCGACTTCGAGACCTTTTTCGCGAAGGCGCCGGCCCTCCACCCGAACAGCGCGCTCATCACGGGCGTCGTCTGCGGCGTTCGGGTGGAAGAGGTCGAGGACCCGCTGATGCGGAAGATCCGCCGGCTCGACAAGCTCATCGACGAGCTCGCCCGCGGCCGGGCGATGGAGAAGATCCTGCGGTCGTAGGACGGGTGGCTTTGCCGGGACCGTTCTCCTCCGGCGACCCCGTGCGCGGGCGGGAGCCGGCGCACGGGGGCGGGTGAAGGTCAGAGCGCCCGCAGCTCTCCGAAGAACCGCTGCGCGAGGCGGACGGCGACGTGGCGCCGGTAGGCCGCCGTCGAGCGGACGTCGTCGATCGGGGAGACGTCGGCGAGGACGGCCTGCTCGACGTCGGCGTCGGTGACCTCGCCGAGGGGCTTCGAGAGGCCGAGGGCGCGGGTCGCCGGGAGGAGCGCTACCGTCGGGGCGACGGAAGCCATGCCGAGGCCGAGGCGCGCGAGGCGGCCGGAAGCGACGACCGCGAGGCCGGCGAAGGCGACCTTCGAGATCGCCTGAGCCTGGCGCGTGCCGACCTTCCGCCACGCGAAGGGGGAGCCCTCGGGCGGGAGCGCGATCTCGATCGCCTCGATCAGCTCGTCGGCCGCGAGGACGCTCCTGCGGTAGCCGGTGTAGAAGCCGGCGAGCGGGACGCGGCGCGCGCCGCGGATGCTCCGGAGGAGAAGTGTCGCGTCGAGCGCGGCGAGGGCGGCGACGCCGTCGGCGGCGGGGGAGCCGGAGGCGAGGTTGCCGCCGAGCGTGCCGCGCGCCTGGATCTGGAGCGCGCCGACGTCGCGGGCCGTCGCGGCAAGGAGCGGGCACCGGGCGGCGACGCGGGCGTCCTTCCGGATCTCGAGGTAGGTCGCCGCGGCGCCGATGTGGAGGGTTTCCCCTTCGACAGCGATGCCGCGGAGGGCGTCGAGGCGGGAGACGTCGACGACGAGGGGGAGCACGCCCGCTTCTTCGGCCGGCGCGACGTGCCGCTCGACGAACCAGTCCGTGCCCCCGGCGAGGAGGACGGTCTTCTCGGCTCTCGCGGAGCGCTCGGCGAGGAGGGCGAGCGCCTCGTCGAGCGTCTTCGGCGTGGAGAACGGGTGGAGGGCGAGGCCGGCGACGCTCACGAGCGCGCCTCCCGCCGCCTCGCCGCCTCGTTCACGGCGTTCACGATCCTCTGGTAGCCGGTGCAGCGGCAGATGTTGCCGGCGATCGCCTCGCGGATCTGGGGCTCGGTGGGCCGCGGCTCCTCGCGGAGGAGGGCCTCGGCCGAGAGGAGCATGCCGGGGGTGCAGATGCCGCACTGCGCGCCCCCTTCCGTCACCATCGCCTCCTGGAGGGGCGTCAAGTGCGCGGTGCTGCCGAGCCCCTCGACGGTCGTCACCTCGCGCCCGTCGCACTGGCCGAAGGCGACGAGGCAGGCGTTCACGGGGACGCCGTCGAGGAGGACGGTGCAGGCGCCGCACTCCCCCTCGCCGCACCCTTCCTTCGTCCCGGTGAGGCCGAGCCTCTCGCGGAGGACGTCGAGGAGGCGCGCGGCGGGGGGTGCCTCGAGCGTGACGACGGAGCCGTTGACGGTGAGGGTGATATTCGTCTCCATGCTCATCGCGCGCCTCCCTTCACGGAGGCCTCGAAGAGGTCCTCGGGGAGCATCGGGACGCGGTCGAGGACGAGCCCCGTGGCGTGCTCGATGGCGGCCGCGACGGCCGGCGCGCCGCCGTCCATCGGCAGCTCGCCGACTCCCTTCGCCCCGCCGGGGCCCCGCGAGTAGGCCGCCTCGACGAGCGTCGTCGTAAACGGCGGCGCGTCGAGGCTCGTCGGGACGATGTAGTTCGTCATCCGCGGGTTCAGGATCTTCCCGTCCTTCGTCACGAGCTTCTCCGTCAGCGCCCAGCCGATCGCCTGGAGGGTCCCTCCTTCGACCTGGCCGGCGCAGAGCGTCGGGTTGATGACGCGGCCGACGTCGACCGCGGCCCAGAAGCCGGTCACCTTCGTCTCGAAGGTGTCGAGGTCGACCTCGACCTCGGCGACGTCGCAGGCCCAGCCGTAGGCGGGGTAGGCGTCGCCGGAGTAGGTGGCGTCGTCCCAGACGACGCCCGGCGGCGGTTCGTACTGGACGAGCGAGGTCGCGCGCGCGGGGTCGGCGGCGAGGCGCTCCCACGCGGCGGAGCGGGTCGCGCCCCGGGCCTTCTCCTCGGCCTCGAGGCGGGCGCGAAGCTCCTTCGCGGCGGCGTCGACGATCGAGCCGACGACCATGACGGTCCGCGAGGCGACGGTCGGCCCCGAGTCGGGGACGTTCGCCGTCGAGGGGACGGCGAAGTCGACGTTCTCGACGCCGATGCCGAGGCCGTCCGCGGCGATCTGGCGGAAGACGGTCTCCGTCCCCTGCCCGATGTCGGTCGAGCCGGTGCGGACGCGGGCGCGGCCGCCGGGGAGGAGGTCGACGGCGACCTTTCCCTTCAGGTACTTCTCGCCCGAGCCGGTGAAGCCGGCGCCGTGGAGGAAGATTGCGGCGCCGACGCCGCGCGCCGTTCGGCCCGTTACGACGGGGCCGCGTTCCCGCTTCTCGACGTAGCCGCTCGCGGCCATTGCCTTCTCGACGCACTCCTCGACGCCGACCGACTCCTTCAGCGTCTGGCCCGTCGCCGTCGTGTCGCCGAGGCGGAGGAGGTTCTTCCTCTTCAACGCGACCGGGTCCGTGCCGAGCGTCCGCGCGACCCGGTCTAGGTGACGCTCGATCGCCCAGATCGTCTGCGGCGCGCCGAAGCCGCGGAAGGCGCCGTTCGGCGGAGTGTTCGTCGCGACGGCGACCGCCTCGACGGTGACGTCCTCCCAGCGGTAGGCGCCGCAGGCGTGGAGCGCGCCGCGCGAGAGGACGACCGGGGTGAGCGTGACGTAGGCGCCGCCGTCGAAGAGGACGCGGATGGAGACGGCGCGGAGGGTGCCGTCGCGGTCGCAGCCGCTCGCGATCTCGACGCGCGAGGGGTGCCGCTTCGTCGAGGCCTCGACGTCCTCCTGCCGGCCGTAGACGAGCTTGACGGGGCGGCCCGACTTCTTCGCGAGGAGGAGGGCGTGGAGGGCGACCAGGGTCGGGTACTCCTCCTTGCCGCCGAAGCCGCCGCCGGTGACGGCCTGCGTCACGTCGACGCCGTCGTCGGGGAGGCCGAAGACCCCCTTGATCCCCTTCTGGACGTAGTAGGGGCACTGGAGCGACCCTTCGACGCGGGCCGTGTCGCCGTCCCACCAGCCGATCATCCCGTTCGGCTCGATGTAGACGTGCTCCTGCCAGCCGGTCTCGTAGACGCCGCGGACGACGACCTCGCACCCCTCGACGGCCGCGCCCCCACGTCCTTTGGTGATCCGGTAGCGCTTGATGACGTTGTCGGCGCCGCGGATCGCCTCGCGCGCCGCGAGGGCGTCGTCGATCGTCAGGACGGGCGGGAGCGGCTCGACGCGGAGTGTGACGTGCCGCAGCGCCTGCGCGAGGCGGAGGCGGTCCTCGCAGGCGAGGAGGGCGACCGGCTCGTAGGCGTGGCGGATCTCGTCCCTGGCGAGGACGGGCTGGTCGCTCTCGATGAGCGGGACGGCGTTGACGGGGACGTCGTCGGCGGTGACGACGGTGATCCCGGTCCAGTCGAAGGCGGGGTCGAGGTCGACGCCGAGGAGCCGGCCGCGCGGGACGTCGCTGCGCACGGTTGCGCCGTGGAGCATGCCGGGGAGGACGAGGTCGTCGACGTAGCGCGCCGAGCCGCAGACCTTGGCCGGGCCGTCGACGCGCGGGACGGAGGTTCCGATCGAGGGCGCCATCGAGCGAGTCTACCCGCGACGGCGGCGGCGGGCACGCCGGGGGTTCAGCCCCGGGCGAGGAGGTCGGTGAGGGCCGGCTCGAGGCGCTCGAACCGGAAGCGGAAGCCGAGCGCGAGGGCCTTCGCCGGCAGCGCCCGCTGGCCGTCGAGGACGAGCGCGGCCATCTCTCCCATCGCGGCGCGGATCGCGAAGGCGGGGGCCGGGGCGAAAGCGGGCCGGCGCAGGACGCGGCCGAGCGCCGCGGCGAAATCCTTCATCGGGACGGGGCCGGGGGCGGTCCCGTTCACGGGCCCCTCGTAGCGCGGGTCGTCCAGGGCGGCGAGGAGGAGGGCGAGGAGGTCGTCGCGGTGGATCCAGGGCATCCACTGCGCGCCACCGCCGAGCGGGCCGCCGAGGCCGAGGCGAAAGGGAAAGAGCATTTTCGCGAGCGCCCCTTCGGCCGGGTCGAGGACGACGCCGGTCCGGAGGAGGACGAGGCGGATGCCCTCCGGGACCGCCTCCCGGGCGGCGCGCTCCCAGGCGAGCGTCGTCTCGGCGAGGAAGCCGCTTCCCGGGGGGCTCTCCTCGGTCAGCTCCTCGTCGCCCCGGTTCCCGTAGAAGCCGACGGCCGAGGCGTTGACGAGGACGCCGGGAGGGCTCTTCGCGGCGCGCACGGCCGCGCCGGCCCGCTCCGCGGCCTGGGCCCGGCTCCCGACGATCCGGGCCTTCGCGGACGCGGTCCAGCGCTGGGCGATCGTCTCGCCGGCGAGGTTCACGACGGCGTTGGCTCCGTCGACGGCCGTCGCGAGGCCGTCCCAGCCGACGCCGCGGGCGCCGGGCGGGAGGTTGGCGCGAGACGGGTCGCGGGTCACGACGACGGCCTCGTCTCCCCGGCCGGCGAGCGCCGCGACGAGCGCGCGCCCCAGGAAACCCGTTCCGCCCGTGACGACGACCCTCACGGCCTCAGCTCCGCTCGCCCTCGCCGCGCCGGATTCTCTCGATCGCCCGGTCCCGGTCGGCCTCGATCCGGGTCCGGTCGACGCGGTACTCCTCCTCCGCCTTCTCCCGTTCGACGGGGTCGTAGACCTTCTTGAGGGCGTCGCGGAAGAGGATCTCGCGCTCGGCGAGCCGGGAGGAGGCGACCGAGCGGGCCTCGGCGATCGCGGCCTTCTGGGCGTCGGTGAGAGGCTTCTCCTCGACGCCGGATTCGCGGTCCGCGGCCCGGAGGCGTTCCATGGCGAGCTCGAACGACGACTTGGGTGCATTCGACATGCAGGCATCGTAACGTTCCGGGCATGAGCAGGCACCTCGCCCGCCGAACGGCGATCGTGGGCCTCGCCCTTCTGGCGGCGGCGCCGAGCCTCGGCGCGGCCCGGCAGGGCGCCGAGGCCCTCGTCCCGATGTCGGCCGAAGAGCTGATCCGATCCGTGGCCCGCGCGCAGCGGCGGGCCGACCTCGCGGTGGCGGCCTCGACGTTCGAGCAGGTGGAGGTGAAGACCGACTTCGGGCGCGACGGGAGGCCGAAGGCGATCCACCGTCGACGGTTCCGTTACACCGCCGGCGACGGGAGCGCCGTCCGGCGCGAGCTGCTGGAGGTGGACGGGCGCCCCCCCACGGAGGCGGAGATCGCCGAGGTGGCCGAGGAGGACGCGAAGGAGCACCGGCGCCGCGTCGACCGGCGGGCCGCTCACCGCGCCTCCCGGCCGCCCGAGGTGGGCGGCTCCGAGGAGGACCCCCTCCTCGGCCCGATCCGCCTCTCCGACCTGATCTCCCGCTTCTCGTACGGGCCGGTCGAGGAGGTCCTCGTCGACGGGCGGCCGGCCTACGGGCTCGACTTCGCACCGAGGCCGGGGCGGGTCGCGACGCGGACCCTCGACCGGGCGCTCGGGTCTCTCGCCGGCCGCGTCCTCGTCGACGCGACCGACCTCCAGGTCGTTTCGGTCGACGCCCGGCTCGTGACGCCGCTCCGGGTGGGGGGAGGCCTCGCGGCGAGCATCCGGAGCGCGTCGATCGCGTACCGGGCGCAGCGCCTCGCGGACGGCGCCTGGCTGCCGTGCCTCGTCGGCATCCGCCTCCAGGGGCGGACGGGGGTCCTCTTCCGGCTCGACAGCGCCTACCGGTTCGAGTTCTCCGACTACGCCCGCTTCCTCGTCGACGTCGAGACGGAGGTCGGCAGACCCGGAGGCCCGTCCGTACAATCCGCGCCGTGACTCCCTCCAAGCGACGCCTCGTCCTCGGCCTCGTCCTCGTCGGCGCCTTCGCCGGCTTCTTCCTCGCGTTCCGGACGGCGCTCGTCCCGGCGACCCACGCGGACCACGACCACGGCATCCTGAACCTCGACGCGGGCGGCTACCTCGAGGTCCTGACGCGCGGGGGGAAGAAGCGGAACCTCGTCGGCGCCCCGGGGCGGGTCCTGGCGGTCACGTTCGTCGACCCGGCCGACCCGGCCGCGGCCGAGGAGCTGCGCGGCCTCTTCGCGTTCCAGGAGGCGACGAAGGGGAGCGAGGAGGCCGAGGTCGTCGTCCTCGTGAAGGCCGCCTCCTTCGCCGAGCTCGACGCCTGGCTCGCGAGGAGCGCCCTCGTTCCCCCGGTCCCCGCGTCGCTGACGGTCGACCCGGAGGGGAAGACGACGGTCAAGTTCAACAACCGCCGTCCCGTAGAGACGATGTTCTTCGGCCCCGACGGGAAGCTCGCCTCGCAGGCGCGCGGGCCGCTCGACTGGTCGCTCGAGGCGCCCCGGCGGATCGC
The DNA here is from genome assembly GCA_022711615.1 of Acidobacteriota bacterium. Classification (GTDB taxonomy): domain Bacteria; phylum Acidobacteriota; class Thermoanaerobaculia; order UBA5066; family UBA5066; genus UBA5066. The sequence goes on from JAKLER010000026.1 coordinate 14,075, forward strand.
CGCCGCGGCGGCCGGCGAGAGCATCCACTGAGGTGAATCGGGGAGGCTCGCCACGAGCCTCCCCGCGGCGCCTTCGGCGCCTCCCCTCGAAAGGGGCACCGGAGCGAATCGGGGAGGCTCGCCGCGAGCCTCCCCGCGGCGCGTCCGCGCCTCCCCTCCCTCGGGGGCGCGGAGCGATCAGCGGATCGTCGGGACGGGGGCGGCGAGGACGCCCGCCTGCTCCGCCTCGATCTGCCGGAGGAGCGGACGAAGGGGTCCGAGGACGGTCTCGAGGGCGGTGAAGGAGCTCTCGTCCTCCTGCTCTCCCGAGAGCATCGCGGTGAGCGCCTCGAACGGGCTCTTCTCCTTCGGGAAGACGGCGACCTTCACCTTCTCGGAGGCGGGGATCTTCGCCGCCTCCTTCGCGAGGCGGAGCGCGACGGCATAGCCGCCGAGCTCGTCGACGAGCCCGAGCGCCTTCGCGTCCTCGCCGCTCCAGACCCGTCCCTTCGCGATCTCGAGGACCTTCTCCTTCGGGAGCTTCCGCCCGTCGGCGACCTTCGAGGTGAAGTCGACGTAGACGCGGTCGAGCCACGCGTTGAACCGCTCCCACTCGGCGGGGCTGAAGCTGCGGGAGGCGTTCCAGAGGTTCGCGTTCGCGCCGGCGTCCACCTGGTCGAACGTCAGGCCGACCTTCTCCCACATCGCGGTCGTCACCATCTTCCCGCCCAGGACGCCGATGGAGCCGGTGATCGTGCCGGGCTGCGCGACGATCTTCGAGGCCGGCATGGCGACGAAGTAGCCGCCGGAGGCGGCGACCTCGCCCATCGAGACGACGACGGGCTTGCCGGCCTTCTGGGCCAGGACGACCTCGCGCCAGATCGTGTCGGAGGCGACGTAGGAGCCGCCCGGGCTCGAGACGCGGAAGAGGATCGCCGCGACGTCGTCGTCGGCGACGGCGTTCCGGATCGCCTTCGCGACGCTTTCGGAGCCCATCGTCCGCCCGCCCGTGACGGGGTTCGTCCGGCTCTTCCCGCGGACGACGCCGCCGACGCCGTAGACGAGGGCGATCGTCTTCCTCCCGGCATCGTGCGGCCGGCCTTCCTTCTTCAGGTACGCCGGGAGGCCGAAGAGCTTCGCCCCGGCGCCCCCCTTCTTCATCAGCTTCTCGTGGACCTCGTCGCGGTAGGCGAGGCCGTCGACGAGCTTCGCCTCGAGCGCCTCGGGGCCGAGGAAGGGGCCGCGGTCGACGAGGGCGCGCACCTCCTCCTCCGACATCTGCCGCCCCTCGGAGATCCCCCTCACCATCTGCCCGAAGAGGTCGTCGACGAGCGCCTTCGTCGCCTCCCGGTGGGCGTCGGTGAACTTCGTCTCCGTGTACATGTTCATCGCGTTCTTGAACTCGTAGCGCTGCCCGAACTCGGGCTTGACCCCGAGCTTGTCGAGCGTGCCCCGGACGAACGGGCTCTCGGCGACGAGGCCGTTGAGGCAGACGTCGCCGGAGGGCTGGAGCCAGATCTCGTCGAACGCGGTCGCGAGGTAGTAGGCGCCGTTCCCCGGCGCGAACTCCCCGAACGTCTCCGCGTAGGCGAACGCGAGCTTCTTCTTCGCGCGGAACGCCTTCACCGCGTCGCGCACCTCCTGGATCTCGGCGACGCCGATCGGCGCGGCGCCGAGCCGCGCGACGAGGCCGACGACGTGCGGGTCGTCCCCCGCCTTCTCGAGCGCGTCGAGGACGTCGCGGAGCGTGAGGGGACGCTCGCCGCCGAAGACGGCGAAGGGGTCGTCGGGCGCCGTCTCGGGGAGGCCCCGCTCGAGGTCGAGCTCGAGGATCGCCCGGCTCGGGACCGACGGCGTCTTCCGCCCGGCGAGGAAGACCCCTGCGACCACCAGGCCGGCGCCGAGGACGACGATCGCGAGAACGAGGACGAGGAGACCCTTCCCACCCTTGGCCATGCATCCCTCTCCGTCGCCCGGCTTCGGCCGCGGCGGCGCGGGTCATTATCGGCCCGGCTTCATCGCCGCCGTCGCCCGCGCTCCGAGACCGGGGCCGGCTCGGGCGCTCAGGCCTCCGGGGCGGACGGCGTCCCGCGCACCTCTCGGCGGCGGAAAAAGGCGAGGAGGGAGGCTCCGGACGCGGCGGCGCCGGTGCCCGCCGCGACGAGGAGCGCTCCGTGCGGGCCGGGCGCGAGCAGGGCGAGAAGGAGCCCTCCTGCCGAAAGCGAGGAGATGGCTCCGAGCGCGGGGCCGGCCACGGCCGCGAGATAGGGCCCGATGGGCCGCCCGCGGAACACGAGCCGGTGGAGCAGGAACCCCCGCACGAGGCCGGCGCCGAGAAGAGCCAGGGCCGCCCCTTCTCCTCCGAGGCGGCCGGCGAGGACGATGAGGAGGAGGACGAGAACGGCCGCCCCCGCGATCGAGGCGCGAAGGACGTCCCCGGGTCTGCGGTCCGCGACGAGGAGGAGGTCGAGGAAGTCGAAGAAGGAGGGGAGGAAGCTCGCGAGCGCGAGGAGGCGAAGGGCGCCCGCCGCGGGGGCGTAGTCGTCGCCGAAAAGGAGGACGAGGAGGGGGCCCGGCGACAGGAGGCAGACGGAGAGGACGGGCCAGACGAGCGCGAACGCGAGGTGGCGCGTCGCGACGTGGAGGCGGGCGAGGCGGGCCTCGTCTCCCTCCGCGACGGCCGAGGCGGCCGACGGGAGGTAGCCGTGGGAGGACGCCTGGCGGACCAGGTCGAGGACGCGCGTGAGGCCGCGCGCGACGCCGTAGAGGCCGACGGCGGTCGCCGGAGCGAGGGCGCCGAGGACGACGACGTCGAGCCAGAGCGCCGTCTGCGTCAGCACCTCGTTCGCCGCGAAGGGGCGGAGGTCGGGAAGGGCGACGGGACCGCCCGCGTGCGCGGGGGGAGCCGAAAGCCAGCCCTTCCGCGCCACGTAGGCGACGAAGAGAAGCTCGGCCGCGATCGATCCGGCGGCGAACCCGGCGGCGACGGCGAAGGAGCTCGCCGTGCCCGCGAGGAGAGCGGTGCCGACGCCCGCGACCCGGAGAAGGCCGCCCCCCGCGTCCCTCACGAGCGCGCGGCCGAGCGAGTCGCCGAACCCCCGCGAGACGCCGAGCGCGGCCGCACCTGCAGCGAGCCCGAGCGCCACGGGCGCCATCGGGAGGAGGACGTGGTCGATTCCCGGCTGGTGGAGGAGCCGCGCCAGCGGTCCGGCGAGGAGGGCGAGGAGGAGAGTGGCGGCGAGGCCGGAAGCCGAGACGAGGAGGAGAGCCTTCCCCCCGATCCGCCGCGCGGCGGTCTCCTCGCCGCCGGCGCGAAGCTCGGCCAGCCTCTGCGCCATCGCGGCGTTCGTCCCGAGGCCGGCGATCGAACCGACGGGGGTGACGACCGCGATCCCGAGGAGGACGAGGCCGAGGGCGTCGGGCTCGAGCGCCCGGGCCATCAGGACGCGAACGACGAGGCTCCCCACGAGCGCGACGCCGCTTCCCGCGAGGACGGAGAGGGTCGAGACGAGGATGGCGCGGCGTGCGCCGGGGCCGGACGGCACCGGGGGAGCCTAATCCCATCGGGACGGACGTGCGAGACTGCGCGAAACCTTCCGAGCCTCGTGACCAGAGAGGAGACCGCATGAGCCTCGTTCGCTGGATGACCCTTCCCGCACTCGTCCTCGCGTTCCACGCCTCCGCGCAGGAGAAGCCGACGTCGGCCCCCGCCGCCGCCGCGGAGGAGGCGATGAAGGCCTGGGCGGCCTACGCGACGCCGGGAGAGGCGCACGCGCGCCTCGCGAAGCTCGAGGGGACCTGGGACGTGAAGACGAAGTCGTGGATGGACCCGAGCCAGCCCCCGGAGGAGACGACGGGGAGCTGCGACTTCCGGATGGTCCTCGGCGGCCGCTACCTCGAGCAGCGCTTCCAGGGGACGGCGATGGGCCAGCCCTTCTCGGGCATCGGCTACACCGGCTTCGACAACGTGAAGAAGAAGTACGAAGCGTACTGGATCGACTCGATGGGGACCGGGATGATGGTGATGTCCGGGACGCTCGACAGGGGCGGGAAGAGGACCGTCTACACGGGCTCGATGCTCGACCCGACGAACGGCAAGAAGGTCGCGATCCGGTCGGTCGACACGGAGGTCGACGCCGACACGCTCCTCTTCGAGATGTGGATGTCGGGCCCGGACGGGAAGATGGCGAAGTCGATGGAGATGACCTACACGCGGAAGAAGTAGGCGGAGCCGGGCGGACTCACGGCGCGATCATCGCCTCCCAGACGGCGCGGGACATCTTCCGCGTCGTCTCGATCACCCTCTTCCGGCCCTCCTCGTTCGCGCCGAAGTCGGTCGCGAGGAGGACGAGGACGTACTCGCGCCCGTCGGGGAGCCTCACGACGGCCGCGTCGTGCTGGACCTTCGAGATGTTCCCGGTCTTGTGCGCGACGGCGACGCCGGCCTGCTTCGGGATCCCGGCCGGGATCTGCTCGTTGAACTCCTGCGCCGCGAGGATCTCGAACGCGAGGCGGCGCGAATCGGCGGAAAGGCGGGGCGAGCGGACCGCCGCCTCCATCAGGGCGGCCATGCCCGCGGCGTCGGTCTCGTTCGAGAGGCCGGCCTGGTAGGCCTTCTCGTCCTCGACCATCCGGCGCACCTTCACGCCCCCCGCGCCGAGGAGGTCGACGAACGCCTGCACGTCCCTCGGCGGGCAGAGGCCGAGCATCAGGTTCGTGGCGGCGTTCGAGGAGCGGACGATCATCTCCCGCGCGACGAAGTCGAGGCGGGCCGCGTTCCCGAGGAAGGGGGCGAGGCGCGTCTCGTTCTCCCCGTCGAGCGGCACGCGGAACGGGCTCCCGTCGACGGCGCTCGGAAAGCAGTCGACGACCGGAACGCCCGTCGCCAGGGAGAGGCTCCCCGCGTCGACGCGCCGAAGCGCCTCGAGGAGGACCGCGGTCTTCATCGTCGAGGCGGCGTGCATCACGGTCGTCGCGTTGCGCGCGGCCGTCCCGCCGGTCTGCAGGTCCTTCACGACGATCCCGAAGGTCGCCCGCCCCTCGGCGGCGAGGGCGTCGAGGGTCCGGCCGAGGGCCTCGGCCTTCGCGGGGGTGAGGCCGGAGGGGGGCGGGGCTCCGGGGAGCGCCGCGAGGCGGCGCGCGTAGCGGAAACGCGGCGCGAGCCGCGGGCTCGCCCAGGGCGTCTCCTGCGTCGACGGGACTCCGGCCGTCGTCGCCTGGAGGACCTCGTCGTTCCCGGCCCAGAAGCCGACGTGGTCGATCTTCTCCTCCGTCCCGAAGAAGACGAGGTCCCCCGGGGCGAGCTCCTCGACCGGGACCGGGACGAGCTGCGGCTCGCGGAAGCACATCTCCGAGCTGTTCCTCATGAGGAGGATGCCGTGCCGCTCGAGGACCCGGAAGACGAGGCCCGAGCAGTCGAATCCGAGCGGCGTCGTGCCCCCCCATGTGTACGGCGCGCCGAGGAAGCGGCGCGCCATGGCGAGCCAGGAGGTGGGGTCGAGGACGGGGGGCGCGCCGCCCGCCCGGGCGGGGGCGAGGTCCTCCGCGCTCGCGAAGGCGTTCCGGCCGTCGGGGAGGAGGACCTCACGCCAGCGGGTGCCGTCCTTCTCCAGCGCCGCGAGGCCTCCGAGACGGGCGCCGAGCGGCACGGTCGCGAGCGGAGCGGAGGACGTGAAGTCGGGCTCGCGGTAGAGGTGCGCGAGGCCCGAGGTCACCTCGAGCGCCTCGGCCGACGGGTCGGGGAGGCCGGGCCGGATCGCCTCCGCCTCGATCCAGCCGCGGGTGCCGGAGCGAAGGCGAACGTAGCGGTAGCGCCCCTCGGCCCTCGTCGCCTCGAGCGTCTCCCCGAGGATCGCCTGGTCCTCCACGGGGGCGAGCGCCTCCGGCCGCAGGAGGACGTTTGCGACCGGGACGACGACGACGGCTGGCCCGGAGGCCGCCGCGGTCGCCTCCGGACCGGCGGCCGGGACGACCGCTCCGGCCGGGCGCGCCGCGAGGAGGACGAGAAGGGGCAGGACCGCGGAAAGACGGGGCGCGAAACGGGCGGTCATCGTGCTCATAATCGTCGCATGTCCGACCCCGTCTCGCGCCGCGACCTCCTCTCCATCACCGGCACGCTCGCCGCGTCCGCGCTCCTCCCCGGCCTCGCCGCCGCCGCGCCCCCCGCGGCCGCGGCTCCGAAGGGCGTGACGCTCTCCCTGACGCCGATGCTTCTGAAGCTGCGGCACACCTGGACGATCGCGCGCAACTCCTCGAGCGAGAAGAAGAACGGCCTCCTCTCGCTCGCCGCGGCCGGCATCACCGGCTACGGCGAGACCGCGGCGAACGTCCGCTACGGCCAGAGCTGGGAGAGCGGGGAGGCGGCCTTCGCGAAGGTGAAGGAGGCGTGCTCGGGGCTTTCGCCGTGGGAGCACCTCGCCTGGCTGGAACGGGCGGAGGCCGTCTGCGGCGGCGACTCGCAGGTCGTCGCGGCGCTCGACATGGCGCTCTGGGACTGGAAGGGGAAGGCGGTCGGGCAGCCGGTCTGGAAGCTCCTCGGCGTCCCGGCCGGGCGGATGGCGCAGACGACGTTCTCGATCGGGATCGACACGGCCGAGGTGATGAAGGAGAAGGTGAAGGAGGCCGAGCCGTACCCTCTCCTGAAGGTGAAGGTCGGCCTCGCGAGCGACGAGGAGAACGTCTCGGCGATCCGATCCGTCACGACGAAGCCGATCCGCGTCGACGCGAACGAGGGGTGGAAGAGCGCGGAGGAGGCTCTCGCGAAGATCACCTGGCTGAGGACGATGGGGGTCGAGTTCGTCGAGCAGCCGCTCCCCGTCGCGAAGAACGCCGAGATGAAGGCGGTGAAGGCGGGGTCGGTCCTGCCGCTCGTCGCGGACGAGTCGGTCCTCCACGTGAAGGACGTCCCGTCCCTCGTGGGCCTGTTCGACGGAGTGAACGCGAAGCTCGCCAAGTGCGGCGGCATCACCCGCGCGTACGAGCTCGCGGCGCTCGGGCGGGCGCTCGGGTTCAGGCTGATGCTCGGCTGCATGATCGAGTCGTCGCTCGGGATCGCGGCGGCCGTCGCGGTCGCGCCGCTCTACGACTGGCTCGACCTCGACGGGAACCTCCTCGTCGCCAGCGACCCGTGGAAGGGGCTGAACCTGACGGACGGACGCTGGGAGCTGCCGGAGGCCCCCGGCCTCGGCGTCGTCCCGGCCTGAGGAGCGGGCGGGAGCGTTTCTCCCGCCTCGCCGGCTACGGCGCTGGAGCCGCGTCCGGGGCGGCGGGTGCGACGGGGCGAAGCCTCTCGGCGAGCTCGAGGCCCCGCCGCATCACCTCGTTCCAGGGGAAGCGCTCGCCCGGGTCGACCTTCCTCATGGGAGCGACGTGCTCGTGCCCGACGATCCACGGCGCCTCGAGGCCGAGCTGGGCCGTCAGAACGCCGACGAGCCTCACGACGGTCTCGATCTGGGCCCGTGTGAACGGATAGCGATTGCCGTCGCCGGTGATCTCCACGCCGACCGAGCTTCGGTTCAGGACGGAGCGGCCGTGGAGCCAGGAGGAGCCGGCGTGCCAGGCCCGGTGCTCGAGGGAGACGAGCTGCCAGAGCCGGCCGTCCTTCCCGACGAGGAAGTGAGAGGAGACGAAGCGGGCCGGATCCTCGAAGATCGAGAGGGCGTACTCGTCCTCGTCCCCCGCCGTGTGGTGGAGGACGAGCGCGGAAAGCGGCTCGATCCGCTCCGGCTGGAACCCCTCCCACCAGGAACTCGGCATCGGCCGGAGGCAGGCGTCGGAGAGATCCCCGCCCGCCCTCTCCCAGAGGTCCCAGAAGGTCCGGTCGGTCTCGCGGAAGACCCGCTCAAGGTCGGGGGCCCCCGCCCGCGCCTCGAGCGGCGTCCGCTCGATTCGTGCGAGCGCCGGCTGGACGGGACGCTCGGCCGAGAGGTCGATCGGTGCGCGGTCGGGGAGGGTCCGGGACCAGTCGTCGACGATCTCTCTGGCGATCGCCCCCATCGCCGCGTTCGCGGCGGGGCCGGCCTCGGCGCGGTCGGGAAGGTGGTCGGCGAACATCGCGAAGACGAACGTCCCCTTCGGCGTGACGAGGACACCGGAGTCGGCGCGGACGCCGCGCATCGTCCCCGACTTCCCGGTCCAGGCGTACCCGGGCCGAGAGGAGAGCTGGACCGGGATCCGGTTCGCGGTCCGGGGGCGGGCGGCGAGCCGCATCGCGATCCGGCTCGCGTCGCGATCGAGGAGCTGCCCGGTCGCCGCGCGGCGCCAGAGCTCGGCGGTGTCGCGCGGGGTCATCCGCCCGAGCGGCTTCCAGGGCGCGTCGTCCTCGGGCGACCCGGCGTCGGGGATCCGGCCGACGAGCTCGATCCCGGCGAGGCCGATCGACGCCATCCGGCAGTTCACGGCCTCGGCTCCGAAGAGGTCGATGAACCGGTTGGCCGCGGTGTTGTCGGAGAGGACCATCATGATCCGCAGCAGGTCGCGCTGCGTCGGCGCGAGCCACGGCCCGAACTCGTCGAGGATGCCGGAGCCGGCCGCGACGGCGGCCGGGGGCATCGGCCAGCGCTCGTCGAGCTCGAGCGTCCCCTCGCGGCTCCGCGCGAGCGCCTCGACGAGGAGCGCGAGCTTCACGACGCTCGCCCCTTCGAAGGTCTCCGTGTCGCGCCACCGGAGCTCGCGCCCGCTCTCGACGTGGAGGGCGACGACCCCCATTCGCGCGCCGCTCTCCTCCGCGAGCCCCGCGACGCGTCGCGCGAGCGGCTCCGAGGCCGGGACCAGCCGGAGGTCGCGGGGGAGGGACGCGGTGCAGGAGGCGAGGAGCGGGAGCGACGCGGCCAGCGCCGCCGCGGGGAGACGTCTCATCCCGCGGAGTCTGCCTCCGGAGGAGCCGGGACGACACGGTTCTTTCCGGCCGCCTTCGCCGCGTAGAGCGCGGCGTCGGCCCGCCGGACGAGGCCCTGGGCCGTCGCGGCGGCGGGCCGGGTCTCGGTGGCGACGCCGAGGCTGACGGTCACCTTCAGGCGGACGGCCTCGGAGGTCGTGCCCTCCCCCGACGGGAAGCGCGGGAGGTCGTAGAAGGCGTCGGCCTCGACGGCGTGCCGGAGCCTCTCGGCGACGGCGACGGCGCCGACGTCGTCGGTCTCGGGGAGGATCGCGAGGAACTCTTCTCCGCCCCATCGCCCGACGATGTCGCAGGAGCGGAGCGCGGAGCGCAGGACGAGCGCCGTCCGCCGGAGCATCTCGTCGCCGGTGTGGTGCCCGTGCCGGTCGTTGAAGACCGAGAAGTCGTCGATGTCGATCATGACGACGGAGAGCGGCGTCACGGGGCGGGCGTCGGTGAGCTCCCCGCGGGAGAGGGCGAATGCTCCCGACCGGCGGCGCAGGCGCTCCCACTCCCGGGCGAGCACGTCCTCCGTGGACCGGCGGTTCGGCAGGGAGGTGAGCCAGTCGGTCCGCGCCGACCGGACGAGCGCGGTGACGTCGTGGAAGACGGCGAGGTGGAGGAGGCCGTCGGGCAGGTCGACGGCCCGGATCGCCATCTGCACCTCGCGCCGTTCGCCGCCGGGAAGGGCGAGGGCCGTCTCGAACGGCTCCTGCGGGGGAGACGCCAGGAGGCGCGCCAGGTGCGTCCGCTCGGCGGGAGG
>JAKLER010000260.1 GCA_022711615.1 Acidobacteriota bacterium
GGACGTCGCTCCCGACGAGGGCCGCAGCCGCCTCGCCGACCGTTCCGTCCCCGCCGGCGACCGCGACGAGGTCGGGACGCTCCGCGAGGCGCAGCCGGACGATCTCCGTCGCGTGCCCCGGCCCCTCCGTCGCGAGGAGGGCGAGCTCGACGCCTTTCGACCGGGCACGGTCCGCGATCGCGGCCATCTGGGCCGTCCGGTCGCGCCCTCCCGCCGCGGGGTTGTAGACGAGGAGGCCGCGCCTCACGGGGTCCCGTCGAAGAGCGGCCCGGTCGACGACGCGGCCTGCGGGAGGCCGAGGTGCCGGTAGGCGAGCGCCGTGGCGACGCGCCCTTTCGGCGTCCGGGTCAGGAACCCCGACTGGAGGAGGTACGGCTCGTAGAGGTCCTCGAGCGTCCCCTTGTCCTCGCCGAGGGAGTGCGCGAGCGCCGAAAGGCCGACCGGTCCTCCGCCGAAGCGCTCGACGATCGTCCCGAGGATCCGGCGGTCCAGCTCGTCGAGGCCGAAGTGGTCGACCTCGAGCCGGTCGAGCGAGGCGCGCGCGCCGGCCGCCGAGATCGTGCTCTCCCCCGCGACCTCGACGAAGTCTCGCACGCGGCGGAGGAGCCGGTTCGCGATGCGCGGCGTCCCGCGGCTGCGCCGGGCGATCTCGCCCGCGCCGTCCTCGTCGATCGGGCAGCCGAGGATCTCGGCCGAGCGCAGGACGATCGACCTGAGGCTGGCCGTGTCGTAGTAGTCGAGGCGGTGCGTGATGCCGAACCGCCCGGTCAACGGCTGCGAGAGGAGCCCCGCGCGCGTGGTGGCGCCGACCAGCGTGAACGGCTGCAGGCGCAGCTCCACCGTCCGCGCCGCGGGCCCCGTCCCGATGACGAGGTCCAGCTTCCCGTCCTCGAGTGCGGGATAGAGGATCTCCTCGACGGCCGGGGGCACGCGGTGGATCTCGTCGATGAAGAGCACGTCTCCCGGGCCGAGGTTCGTGAGGATCGCCGCGAGGTCCCCGGCCTTCTCGAGGACGGGGCCCGCCGTGACGCGGAGCTGGGCCCCCATCTCCCTCGCGATGATGTGGGCGAGGGTCGTCTTCCCGAGGCCGGGCGGGCCGAACAGAAGGACGTGGTCGAGCGGCTCGTTCCGTCTCCGCGCGGCCGTCAGGAAGACGCCCAGCGTCTCCCGCAGCTTCGGCTGGCCGGTGAAATCCGAGAGCGCCTTCGGCCGGAGCGTCGCCTCCGGCTCGCGGTCGTCGGGTACCGGGGCGCCGGCGATGAGACGTTCGTCCATCGTCCCTCCGTCCGCCTCAGCGCGAGAGGTGGCGGAGCGCCGCCGACAGGAGCGACGGCAGGTCCTCCGCTCCGGCTGCGCCGCCCGCGGCCTTCACGGCCGCCTCGGCCTGCGGCCTCCGGTAGCCGAGGTTCAGGAGGGCGCCGACGGCGTCCTCGGCGAGCCCGACAGCTCCCGCGGCTCCGCCCGGGGAGCTCGCGGCGGCCCCGGGCACGATCCCCGCGACCTTGTCCTTCAGCTCCAGCCCGAGCCGTTCGGCCAGCTTCTTCCCGACCCCGGGGATCGAGGAGAGCCGCCTCGCGTCCTGCGCGGCGATCGCTCCGACGAGCTCGGGCAGCGGAAGGCCCGAGAGGACGACGAGCGCCAGGCGCGGGCCGATCCCGGAGACGGTGATCAGCCTCTCGAAGAGCTCCCTCTCCTCGGCCGTCGCGAAGCCGAAGAGGAGGATCGCGTCCTCGCGGACGTGGGTGTGGACGTGGAGGCTCGCGCGCTCCCCGACGGCGGGGAGCGCGGCGAACGTCCCGAGCGGCACGTGCAGCTCGTAGCCGACGCCCGAGGCGTCGACGAGGGCCCGGTCGGGCCGCTTCTCCAGGACGACTCCCGAGAGGCGCCCGATCACGTCCCGGTCAGGCCTGCCCGGAGAAGCGGGCCATCAGCTCCCGGTTGACCTCGATCCGCGCCTCGGAACGGAGCCTCTGGACGAGAGACTGGAACAGCCGCCCCGCCTTCTGCTGGCGCAGCCGGTCCAGCGCCTCGGCCCGCTGCGCCCCGAACGCGGCGGCGTCGAACGGGGTCACCTCGAGGACGCGGAGGACCGCGGCGCCCCGTTCGGGGACCCAGACCGGGCCCTTCGTCTCGCCGACGGCAGCCGAGAAGGCCGCGTCGAGGAGCGCCTTGCCGGAGCCGAGCCCCGGCACCGGCCCCGCCTTCGGGAACGCCTCGGGCGTCTCCACCTTCACGCCGGCCGCCTTCGCGACCTCCTCGACCGACGCGCCCGGCGTCATCGCGGAGCGCGCGGCAGCGAGGGCCAGCTCCTCCTGCCTCGCGCGGGCGACCTCGGCTTTCGCCCGCGCCTTCACGTCGGCGAACGCGGCAGGCCCCGCCGCCTTCACCTCGACGGGCTTCAGGATCGCCTCGCCCCGCGCGGTGGCGACCGGCTCGGAGACCTCGCCGAGCGGAAGCTCGAAGAGCTGTTGCATGAAGACCGGGTTCGGGCCGATCCCGGCCGGGGTGTCGGAGCGGGCCAGGAGCTCGGTCTCGTTGAACGTCACGCCGGGGCGGGTCAGCTTCCGGAGCTCGTCGTCGGACGGCGACTTGCCGAGCCGCGCGACGCGGTCGGCGAGCTCGCGCGCCAGGCGCCGCGCCTCGTCCCCCGCACGCTCCTCCTCGAGCCGCGCCCGGATCGACGAGGCGACCTCGAACAGGGGCTGGACGCGCGCCGGGGCCTTCGCGGTCACCTGGATCACGTGGAAGCCGAACGGCGTCTTGACGGGGCCGACGATGTCGTTCACGGCCGCGCCGAACGCGGCGTCCTCGAACTCCTTCACCATCCGCCCGCGGGAGAACGAGCCGAGGTCGCCCCCGGAGTCCTTCGACCCGGGGTCCTCGGATTCGGTCCGCGCGAGGGCGGCGAAGTCGGCTCCGCCCCGGAGGCGCTTCGCGGCCGCTTCGGCCTTCGCCCGCGCGGCGGCGTCGGAGGCTGGCGTCCCGTCGGACTTGTAGAGGACGTGACGGGCCGCGACCTCCTCGTCCTTGCGGTACGTCGCGGCGTTCTTCGTGTACTCGGCGGCGACGTCCTCGTCGGTGACCTTCCGGGCGACCTCGACGCGGAGCTGCGCGCTCTCGACGAGGAGGTATTTCGCCTTGCGGCGCTCGGGAAGCTGCCAGGCCGACGGGTCCTTACGGAAGTGCGCCTCCGCGTCGGCGTCGGAGATCGTCTCGGGCGCGAGCGCCGGGGCCGGGATCAGGGCGTAGGCGATCTTCGCCTTCACGGTCCGCCCCTCGAAGTCCGCCTTCAGCTCGTCCTCGGAGACGACCGTCGACTCGGTCACGAACCGGTTCAGCTTCTCCAGGAGGACCTGATCGCGCGTCTCGGCCTCGAAGCCTTCGGGCGAGAGGTTCGCTCCGGAGAGCATCCGCCGGTAGGTCGCCTCGCCGACGAACGCCCCGTCCCTCACGAAGAGGAGGTTCCCCTGCGCGTCGCGCATCCGGAGGATGCGTGCCGTCACCTCGTCGTCGGAGACGGAGAGGCCGAGCCGGGCGGCCTCCGCGCGGAGGAGACGCCGGTCGACGAGGGAGTTGAGCACCTGGGAGGGAAGGTTGAGCGCGCGGGCGAGCTCCGGGCTGAAGCTCTGCCCGTACATCTCCCGGTACCGCTCCTCGGTCCTCACGTACTCCATCCGAAACTCGGCTTCGGTGATCTTCGAGGAGCCGACCTTCGCGGCGAAGTCGACGCCGCCCCCGCCTCCTCCCCCGGCCGCCCCCATCCCCCAGTCGACGAAGACGAAGACGACGAAGACCGCGATGACGGCCCAAAGGACCCACTTGAGGTGCTTGAAGTTTTCCCTGAACGTCTTGAGCATTCCCTCTCCGAGCCGGCGCCGGTCTCCCGGCGCCGCAAGCGCAGGAGGATAGCGCGGGCGTTCCGGCCCGACAAGCCGAGCGGAAGGGCGTGGTATAAATGGAAGTTCGCTGGTAAGCGGCTGAAGGCCCGAAGTTTATGTCGAGGAAGAAGGACGGCCGCCGGTTCGAGGTCGAGCTCGACTGGTACTACGTCTCCAAGGAGACGCTCTGGCGCTGGGCGCTCGTCGTCCTCGGCGCGGCGGTCCTCGTCTCGGCCGGCATCTACTTCTGGCTCAACCGGGGCGAGGATGTCGAGGGACGCGCGCGCCGCGAGATCGCCGCCGCCGACGAGCTCCTCGCCAAGGGGCGCATCGCCCCCGGCGCCGCGCGGGCCCGGGAGGAGATCGTCGCCGCCGCCGAGAAGCTCGAGGGCGCCCGCGCGTCGTTCGCCGCGGCACGCTATCCCGAGGCCCTCCAGCAGGCGGTCGAGGCCCGGCAGCTCGCGCTCCGGATCACGGCCGGGACGGGGGCCGTCCGGCACGACGCCGCCATCATGGAGCTCGGGGGACGCGTCGAGATCCAGCGCGCGAGCCGCGCGAACTGGGAGACGGCCCGCGTCGGGATGAAGCTCTACGAGGGGGACTTCCTGAAGACCGGCGCGAACGGCCTCGCCGAGGTGATGGCCGTCGACGGCACCTTCTACCGGATCAAGGCCGAGACGCTCTTCGAGGTCCACCGGAGCCGGGTCCTCCCCGGGGGGGGGCAGGGCGCCCCTCAGCGCCAGTCCGAGATCAAGTTCATCGTCGGCACCGTCGACGTCGACACCGGCGAGGGCTCCCGCTCGATCGTCCGGACCGACGCGGCGACGGCGGACATCGCCTCGCGGTCGGCGGTCGGCGTCGACGTCGACGCGTCCAAGACGACCGGCGTCTCGGCCTACCGCGGCCGGGTGACCCTCTCCACCGAGAGCGGGTCGGTGACTCTCCGGGACCGCGAGCGGGTCGTCGCACGCGTCGGCGCCGGGGGCCTCGGCCCGAAGACCGTGCTCCCCGACCCCCCGCGTCCGCTCTCGCCCGACGACACCGCCGTCTTCGACCTGAACCGCCGCCAGCCGGTGACGCTGAAGTGGTCACCGGCGAAGAAGGACGCGCGCTACCGCCTCCAGATCGCGCGGAGCCGCCTCTTCATCCCCGACTCGATCCTCATCGTCGACGACCGTCCGAAGCCGGAGGCCGTCGTCACCGTCACGGAGGAGGGGGCCTTCTACTGGCGCGTCGCGACGCTCGGCGAGGGAAACGTCACCTCCGAGTGGTCGCCGATCCGCCGATTCAAGGTCCTCGCGGGCGGAGGGCGGGCGAGCGGGCCCGACACGGTCCCCCCCGAGCTCTCCCTCTCTCGCCCGCAGGTAAACGGGACGCTCGTCATCCTCTCGGGCCGCTCCGAGCCCGGCTCGGCGGTCTTCGTCAACGGCGAGCCCGCCGACGTCGACGCCTCCGGGGTCTTCCGCAAGGTGATCTCCTTCGAGAGGGAAGGGGTCAACGTCCTCACGGTCCGCGCCGTGGACGGGGCCGGGAACGAGACCCTCCGGCGGGAGACGGTCATGATCGAGGTCTACTAGCCCGAAACTCGCGCCCCGCGGGGCGCTCACGACGCCGAAAGGAACCTCCCTTGGGCCTGCGCTCTCTCTTTTCGTGGTTCTCCTCGGACCTGGCGGTCGACCTCGGGACCGCGAACACGCTCGTCTTCGCCGAGGGCCGGGGCATCGTCGTCCGCGAGCCGTCCATCGTCGCCGTCAACCGCGTCACGAACAGGGTCGAGGCGGTGGGCGGCGCGGCGAAGGAGATGCTCGGCCGGACTCCCGGGAACATCGTCGCGATCCGTCCGATGAAGGACGGCGTCATCGCCGATTTCGAGATCACCGAGAAGATGCTCGACTACTTCATCAAGAAGGCGATCGGCCGCTCGCCGTTCGT
>JAKLER010000261.1 GCA_022711615.1 Acidobacteriota bacterium
TCGGCGAGGTCCGCATCGAGGGGCGCGAGGTGCATCCGGTCCTGGACGCGCTCGCCCGGCGCCACGTCGCCTCCGGGCTCTGCATCCCGCTCGCGCACGGGGGGCGGCCTCTCGGGACGGTGAACGTGATCTTCCCCGAGGGACGGCCGCTCCGGCCCGAGGAGGCCGAGACGTTCGAAGGTGTCGCGCGTGCGGTCTCGCTGGCGGTCGCGAACGCGGGACACCGGAGCGAGCTCGAGGAGCGGGCCTTCCGGGACGCGCTCACTGGCCTCCCGAACCGGGCCGGGTTCCACCGGCGCTTCGGGACGCTGGCCGAAACGGCCGGAGGCGGCCGGGCGGCGCTCGTCCTCCTCGACCTCGACTGGTTCCGCGAGATCAACGACACGCTCGGGCACAACTTCGGCGACGAGCTCCTCGTCCAGGTCGGCGCGCGCCTCGCGGAGAGGTGCGCCGACGGCATGGAGGTCTTCCGGCTCGGGGGCGACGAGTTCGCGATCGTCGTGCCGGGGGCGGAGCGCCGGGAGGATGGCGAGGCGGCCGCCCGGAAGGTCCTCGCCTGGCTCGGCGAGCCGTTCCGGGTCGCGGGGATGGGGCTCGAGCTCGGCGCGAGCGCCGGGGTCGCGCACTACCCCGCCCACGCCCGCGTGAGCCACGGACTCCTCCGCTGCGCCGACGTGGCGCTGCACGTCGCGAAGAAGGGTTCCGGCGGCGTCGCCTGCTACGAGCCCGACCTCGACGAGCACACGCCCGAGCGGCTGTCCATCCTCTCGGACCTCGGGAGGGCCATTCGGGAGGGGCAGCTCGTCCTCCATTTCCAGCCGAAAGTGGCGCTCCAGTACGACTTCATCGAGGGATTCGAGGCGCTCGTCCGGTGGCGGCACCCGCGGCTCGGGCTCCTCGGCTCGAGCCAGTTCGTGCCGTTCGCCGAGGCGACCGACGGCATGGTCGCCCTCACCTCGTGGGTCGTCCGGCGGGCGCTCGAGCAGCTCTCCCGCTGGAACCGTCAGCTGCCGAAGCTGACGATGGCCGTGAA
Organism: Acidobacteriota bacterium; assembly: GCA_022711615.1. GTDB lineage: Bacteria > Acidobacteriota > Thermoanaerobaculia > UBA5066 > UBA5066 > UBA5066. Next base: position 1,034 of record JAKLER010000261.1, read on the forward strand.
CCTCTCCGCGAGGAACCTCGTCGACCGGAGCTGTCCGGAGAAGCTGGAGGAGATCGTGAGGTCGGTGGGCGTCGACCCGGGGCTCGTGGAGTTCGAGCTGACGGAGTCGGCCGTCATGTCCGACCCGGAGACGGCGCTGAAGATGCTCGGCCGGCTGCACGACTCGGGGGCCCGGCTCGCGATCGACGACTTCGGCACGGGGTACTCTTCCCTCGCCTACCTCACACGGCTCCCCGTCGACGTCCTGAAGATCGACCGGTCCTTCGTCGCCGGGATGGCGGCGGGCGGCAAGGATCTCGCCGTCGTCCGCTCGACGGTCCAGCTTGCCCACAGCCTCGACCTCGGGGTCGTCGCCGAGGGGGTGGAGGACGCCGCCACGGCGCGGAGCCTCCGGGAGATGGGCTGCGACCTCGGGCAGGGATTCCTCTTCGCGCCTCCGGCGCCGGCCGAGGGGTTCGAACGTCTCCTCGCCGGTGGCGGATTCCTGGCGGGACGGTAGCGCCCTCCGGCTCGGACCCCTCGGCGCGCCCTTCGGATGCTCTATCGTCCTCCGGCGGCCTGGCAGAGGGCCGAGGGAGGCCGGTGTTGGTCGAGAGAGGGCGCGTCCGGCGAGAGCCGGGGCCGCCGGGCGGAGGGGCTCCGGGGCGAGACGGCCGGACCGTAGCGATCGTCGCGGAGAAGCCGAGCGTGGGGAGGGACCTCGCGGCCGTCGTCGGGGCGAACCGGCGCGGGGACGGCTGCCTCGTCGGCGACGGGTGGGTCGTGACCTGGGCCGTCGGCCACCTCGTCGGGCTCGCCGAGCCGGGCCGGATGAACCCCGAATGGCAGGCCTGGAGGCGCGACCGTCTCCCGATGATCCCCTCGACGTGGCCGCTCGTCGTCCTCGACCGCGCGGCGGATCAGTTCGCGGCGGTGCGCCGGGTCCTCTCCGACCCGGACGTGTCGGAGGTCGTCTGCGCCACGGACGCCGGACGGGAGGGGGAGCTCATCTTCCGCCAGCTCTACGAGTCGGCGCGCTGCACGAAGCCGGTGAGGCGGCTGTGGATCTCGTCGCTCACGCCCGAGGCGATCCGCGACGGGCTCGCGAGGCTGAAGCCGGCACGGGATTACGACCGGCTCGCCGACGCCGCGCGCGGACGGAGCCGGGCCGACTGGCTCGTGGGGATGAACTTCTCGCGGGCCTTCACGCTCGCGCACGGCGAGCCGCTGACGGTGGGGCGCGTCCAGACGCCCACCCTCGCGCTCCTCGTGGAGCGCGAGCTCGCGATCCGGGCGTTCGTCCCCGAGGACTACCGGGAGGTCGTCGCCACGTTCGAGGGGGAGACGGGGCGCTACTGCGGCGTCTGGTTCGACCCGGCGATGAAGGAGGACGGCGGGCGCCGCCTCCCGAGGGACGGGTCCGCCGCGGCGGCGATCGTCGCGCGCGTGAGGGATGGGGGGGCGCGGGTCGCGTCGGTCGAGTCGAAGACGCGGCGCACTCCGCCGCCGGCCCTCTTCGACCTGACGGAGCTGCAGCGTCACGCGAACCGCCTCCTCGGCTGGAGCGCGAAGAAGACGCTGGACGTGGCGCAGCGTCTCTACGAAGAGCGGAAGGCGATCACCTACCCGAGGACCGACAGCCGCCATCTTTCCAAGGACGTCGCGGCGACGCTCCCGGCGCTCCTCGGGGCGCTCGAGCCGGAATGGGGGCGGCTCTACGCGAAGGGGGCGGGCGAGCGGCCGCTCGGCGCACGCTTCGTCGACGACGCGAAGGTGAGCGACCACCACGCCATCGTCCCGACGACGAGCGTTCCGCGCGGCCTGGCGGGAGACGAGAAGGCCCTGTACGAGATCGTCGTCCGCCGCCTCCTCGGCGCGTGGCACGACGACCACGTCGCCGCGACGACGACCGTCGTGACGGAGGTGTCGGGGAACGGGGGCGCGGAGGGCCCGGCCGCCGGGGCGCTCGCCGGGCGAACCGTCGATCGATTCCGGTCCGCCGGGACGATGGTCGTCGAAGAAGGGTGGAAGGCGGCCGAGCCCGATGCGCCGCGGCGGAGGAGGAACGAGGACGACGAGGAGGGCGACCTCCCGGCGGGCCTCGCGGAGGGGCAGGCGAAGAGGGTCGTCGACGCGGCGAGCGTCGAGAAGCGGACCCGCCCGCCGAAGCGGTTCACCGATGCATCGCTCCTGACGGCGATGGAGTCCGCCGGCCGGACGCTCGACGAGAAGGAGCTCGCCGAGGCGATGAAGGAGAACGGCCTCGGGACGCCGGCGACGCGCGCCGAGGTCCTCGAGAACCTGCTCGCGCGCGGCTACGCGGAGCGAGACGGGAAGGCCCTCGTGGCGACGGAGAAGGGGATTCGCCTCGTCGGCCTCGTCCCGGAATCGGTGAAGAGCCCTGCCCTGACGGGGCGCTGGGAGGCCGAGCTCGCCCGCCTACAGAAGGGCGACGGCGACCTCGCCTCCTTTCTGCGCGGAATCGAGGCGTACGTGACATCGGTCGTCGCCGACGCCTTTCGGGCGCCGGCCGTGCGCCCGGCCTCGGAACCTGCGGACTCCTCCGGTAGTCGAACGGCCCCCCGACCGGCGACCGAGCCCGCCGGCACGGCTCCGGGCGCGACCGAAGCGAACGCGGTCTCTCCCCCTGCCGTGCCACCCCCTGTGGTGCCAGGCGTGAAATCGTGTATTTCTTTAGAAATACACGATTTCACGCCTGGCACCAATCCCGGGCGTGCCGGTCCGGGGGAGATCCGATCGGGGGAGGGTCGAGAGGGGAGCCCGCCTCCCGGGGATGCCTCTTCGGGGCGGGAAGGCGTGAGCGGGGCGGGCGGGAGGAGAGGCCCGGTGCCGGTGGAGAAGCTCGGGGAGCTGCTGAAGAGCGTGTTCGGGCACGCGTCGTTCCGGCCGTATCAGGAGGCCGTCTGCCGGGCGGTCGTCGAGGGGCGCGACGGGCTCCTCGTGATGCCGACGGGGGCGGGGAAGTCGCTCTGCTACCAGCTGCCGGGGCTCGCGCGCGGAGGGACGACGCTCGTCGTGTCGCCTCTCATCGCGCTCATGGAGGACCAGGTCGCGAAGATGCAGGCGCTCGGCCTCGCCGCCGAGCGGATCCACTCGGGGCGCGACCGGGGCGCTTCGCGGCAGGTCTGCCTCGACTACCTCGCCGGGCGCCTCGACTTCCTCTTCATCGCTCCCGAGCGGCTGTCGGTACCGGGCTTCCCGGAGATGCTCGCGAGACGGACGCCGGCCCTCGTCGCGGTCGATGAAGCGCACTGCATCTCGCACTGGGGGCACGACTTCCGTCCGGACTACCGGCTCCTCGGCGCGCGCCTCCCGCAGCTGCGGCCCGCCCCCGTCCTCGCCCTCACCGCCACCGCGACGCCGCGGGTCCAGGAAGACATCGCCGCGCAGCTCGGGCTCGTGAAGCCGGGGCGCTTCATCCACGGCTTCCGCCGTACGAACCTCGCGGTCGAGGCGGCCGAGGTGCCGCCAAGCCGGCGCGGCGCGCTCGTGGCGGAGCTCCTCGCCGACCCGGCGCGGCGGCCCGCCATCGTCTACACGCCGACGCGGAAGGAGGCGACGGCGCTCGCGTCGGAGCTGAAGGGGGAGGTCCGCGCCGTCGCCTACCACGCCGGGATGACGGCGCGGGACCGCGACGACGTGCAGGCGCGCTTCCTCGCGGGGCGCGCGGAGGTGATCGTCGCGACGATCGCGTTCGGGATGGGGATCGACAAGCCGGACGTGCGGACCGTGATCCACACCGGCCTCCCCGGGAGCGTCGAGGGCTATTACCAGGAGATCGGGCGCGCGGGGCGCGACGGGCTGCCGTCGCGCGCGATCCTCCTCCACTCCTGGGGCGACATCCGGACGCACGAGTTCTTCCTCGAGCGGGACTACCCGGAGGCGCACGTCCTCGGCGACGTCTTCCGCGCGCTGAAGGAAGCGCCGGTTCCGACGGAGGGCCTCGCCCAGCTCGTCCCGCTCGAGCCCGACGTCTTCCAGAAGGCGCTCGAGAAGCTCTGGGTCTTCGGAGGCGCGGTCATCACCCCGGAAGGGGACGTCTCGCGCGGGAAGGACGGGTGGCAGCGGGCCTACGACGAGCAGCGAGAGCACCGCAAGACGCAGCTCGTCCTCATGCGCCGCTTCGCCGAGGGGCCGATCTGCCGGATGCTCCAGCTCGTCCGCCACTTCGGCGACGAGGAGGACGACGGAGCGCCGTGCGGCCTCTGCGACGTCTGCGCCCCGGGCGACGGCCTCGCCGCCGACACCCGGAGGACGACGCCGATGGAGGAGGCCGCGCTCCGCCGCGCCCTCGAGCTCCTCCGGCAGCGCGACGGGCAGACGACGGGGCAGCTCCACGCGGAGGTCCTCCGGCAGTTCCCGGCGGTCGACCGGCGCGCGTTCGAGGAGCTCCTCGGCGGCCTCGTGCGGGCCGGCCTCGCGCGGCTCGAGGACGACGCGTTCGAGAAGGAGGGACGCGTCATCCGCTTCCGCCGCGTCTTCCTGACGGGCGCGGGGAGCCGTCCCGGTGCCGCCGTCGAGGCCCGCGTCGCGGTGCCGCCGCCGAGCGCCGCGAAGGCGAGGAGGGCGAAGGGCCCGGCGCCGAGGCGGGAGGCGCTCCCGAAGCGGGCTCCGATCCCGAAGCCGTCGGCGGGGCGCCCGTCGCGCTCGGCGGGGAGCGCCCCCGCGAAGGCCGGCCCCGAGGCGCCCGGCGCGCTCCCGGCGCTCGTCGACGCGCTTCGCCGCTGGCGCCTCGGCGAGGCGAAGAAGCACCGCCTCCCGGCCTTCCGGATCCTC
>JAKLER010000262.1 GCA_022711615.1 Acidobacteriota bacterium
CGCTCGGCGTCGTCGCCGTGATCGGGAACGACGCCGCGTGGACGCAGATCGCGCGCGAGCAGGTGGAGGTTCTCGGCGACGACGTCGGGACCGTCCTCCGCTCGACCGACTACCACGCCGCGGCCCGGGGGCTCGGGGGCGAGGGGCTCCTCCTCGACGACCCGGCGCGCCGCGGCGCGCTCCTCGCAGAGGCGTTCCGCCTGGCCCGAGCCGGTCGGCCCGTCGTCGTCGACGCCCGCCTCGGGAAGACGGCCTTCCGGAAGGGCTCGATCTCGATCTGAGCCATCGCGGAGCCGTCCGGCTCCGGCCTCCGCCCGATCCCGGCGTGCGACACTCTGCGAGGGGCGTCGCCGCGAGGCCGGAGCCCGACGGCTCCCCGGGGGACTCCACGCCGATGATCGACACCTCGACCGCCCCGCGCCCGCTCTCCCTCGTCGTCGTCGGCGCCGGGCCGGCGGGACTCACCGCGGCCTGGGAGAACGTCCGGCACGGGGGGACCGCGACCGTCCTCGAGCGGGACGACGTCGTCGGCGGGATCGCCCGGACCGTCGAGCGGCGCGGGTACCGGTTCGACATCGGCGGCCACCGGTTCTTCACGAAGGTCCGCGAGGTCGAGGAGCTCTGGCACGAGATGCTCGCGGACGATTTCCTGCGCGTCCCGCGGCAGTCCCGCATCCTCTATCGCCGGAAGCTCTTCTCCTACCCGCTCAAGCCGTTCGAAGCGTTCTTCGGTCTCGGCCCGTTCGAGAGCCTCCGATGCGGCCTCAGCTTCCTCGCCGCCCGCCTCGCGCCCCGGAGGCCCGAGGAGGACTTCGAGACGTGGGTCTCGAACCGCTTCGGTCGGCGCCTCTTCTCGATCTTCTTCAAGACCTACACCGAGAAGGTCTGGGGCGTCCCCTGCACGCAGATCCGCGCCGACTGGGCCGCCCAGCGCATCCGCGGCCTCTCGCTCTGGAAGGCGGTCTGGCACGCCGTGAAACCCGACAGGAGCGTGAAGACGCTGATCGAGGAGTTCGACTACCCGCGCCTCGGTCCGGGCCAGATGTGGGAGCGCTTCACGACCCGGCTCGAGGAGCGCGGCTCCCGCGTCCTCCTCGGTCGGAGCGTGGCACGCATCGGCTGGCAGGAGGGGCAGGGCGTCACGGCGGTCGAGACGGACGGCTCGGCCGGACGGGAGACCTTCACGGGCGACGCCTACGTCTCCTCGATGGCCCTCTCCGACGCCGTCCTCGCGCTCGACCCTCCCCCGCCGCCGGAGGTCCTGGAGGCCGCCCGCGCTCTCCGCTACCGCGACTACATCCTCGTCGCGCTGATGTTCGAGGGGGAGCGCTTCTTCCCCGACAACTGGGTCTACATCCACAGTCCCGAGGTGCGGATCGGCCGCGTCCAGAACTTCGGGAACTGGTCGGCCGCGATGGTCCCCCGCCCCGGCGTCACGTGCCTCGGCCTCGAGTATTTCTGCTTCGACACCGACCCGGTCTGGTCCGCGCCCGACGACGAGCTCCTCGAGACGGGCCGGGCGGAGATCACGAAGACGGGCCTCGTCCCGGAGGGGGCCCGGGTCCTCGACGGCGCCGTCGTGAGGATGCCGAAGACCTACCCGATGTACGACCCGGGCTACTCCGAGAAGGTCGACGTTGTCCGGCGCTTCTTCGCGGAGCGCCTCCCGAACCTCCAGCAGGTCGGACGGAACGGGATGCACCGCTACAACAACCAGGACCACGCGATGGTGACGGGTCTCTACGCGGTGAGGAATCTCTACGGCGCCTCGAACGACCTCTGGGCCGTCAACGTCGACGACGAATACCACGAGGAAACGCGAACGCTGCGCCCCGACGAGGAAGGATCCCGGGCGTAGGCCGCTCCCCGCGCCGGCACCCCGGCGCGGGGTCGTCTCTCCCGATCCCGCGGGGTGCGGCCCCGCACCGGCTCAGAGCGGCGCGAAGCGGGCCGAGAAGTGCCGAAGGACCTTCGGGGCCTCGGTGATCCGGTAGCCGCGCAGCTCCTCGCGCTTCCGGAAGACCTCGAGGACCCCTTCGGCGACGAGGTCGATGTGCGACTGCGTGTAGACGCGCCGCGGGATCGCGAGCCGGACGAGGTCCATCGGCCCCGGCGCCTCCGTCCCGTCGGGGTGGAGGCCGAACATCACCGTCCCGATCTCGACGCCCCGGATCCCCGCCTCGAGGTAGAGCGCGTTCGCGATCGCGATGCCGGGGTACTGGAGCGGCGCCACGTGCGGGAGCATCGCCCGCGCGTCGAGGTAGACCGCGTGCCCGCCGGGGGGCTGGATGATCGGGACGCCTCCGGCCGTCAGCTTGTCGGCGAGGTAGGCCGTCGAGCGGATGCGGTAGCGCAGGTACGGCTCCTCGACGACCTCCTCGAGGCCGCGGGCGATCGCCTCGAGGTCGTAGCCGGCGAGGCCGCCGTACGTCGGGAAGCCTTCCGTGAGGATCAGGAGGCTGCGGCACGAGGCGGCCAGCTCGTCGTCGTTCAGCGCGAGGAAGCCGCCGATGTTCGCGAGGCCGTCCTTCTTGGCCGACATCGTGCAGCCGTCCGCGAGCGAGAACATCTCCTGCGCGATCGCCTTCGGCGTCCGGTCGGCCTGCCCCGCCTCGCGCTGCTTGACGAACCAGGCGTTCTCCGCGAAGCGGCAGGCGTCGAGGAAGAAGGGCTTGCCGTACTTGTCGCAGAGGGCCCTCACGCCGCGGAGGTTCTCGAGGGAGACGGGCTGCCCGCCGCCCGAGTTGTTCGTGACGGTCACCATCACGAGCGGGACGCGGTCGCCGTCCTCGGCGAGCGTCTTCTCGAGCTTCGCGAGGTCGACGTTCCCCTTGAAAGGATGGATCAGCGAGGGGACCTTCCCCTCGGCGATGACGAGGTCGCGGGCCTCGGCCTGCTCCACCTCGATGTTCGCCCGGGTCGTGTCGAAGTGCGTGTTGCTCGGGACGACCATCCCGGGCTTGAGGATCGTGTGGAAGAGGATGCGCTCGGCCGCCCGCCCCTGGTGCGTCGGGATGACGTGCTTGAACCCGGTCAGGTCCTGGATCACGTCGCGGAAGCGGAAGAACGAGCGGCTCCCGGCGTAGCTCTCGTCTCCCTGCATGAGCGCGCCCCACTGCGCGGACGACATCGCGCCCGTGCCGGAGTCGGTCAGGAGGTCGATGAGGACGTCCTCCGCCGGGACGAGGAACACGTTGTATCCCGCCTCGACGAGCGCCTTCTCGCGCTCTTCGCGCGTCGTGAACTTGACCGATTCGACCGACTTGATGCGGAAAGGCTCGATGATGGTCTTGAACAGCATGGCAACCGGGGATTCTACCCGGCGCCGCCCCCGTCCCGCATCCTGGAAAGCCTCCTCCGGACCGTTTCCGCCGCCGCGGCCGGCCACCCGGCGACGCGGCCCCCGAGCTCGCGCGAGGCGAGGTCGAGGAGGGCGAGGGCGCCCGCGAGCGGCGGGAGCGAGAGCGCCGCGTTCAGCTCGGCTCCGAGCCGCGGGGAGGCGCGCTCGAAGCGGCGGAACGGATCGAGGTCGTCGAGAGGGACGGGAGCCTCCGGCGGGACGTGGCGCGAGAGGAGCCGGAGCAGGTGCGCCGTCGCGTGGCCCGCGACGAAGAGACGCGCCGAGAGGAGCTCGCCCCGCGCCGCACGCCCCCCCCCGACGAGGAGGTTCCCGAGGAGCTGCCCAGAGAGCCAGCGGTCCGTCGGCGACTCCGCAGGCTTCGCGGCGATCGCCGCCATCCCCTCCGCGACGCCCCCCCGGTCGAGGAGGACGCGGTAGCGGTTCGCCCGGGCGACGCGCAGCTCGTCGAGATCGAAGACGGCGAGCTCGAGGAGGTGCCCGTCGTCGAGGATCACCTTCAGCCCGTGCTCCGTCTCGCGGTGGACGAGGACCGCCCGCTCCGCCCCGGGAAGCCAGACGAGGTCCGTCCGGTACGCCTCCTGCGCCCCGCTCCGGGTCACGACGAAGAAGTCGTGATCGGAGAAGTCGTCGGGCGCCGGACCGTCGCCCGACATCGATCCGAGCGCGACGAGGCCGACGACGCGCGGGTCGCCGTCGAGCCGCCGGAAGAGGGCGTCGGTGAAGGCCGAGTAGGCGGCGGCGTCCATGCCGCGATTCTCCCGCCTCCGGGGTCCGGAGGGTCGAACGGCCCCCGGGTCTCCCCGGGGGCCGTCTCGGAGACGACCGGGTCGCCCGTCGCCCTCAGCGCGCCGAGAGGAGCGCCACCTTCTCCGGGGCCTTCGGCGCGGCCGGCGCCCCCGCCTTCTGGAGGGGCTGCGGCGTGGCCGGGAGCGCACCGCGGACGGCGAGCTGTCCCTTGCGCGAGGCGTCGATCGACTGCGCGAGGACCCGGGCCCCTTCCTGCGGCGCGTGGAAGCCGGTGGAGTTCTCGGCCTCGGCGAAGTCGAGGAGGAACGATGCCCGGCGCTGGAAGTCGCGCGCGACCGCGAGCTCCTCGTCGCTCTTCCCGGCCTCCTTCGCCGCCTTCAGGTCGTCGATGAGCGACATCAGGGCGTCCATGGCCAGGTTCCTCATCTCCATGTGCCGCGACTGGATCGTCTCGGCCCGTGCCTTCAGCTCCTCCTCCGACCAGCGGTGGCAGGTCTGGCAGGCCTTGTTGATGTTCAGGAGAGGGCTCCTCACGTGGTGGTCGGAGACCTTCATCGCCCCGACCTTCGTGTACGGCATGTGGCAGTCGGCGCACGCCACGCCCGACCGGGCATGGATCCCCTGGTTGTGCATCTCGAACTCGGGGTGCTGGGCCTTTAGGTTCGGGGCGCCGGTCTCCGCATGGGTCCAGTCCTTGAACCCGACCTCGTCGTAGTAGGCGAGGATCTCGTCGGCCTTCAGCCCCTTGTGCCACGGGAACGTGAGCCGCTTCTCGGCCCCCTTGAAGTAGTACTCCACATGGCACTGGCCGCAGACGTACGTCCGCATCTCCTGGCGGGTCGCCATCGTGTTGACGTCGTAGTCGGCGACCCCCTGGGACGCCTTGTAGGCCCGGATCCCCTCCATGAACGCGGGCCGCGTCACGCGGAGGGCCATCGTCTTCGAGTCGTGGCAATCGATGCAGGCGACCGGGTGCTTCACGTGCTTGCGCGCGTCGAAGTACGGCATCTGGTTGATCGCCTCGAAGCCCTTCACGATGTCGCCGTTGCCGAGCTTCTTCATCGCGACGTAGGTGGAAGCGTGGCAGTTCATGCAGGTCCCCGGCTGCTTGACGACCTGCTGGCGCTCCGTGAACGTCTGGTCGTCGAGCATGTAGGCGTGGCCCCGCTCCTCGCGGAAGTCGACCGCGAAGGCGTAGCCGAGCCACATCCGCTTCAGCCGCGGGTCCTCCTCGATCTTCGAGGTCGTCACCTGCGTGCGCGGGTCCTTCTCCGTCGGCGTCCTCGGGAGCGCCTCGCTGCCGCCGAACTTCGTCCGGACCATGTCGACGGTGCGCTTGTAGGTGTCGTACTGGATCGGGAAGTTCTTCCCCCAGACGGCCGGGTCCTCCGTGTCGTCGTCCAGCTCGACCACGCGGAAGAACGGGTTCCGCGCCTCCTGCTTGTGCTCCATGATGTTGACGAGGAGCGCCGTCACGCCGACGGCCGCGAACGCGGCGATCGCCGCGACCACGAGGATCGTCCTCACGGTGCTGCTCTTCTTCTCGGTCATCTCTCTCCCTCGCTTCCCGTGGAGGCGCTCAGTGCGGGTGGCCGACGGACCGGTGGCACGAGATGCAGGAGAGCTCCCGTCCCTCGCGCGTCACCCGGTCGATGTCGTGGACGACGTCCGCGTGGCACTT
>JAKLER010000263.1 GCA_022711615.1 Acidobacteriota bacterium
CCGGACGGCCGCAGGCTCCTCCTCGTGAGCCGGCGCGAGATCCGGCTCTTCGACCTCGAGAAGGGCGGCTTGCGGACGCTCGTCACGGCCCCCGAAGGAGGAGAGATCGGCTCGGCCGCCCTCTCGCCCGACGGACGCGTCCTCGCCTGGCACGAGAGCACCGACGAATCGGACATCTGGCTGGCCGAGTTCGAGGAGAAGGAATGACGCTCGCCCCCGGCGTCCGCATCGGGAGCTCCGACGTCACCGGCAGGCCCGGCGATCCGAGGCTGGGGGCGTGAGGGCCGTCCTCGGCGCCCTCTCCGGCCTCGCGGGTGCCGTCGTCGGCGGGCTCGTCGCGGCGCTCCTCGCAACGGTCTTCGCGAAGGCGGCGAACGTCACGACCCGCGAGGGGGCCGCCGGGTATCTCGTCGTCGCCGTCGGGGTCCTCGGGGCGCTCGCGGGCCTCGTCGTCGGTGTCGTCCTCTACGCGAGGGCCGCTCCAGCGGGCGAGGGGATGAGGGCCGCCGGCTCCGCCCTGCTGGGCCTCCTCGGCCTCGGCGTCCTCGCCGCGGCTCTACTGTGGGCCTTCACGCTCTCGCACGAGGGGCCCGCGAAGTACGGCGACACTCTCGCGTCCCTCGAGCTCGAGCTTCGCGTCAGGAAGGCGGATGCGCCGGCCGGATCCCCGTCGAGCTGGCTCGACGTCGAGGTCCAGACGGCGAAGACCCGGCCGGTCGCCGTCGTCCTCTCGGACCGGGTGCGCGAGGAGGGCGACGCGATCGTCGTTCCGCTCGTCCAGAACCCCCTTCATCGCGCCTCCGGCCGCCTCGTCGTCGTCCGCGTCGCGGACCGGCACGTCGAGGTCTTCTCGCCGCGGTGGAGGGCGAAGCCGGACCCGAAGGCCGACTGGAGCCCCTGGATCGCGCCGCGCCTCGCGGAGAGAACCGGCGGCGAGGCGCGCGAGGCCGTGCGGCCGATCCTTCAGCTCCGCTACCGCGTTCGCCTCTACGGCGACTGACCGTCGTGCCGGGGAACGGAAGGGAGGGCCCGCCACGGCGCACAATGCCGCGCATGGACTCGAACGCGAGCGCCCGCCGCCGGGCTCACCTCGACCGGATCCGCGACGCCGCCGTCGCCGCTGTCGAGCCGGCGAGAGCGGTCGCGCGCTTCCTCTCGACCGAGGGCGGCGACCTCCGGGCTGGCGACGCCCGCGTGCCGCTCTCCGCCGACTCATCGGTCCGGATCGTCGCCGCCGGCAAGGCGGCCGCCGCGATGACCGCCGCCGCCGCGTCGATCCTCGGACACCGGATCGAGCGGGGCGTTCTCGTGACGAAGCACGGGCACCTCGTGGGCCGGACGGTCCCTCCCGCGATCGATGCCTTCGAGGCGGGGCATCCGGTCCCCGACGAGACGGGTCGCGAGGCCGTCTCCGCCGTCGAGGCGCTCCTCTCGGGAGGCCGCGAGGGCGACGTCGTCCTGGCGCTCCTCTCCGGCGGAGCCTCCGCCCTCCTCGCCGACCCGGCCGAGCCGATCACGCTCGCCGACCTGCAGGAGGCGACCGGACTCCTCCTCCGCTCCGGAGCGTCGATCGTCGAGCTGAACGCCGTGAGGAAGCACCTCTCGCGGCTGAAAGGCGGGCAGCTCGCGCGGCTCGCCGCGCCCGCCACGGTGGTCTCGCTGATCCTCTCCGACGTCGTCGGCGACCCGCTCGACGTCATCGCCTCCGGACCGACGGCGCCCGACCCGACGACGTTCGCGGACGCGTGGGCGGTCGTCGAGCGCCGCGACCTCGCCGGCGTGCTCCCCGCATCCGTCCGCGCCCGCCTGTGCGAGGGCGCGGAGGGACGCCTGCCCGACACGCCGAAACCGGGTGACGCGCTCTTCGGCCGCGTCCACAACGTCCTCGTCGGCTCGAATCGCCTCGCCGCGCTCGCGGCTGTCGACGAGGCCCGCGCGCTCGGCTACACGACGCTCCTCCTCTCGACCTTCGTCGAGGGGGAGGCGCGCGAGGTCGCCCGCGTCGTCGCCGCTCTCGGCCGCGGCGTCCTCGCGCACGGCGACCCGGTGCCGCCGCCCGCCTGTCTCGTCTTCGGCGGCGAGACGACGGTCACGGTGCGCGGGGAGGGCCGCGGCGGCCGGAACCAGGAGCTCGCGCTCGCGGCGGCGCTCGCGCTCGAAGGGATCGACGGGGTCTCGGTGATGGCGCTCGCCACCGACGGCTCCGACGGCCCGACCGACTCCTCCGGCGCGATCGTCGACGGCGCGACGGCGGGGGCGATCCGCTTGGCGGGCCTCGACCCGGCCGCGGCCCTCGCGGCGAACGACGCCTACCCGGCGCTCGCGGCGGCCGGCAGCCAGTTGAAGACCGGGCCGACCGGCACGAACGTGAACGACCTCACCGTCGTCGTCGTCGGAGGCTGAGCGCGGGCGCGGGGGCTCCCGCGCCCTTTCACGGCGTCGGAAGGCCGAGGACGCCGCGAAGCGCCTCGCGCGCGCCGGCGTCGCCCGCGACGAAGCGGTCGCGCGACGGGAGCGCCGCCGTCGGCGAGAGCGCCGCGAGGCGGTCGAAGACCGCCGCGCGCCCCGCGGCGTCGAGGCGGGGCGCGAGGCCGAGGAGCGTGAGGCCGTCCCGCGGCCGCGCCGTGCGGAGGAGGTCGTCGAGCGGCGGGGCGTCGCCGGCGCTCTCCGCGCTCTCCTCCCACCGCGCGAGGGCGGAGAGGAACGGCTCCGGAGCGTCGTCCCAGGCCGGCACGCCCGGTCCCCGCCGCGCCGAGACACGGCACGAGGCGCCGGCCGGGACGACGACCTCGTCGAGCGCGCCGGCCGTCCGCCTCTCGAACGAGACCCACCCGGCGCGGACCCGGAGGAGCCCGTTCCCGGCCTCGTCGGTTGAGAGGGTGTAGGCACAGCCGAGGTCGATCGCGGTCGCGGCGGGGGTCTCGACGAAGAAGCGCCGCGGCGGCGCCTGGATCTCCGCGCGGACGGTGCCGCGGGCGAGCGCCACGCGGTGGTCGCGGGGAGAGTCGGAGACGAGGCGGAGGCGCGTCCCGGGCTCGAGCGTGAGCGTCCCGATGCGCCCCACCGAGAGCCGGGCCGTCGCGCCGCCCGTCTCGAGCCACTCTCCGCGCGCGAGGCGCGTCGTCCGCTCCCCCTCCCAGCGCACCTCCCAGCCCTTGCCGCGCGCGAGGAGCGCGAGGGAGGCGGCGACGAGGAGGCACGCCGCCAGGAGGGCCGGCGCCGCGACGAAGAGGCGGCGCCAGGAGGGCGGGAGGACGGGCGAGCGGTCCGGGAGCTCCCGGAGGGACGGCGGCTCGCGCCGCAGCGGGGCGAGGCGCTCCTCGATCGCCCTCACGTCGGGATCAGGCTCGTGCGCGGGGTTCCAGAGGTAGTCGCTCATCGGCGTCCTCCGAGCAGCCCGCGGAGCTTCGCGAAGCCGCGATGGAGGTTCACGCGGACGGAGCCTTCCGTCAGCCCCGTCTCGCGTGCGATCTCGGGGCCGCTCATCCCCTCGAGGAGGCGAAGGACGAGCGGCTCTCGGTAGGCCTCCGGGAGGAGGCGGATGGCGGCGAGGACCGCGCCGGGCCCCTCGTCGGCGCGGGCGCCCCCGGGGAGGTCGTCGGGGAGCGGCGCGTGGCGGGGGGCCGAGCGGACGTGGCTCGCCGCCCGGTTCCGCGCGATCGCCGCGACCCACCCGCCGAAGCCCTCCGGGTCGCGGAGGTCGCCGAGCTTCTCCCACGCCGCCAGGAAGACCTCCTGCGCGAGGTCTTCGGCGTCGGGGCGCGGGAGGCGCGCGAGGAGGACCGCGCGGACGAGGCGCCAGTAGCGCCGGTAGAGCTCGTCGAAAGCGTCGCGGTCCCCGTCGCGCGCCGCGGCGACGAGCTCCGCGCCGCTCGCGGCCGGTCCGGGCGCGGCGAGCCTCAGCCCCACGGCGGACCCCTCCGCGAACGCCGCGCTCTCCTCCATCGTGCTGAAAGGACGCGCGCCGGCGCCGGACCGTTAGCAGCCCTGCTCACACCACCGCTACGTTAACAGCGCCCCCCGCGGCCGCGTCCTCCCCCACGAACCGCAGAGCACGCGAACGGAGGCCGCCCATGAACGACCGCCCCGTCCCGACCCGCCGCCGCTTCCTCGCCCTCGGCCTCGGCGCCGCCGCCGCGGCGTGGGGAGGCGCCCTCGCCGCCTCCCGCGACGACGACCCGTGCCTCGTCGCCCGCCCCGAGGCGCGCCTCGCGCCGCCGGGCGAGCCGGGCTCGCCGCTCCGCGTCGAAGGTCTCGTCCTCGCTCCCGACGGGACGACCCCCGCCGCCGGCGTCGTCGTCTACGCCTACCAGACCGACGCGACCGGCGTCTACGCGCCCCCGGGCCGGCCTCCGCGGCTGAAGGGCTGGATGAGGACGGACTCCGACGGCCGCTTCGCGTACGACACGATCCGCCCCGCGCCCTACCCCGGCGGACGGAACCCCGCCCACGTCCACCACCAGCTCTGGGGCGCCGGCTGGCCGGCCCAGTGGGGGAACGACCTCCTCTTCGACGACGACCCGCTCGTCCCCGAGTCCGAGCGGCGCCGCTCCGCCTCCCTCGGCCCCTTCGCGTTCGTGCGCGCCGTCGAGGAGCACCCGCTCCACGGCGCGCTCGTGAAGCTGCGCCTCCGGCTGAGGACGGCGGGCGACCGCTTCGAGGACGGGACTCGCCACGGCGTCGACGCCTGCCGGCATGGGCGAGGCGGCCGGTGAGGGCCACCCTCGCGCTCGCGGCGGCCCGGACGGTCGAGGTTCGCCTTCTCGTCGCGGCCTCGGCGCGGCCGCCCCGCTGACGCCAGGCCCGGTCGACACCCCCTCGCGCTTCGGGCACGATCCGCGCCGAGGAGGCCCCCGTGCCCGAAACGATCACCGCGCTCGAGCTCTCCGCCCTCGTCTCCCGCGTCTTCCAGCCGACCGCGGAGGACACGCGCCTCGGGATCATGGTCGACCTCCCTGACGAGAAGGTCCTCGACGACGCCCCCTGGGCGGCCCGCCGCGCGATCGCCGCCGAGTGGGCGGAGCTCCTCGGGATGCAGGTCCGCGAGGCCGGGTACGAAACGCGCCTCCTCCTCTACCCGAACGTCCACACGAACAACGGCGACCTTCCGGGCCGCTGCTGGATCCATGCGGGCGGCCCCGTCCCGGCGAGCGCCGCGGAGCTCGACCCGGCGGCCTCGGTCGCGATGACGGAGATCTTCGACACGTTCCCGATGCTCCTCGCGCTGACGAAGTTCAGCTCGACGGCGCCGCTGAAGATGGCCGCGAAGAAGCACCCGATGCGCGCCGCGACGATGCCCGGCTTCTCCGCCGCGATGATCCCGGCCCTCCGGCTCGACTACGGCGAGGTGAACCGCCGCGTCGACATCCTGAAGGCGCACCTCGACCGCGCGATTGGCGCCGACTTCGTCTTCCGCCGCCCGGCCGGCGAGGATCGCCTTCACCTCGACCTGCGTCACCGGACGGGCCACGCTTCCGGCGGCCTCCTCCCGAAGCGCGGCGTCGCCGGGAACCTCCCCTCGGGCGAGTCGTACATCGTCCCCTACGAGGGAGAGGTCGAAGGCGACCCGAGCCGTTCGGAGGGCGTCCTCCCGGTCCAGTTCGGCAAGGAGGTCGTCCGCTACCGCGTCGAGCGCAACCGCGCCGTCGAGGTCCTCACTCGCGGCCCCGAGTCGGAGCGGGAGGCGGCGCTCCTCGCGAAGGAGCCCGCCTACGCGAACCTCGCCGAGCTCGGCCTCGGCGTCCTCGCGGCGTTCGGCGTCAAGCCGGTCGGCTCCGTCCTCCTC
>JAKLER010000264.1 GCA_022711615.1 Acidobacteriota bacterium
CTTCCCCCACTTCCGCCGCACGTGCCGGTAGACCGGCCGCCAGTAGGCCGCGACGAGGGTCTCGAGGGCACGCTCGCGCTCGGCGGCGTCGCCGCTCCGGAGCGCGTCGACGACCGAGGCGCGCGTCGGGGGGAAGAAGCCGCCCGTCATCCCTTCGGTCGGAGCTTCTTCAGAGCCTGCACCTGTCCGCAGTGGTAGAGGTCGTGCGCCGCGACGCCGCGGACGAGGTGGAGCGCCTTCGCGCGCGCCGGCCCCGTGAGCCCCGGGAGGCGCTCCGCGACGGCCGCGACGAGCGCCCGGTGCTCGGCGGCGAGGAGGGAGAGGTCCGCCTTCCAGGCGTCCTCGGCGGGCTCGCCTTCGGGCCGCCGGAACCAGTTGCTCCCTTCGAGCGGGAAGGAGCCGCGCTTCTCCCCCGTCAGCTTCCGCCGCACGGCGTACTTCCAGTAGGCGGCGTGGAGGGCGAGCTCCCAGGCGTTCGGCCGCCCCTCGGCCGGCCGCCAGGCCGCCTCGGCGGCTGTCATCCCGCGGAACGATCCGCGGAGGTTCGTGCCGTGCCACGACCTCCTCTCGTACGCCTCCGCGAGGAGGTCGAGGAGAAGGGACGTCTCCGGGTCGCGGGACGTTCGCGCCATGGGTCGCCTCCGGGTCGGGACTTCGGTCGGGAGTCTAGGAGAAGGGGAACCGCCGGGGGGAGCCGACGCGGAGCCGTACGGTCGCCCCGTGGCCGAGGCGTCAGCCGCGCATCGCGGCGACGAGGCGCGCGACGACCTCGGCGCGCGGCCCCGTCGCCGCGAGGCGCCGGACGCCGCAGCTCGCCGGAACGCGGGAGGCCACGTCCGGGACCTCCGTCATCCCGCGCCCGTCGATCTCGAAGGAGCCGGACGGGGTGAACGGCTCCTCGGCGACGACGACCCGACCTACCGTGCGGAGGCAACCCACCGATCCGGCCGGACGACCGCCGGCGAGGAGCACCGCCGCGCGGAAAGCCTGCTCGTCGAGCGCGCGGTGAAGGCGCCGGCGAAGGCCCTCGGCCCACCGCTCCCCCGGGTGCGGCATGCCCTCGACGCGCGGGAGAAGGCGGCGCGGCCCGGCCTTGAGGCGGGCCGTCCGACGAAGGACGGGGAGAGTGCCCGTCTCGACGAGCCGCCAGGCTCCCCCGTGCTCCCCGACGACGAGGAGACCGTCCTCGAGGAGCTTCCCCCTACCGTGGCGCACGAGCTCCCGGCAGGCGGTCGACTTCCCGATGCCTCGCGGTCCGACGACGAGGACGACCGCGCCGTCCACCTCGAGCGCGGAGCCGTGGAGGACGAGCAGGCGGGAGAAGCCGTGATGCTCGAGGAGGGCCCTCGCCGCCTCGGCCTCGTCCTCCGCGAGCCGGCCGCGCGACCACGCCCCGAGGTGGAAGGTCACGCTCCCCGGAGGGAAGGCCCGGGCCCTCGCCCGGGCCCGGGCCGCGGCCCACGCCGCGTCCAGCCGCCTCATCGCGACGCTTCGAAGACCACCTGCCCGCCGACGACGGTCGCGAGGATCCGCGTCGACGGGATCTCCGCGTCGGGGACGGTCGAGAGGTCCTTCGAGAGGACGACGACGTCGGCGAGCATCCCCGGTGCGAGGGTCCCCTTGATCCCCTCTTCGAAGGCGGCGTAGGCGTTCGCGACGGTGTAGGAGCGGAGCGCCTCCATCCGCGTCATCCGCTGCTCCGGGAAGAACGCCGGCCCCTTCTTCGGCTGCCGCGTGGCGGAGGCGTGGAGCGAGGCGATCGGGTCGACGTCCTCGACCGGGGCGTCGGTGCCGTTGCCGATCCGCGCCCCGGCGTCGAGGAGGCGCCGCCAGGCGTAAGCCCCCTCGCGCGAGCGCGTGACGCCGAGGCGGGCCGGCACGAACGGCGCGTCGGAGGGGCAGTGGATCCCCTGCATCATGGCGAGGACGCCGAGCTTCCCGAAGCGCGGGACGTCGGCCGGGTCGAGGTGCTGGGCATGCTCGATCCGGAAGCGGAGGTCCTTTCTCGGGTGGCGTGCGAGGACGCGCGCGTAGACGTCGAGGACCTCGCGGTTCGCGCGGTCGCCGATCGCGTGCGTCCCGAGCTGGAAGCCGTTCGCCGCCGCGATCTCGGCCGTCCGCTCGAGGTCCATCATCGGGTAGGTGCAGAGCCCGGTCCCCGGAGCGTCGGCGTACGGGGCGAGAAGCCAGGCGCCGCGGGAGCCGAGCGCCCCGTCGGCGAGCCTCTTCACGGCCCGGACGGTGAGGTGGTTCCGCCCGGCGCCGATCACGCGGACCCGCGCCGCTTCCCGCTCGAGCTCCTCGTTCGAGGAGGAGAGCATCGCGTAGACGCGGACGCCGAGCGTCCCGGCCTCGGCCCGCTGCCGGTAGCGCGCGACGACGTCGAGGGAGCTCCCCGCGTCGTGGATCGAGGTGATCCCCTTTCGGAGGCACTCCTCCACGGCGAGGTCGATCCGCCTGTCGAGGTCCGCGGTGACCTCCGCCGGCGTCCGCCGCGCGAGGTCTTTCTGCAGCGCCGCCGAGACGAGGTCCTCGGCCGTCTCGCGGAGGAGGCCCGTCGGCGCGCCGGAGGCGTCGCGGAGGATCTCGCCTCCGTCCGGCGCCTTCGTGTCGCGCCCCACGCCGCCGCGCTCGAGCGCGACGGCGTTCGCGAAGGCGGCGTGGCCGCTCGCGTGCGAGAGGAGGACCGGGTTCTCCGGCGTCGCCGCGCTGAGCGAGGCGTGGAGCGGAAACCCCTCGACGTTCGGCGAAGGCGCAGAGGCCCACTCCTTCTGGTGCCAGCCGCGGCCGAGGATCCACTCGCCCGGCCGGGCCTTCTTCGCCGCGGCCGCGACGCGTGCGACGACCTCGTCCCAGCTCGCCGCTCCTCGCAGGTCGAGGGCAATCCGGGCGTCGCCGATCCCGGTGAAGTGCGCGTGCCCGTCGATGAACCCCGGCATCGCCGCCTTCCCGGCGAGGTCGATCACGCGCGTCCCTTCGCCGCGGAGGCGGTCGATCTCGGCGTCGCTTCCAACCGCGACGATCCGGTCCCCCGCGATCGCGAGGGCCGACGCGACGGGGCGCTCCGGGTCCATCGTGAGGAGCTTGCCGTTCCGGAGGACGAGGTCCGCCCGCTCCCCCTCCGGCGCCGCCGCGAGCGCTCCGAGGGCGAGGACCGCCACGAGCACGCCGAATCCCCTCACGCCGTCACCTCCGTCGCGTCCGTCCGCGACCGGGGCATTCTCCTCCCCTCCGCTCGTCGCCGGAATCGACCGCTCGTCGACGGTTCGCGCCGCTCGCAGGCTCCGGCGTGACCTCCCGTCGTCGCCGGGACAGATTTCCCGCATGATCGCGACGCCGGAAACGACGACCGGGCCCCGAACGGAAGCGCCGCGCCTTCCGGGCGCGCGGGAGGCCTTCATGAAGAGAACGCTCGCCCTGCTCGCCGCCATCGTCCTCCTCGCGCTCCTCCTCGTCCCGCTCATCGCGACGTCCCTTCCTCCCGGCGAGGCCGACCCGGCCGTCCGCGCGCCCGTCGAGGCCTACCTGCGGGGACACGCGACCGGCGACGGAGAGGAGTGGCGGAAGGCGTTCCACCCCACCGCGATGGTCACGGGCGTGCGCGACGGGAAGCTCGTCTCGATGTCGGCGCCCGACTTCGTCGCCCGCGCCGCCGGCAAGCCCGCCCCCGACGAGGCGCAGCGGAAGCGCCGGATCGTCTCCATCGACGTGGCGGGCGACGCCGCTCTCGCGAAGGTCGAGCTCGACTACCCGAAGGTCTTCTTCGTCGACTACCTCTCCCTCCTGAAGATCGACGGGGAGTGGAAGATCGCCCAGAAGACCTACACCGGCACCTCGAAGACGGCCCCCTGAAGCCGTTCCGCCCGCCGCGCCATGAAGCTTCCTCCCCGTCCCTTCTGGATCGCCCAGCTCGCCGGCTGGGGAAGCTACTTCCTCATCCTCTGGCTCTCCGGCCTCGCCTACGCCGCCGAGCCCTCGTTCCGGGCGCTCCTCGAGTTCCTCCCGGCGAAGGCGGTCCTGGCGTCGCTCGGGTTCGCGACGAGCCTCGGCCTCTTCGCGGTCTACCGGCATCTCCTCCCCGAGAGGCCGAGGACCGGCCGGCTCGTCCTCGTCGCCGTGGCCGCCTCCCTCCTCTTCGGCGTCGTCTGGTCGGCGGCCGCCTCGCGCCTTCTCTGGCCGGAGAAGCCGGTCTGGCCCGGCGCCTTCAAGAGCGGCCTGAACTCGGGCATCACGCTCCTGGCCTGGAGCGCGCTCTACCTCGCGTTCACCTACCGCGCCCGGCTCGACGCCGAGACGGAGCGGGCCCTCCGGGCCGACGC
Organism: Acidobacteriota bacterium; assembly: GCA_022711615.1. Taxonomy (GTDB): domain Bacteria; phylum Acidobacteriota; class Thermoanaerobaculia; order UBA5066; family UBA5066; genus UBA5066. The sequence continues at coordinate 4,320 of JAKLER010000264.1, forward strand.
CCTCGCGAGCCAGGCGCGCCTGGAGATGCTCCGCTACCAGGTGAACCCCCACTTCCTCTTCAACGCGCTCAACTCGATCCGGGCGCTCATCGAGGAGGATCGGGCCAAGGCGCGGCAGATGGTGACCGAGCTCTCCGAGTTCTTCCGCTACTCGCTCCTCCACGCCCGCTCGGGCGAGATCCCGCTCGAGGCCGAGCTCGAGGCGATCCGGAGCTACCTCGCGATCCAGGAGATCCGGTTCGAGGAGCGGCTCGAGGTGACCTGGGAGGTCGAGGAGTCGGCGAAGGCCGCGCGCCTCCCCGGCTTCCTCGTCCACCCGCTCGTCGAGAACGCGGTCAAGTACGGGATGGAGACGAGCCCGATGCCGCTCCGCGTCGGGATCTCCGCGCGCCTCGCGGCCGGCCGGCTCGTCGTCGAGGTGACGAACACCGGGACGCTCGGCAGCAACGGCACGTGCGAGGGGACGGGGACGGGCCTCGCGAACGTCCGCGAGCGGCTCGCCCACCACTTCCCGGGCCGGCACGCGTTCACGATCGCGCAGGAGGGCGAGCGGGTCGTCGCGAGGCTCGAGGTCCCGGCGGAGGGGGCGTGAAGACGCGCCTCACCGCCCTCCTCGTCGACGACGAGCGGCTCGCGCGCGCCGAGCTCCGCCGGATGCTCGCGGCCCACCCCGAGATCGAGGTCGCGGGCGAGGCGGGGGACGTCGCGGAGGCCGAAGCGGCGATCGCGCGGCTCTCGCCCGACGTCGTCTTCCTCGACATCCGGATGCCCGGGGCGAGCGGCTTCGACCTCGTCGAGAAGGTCCCCGCCGGGACGCGCGTCGTCTTCGTGACGGCCTACAGCGAGTACGCCCTCCGCGCCTTCGAGGCGAACGCCCTCGACTACCTGATGAAGCCGGTCCCGCCGGAACGGCTCGCCGCCGCCGTGCGGAAGCTCCTCGACGGGGCCCCGGCCGCGAGCGCGCCGGGCCGCCCGCTCCACCTCGACGACCCGCTCATCGTCCCCTCGGGGACGCACTACCGGGTCGTGAGGGTGAGGCAGATCGTCTGCCTGAGGGCCGCGCGCGACTCCTCCGAGGCGGTGACCGCCGACGGCCGGACGACGCTCGTGGGACGGAGCCTGAAGGAGTGGGAGGAGCTCCTCCCGCCGCGGCACTTCCTCCGGGTCCACCGCTCGACGATCGTGAACGTCGAGCACGTGGAACGGATCGAGCCCTGGTTCAAGGCGGGCTTCCGGGTCCGGCTGCGCGGCCTCCCCGAGCCGGTCGAGGTGAGCCGGAGGCACGCCGCGCTCCTCCGCGAACGGCTCGTCTGACGCTCCCGGGCGCTTCTCGGCTACCATCCGCGCCCACCAGCCATGAAAACGCTCCTTCCGGGCCTCGGCACTGCCGCCCTCGGCCTCGCCGTCCTCTTCACGTTCGC
>JAKLER010000265.1 GCA_022711615.1 Acidobacteriota bacterium
CCCTCCGGCGAGGGCGCCGACGCCTGGGAGGCGCTCCGACGGCTCCCCGAGGCGCGCTCCGTCGGCCTCGCGCTGCCGCGCCTCCTGCTCAGGCTCCCTTACGGGAAGGAGACGAACGCCGTCGACGCGTTCGACTTCGAGGAGCTCGCCTCGCCGCCCGAGCACGAGCAGTACCTCTGGGGAAGCCCGGCGCTCGCGACGGCCCTCCTTCTCGGAGAGGCGTTCCTCGAGGACGGCTGGAGCCTCCGCCCCGGGTCGGCGCAGGAGATCTCCGGCCTCCCGTTCGCCCTCGTGGCGGAGGACGGCGAGAAGCGCGCCGTGCCGTGCGCCGAGGCGCTCTTCACCGTCCGGGCGATGCAGGCCGTCGCGGAGAAGGGGCTGATGCCGCTCCTGACGATGAAGGGGACCGACACCGTGAGGCTCGCGATCTTCCAGTCGATCGCCGAGCCGCCGGCCCCGCTGGCCGGGCTCTGGGGCTGAGCGGCCGGCCGTCCTCGCGGAGGTCGGTCGCTGGCCCGAAGGGATCGGCGGTCAGCCTCCGATGAGGACCGACGTGCCGCCGGCCACGATCACCCCTCCGTGCGCGGTCGCGTCGCCCACGCGCGCGGCCGGCATGTAGCCGATCAGGCAGGTGGCGTCGCCCGTGGAGATCGCGTCCGAAGCTCCGACGCAGGTCGCCAGGTCGCCCAGGCGCGCCGCCGGCATGTACTCGATCAGCACGCTGCCCTCGCTGGTCTGGATCGGCCCGCCGGTGTGGGGGCTCCCGTCCGGGTTCGTCAACGGACAGTTGTGCATGTCGCCCAGCCGGGCCGCCATCGCCATCGGCGCCCTCCTCAGCTCGACTTCTGCCCAGTCTTCGCGTCGTCCGCCTCGGCCGGCGCGGCCGGCGCGGCCTTCGCCGCCTCCGCGGGCTCGGGCGGGTCGAGCTGCCAGCCCGCGTCCTTCGCGCCGCCGCTGTTGATCCTCACCTGCGGCCCGAGGATCGTCACGCCGCTCGCGTCGATCTTGATGAAGCTGCTGTCCGAGCGGCCGACGGTGATCTCCGGGGCGGTGATGACGACCTTTCCCGCGCTCGAGAGGTGAGTCTCCTCGTTCGCCCGGAGCGACAGGCGGCCATCCACCAGGAGCCCCGCGTTCAACATGACCTTCACGCCCGCGTTCCCGTCGACCTTGGCGACCCGGTCCCCCTTGACGTGCGTGTTCGCGGAGCCGTCGACGGTCGTCTTCATCTCCCCCTCGACGTAGAGGTCGAGGTCCCCCTCTTCGTCGCCGCCTCCGACGAGGACCTTCGCCCCGCCATAGCGCGCCGCCAGGCCACCCTCGACCGCCACGTGCTTCCCCTTCCGGACGTGCTCGCGGTACTCGCCCGTCCCCCCGCCCTCCCCCGCGTGCCCGATCGTCACGTGCCGGTCGCCGAGGACGCTCTCCCGCGCGTCGTTCTTCACCCTCACGTCGAGGTCCCGCTCGGCGTGGACGAAGAGCTGCTCCGCCCCTTTCGCGTCGTCGAAGCGGAGCTCGTTGAAGCCGTTTCCCCCCGTCGTCGTGCTCGTCTTGATCCCCGAGACCCGGTTGTCGTTCCGGTGCTTTCCGTCCGGGCCCTGTCCGAGGTAGGGCGGCATCTGCTCCGCGTTGTAGACGGTTCCGACGACGATCGGCCGGTCCGGGTCTCCCTCGAGGAAGTCGACGATCACCTCCTGGCCGATCCGCGGCCAGAACGACGACCCCCACCGCCGCCCCGCCGCGAGCTGGGCGACCCGGACCCAGCAGGACGCGTCCTCGTCGTGCTTCCCGTCCCGGTCCCAGTGGAACTGGACCTTCACCCGCCCGTACCTGTCGGTGAAGATCTCCTCCCCCTTCGGCCCGACGACGACGGCCGTCTGGCTTCCCGGCACGACCGGCTTCGGAGTCCGCCGCCGCGGCCGGAAAGGGAGCGCCGCCGGGAAGCAGGTGAACTCGTTCGCGTAGGCGAGCTCCTCGTCCTTCCCCGACCTGTAGTCGGCACCGAACGTCGCCCGGTGCGTCACCGACGCGAGGACGTACGCTCCGTCGCCCGAGAAGTGCCTCTTGAGCGTCATCGTGTGGCCCGCCGCGAGGTGCTTGACGTTGCTCGAGCCGCGGATCTCCACGGCCAGGGCGGCCTCCTCGTCCATCCGGAGGCCGACCGTCCGCGCGTTGTCCCGGAAGATCTTCTGCAGCTCGTCCTGCTGCTCCCCGCCCGACCGGTTGATCCCGTCGAACCGCTGCGCGTACTCGCCCGGCCAGTCGTAGAGCTCCCACTCGCCCGAGCCCTCCACCGCGAGCGCGTGCGGCTCGCGGCCGGCGGAGACGGACGCGAGGATCGGCTCCTCCGCCTCCAGGTGCTTGTGCGGCAGCTCGAAGCAGTGGTCCCACAGGACGTACCGGACCGACCGCGCCTCCTGCGCCCGCTCCCAGGCCCAGACCCGGTTCTCGTCCCGGGTGCCCCCTTCCAGCTCCTCGTAGACGAGCTCGCTCTCGCCCGGCAGCTCGGGAAACTCGGACGAGGCGTCCGCCAGGACCATCGTGTGCTTCCCGTCCTCCTGCCGGAAGAAATACAAGATCCCCTCCTCCTCCATCAGGCGGGACACGAAGCTGAAGTCGGTCTCCCGGTACTGGACGCAGTAGTCCCTCTTCTCGTACGACCCCTGGAGCTTCCACTCGGCGGTGACGCCCTTCATCACCTCCTTGAGGATCTCGGGCACAGACTTCCGCTGGAAGACGCGGCTCCGCGCCTTTCGCGCGAGGAGCTGGACCTCGGGGACGATCTCGGCCCGGTAGAGGGTGAAGTGCTCGTCGCGACCCGCCTGCGAGAACCGGGTGCAGACGCCGTTGACGTGGTGCTCGGTCGACTCGTCCGGCAGCTGGAGGTGGACGGTCACCTTCTTGCCGAGGATGCCGTCGAAGGGGACCTTCGCCTTGTTCTCCGCGATCATCTCGAGCCGGTAGCGGAACGGCCGGGAGAGCTCGTCCGTACCCTCGAGCGACTTCAGGAGGAGGACGTCCTCTCCGATCGGGGTCGTGACGCGGATCTTGCGGTTCTGCTGGACGTAGCTGCCCACGCGATACCCCCGTGCCCACCGCCCCCGTCCCGTTCCCTCCAATATGGTCCCGGATCGGCTCGCGCGCGACGCCTTCGACGCCGCGAGGACGTGCCGCGCGTCACGGCGGGCGACGTTCTTGGCCCGGCAGAGCGACGGCTTCTCAGCAGCGCCGTCCGCCCGACCGCGTCTCGCGCGCCAAGGGGGCGGACGAAGGGCCGGGACTGCCTGCGCGGCCCCGGCCCTCGAACCGCTTCCGCGCGGGGACGTCAGGCGATGTCGTAGGCGAAGGCGCCGCCCTCCCCGACGCGGACGTGGACCTTCGAGATCGACTCTCCCTGCGCCATCCGCGCGAGGAACTCGCCCGAGAGGTCGGGGAGGACGGTCCTCGTGAGGATCGAGTCGACGTTGCGAGCCCCGCTCTCGACCTCCTTGCATCGGCTGCCGATCTCGTTCACGACGGCCTCGTCCCAGCTGAACGTCGCGCCGTGGTTCTCCATGAGGCGCTTGCCGATCCGGCCGAGCTGGAGCTTGATGATCAGCTTCATCACGGACTCGGAGATCGGGTAGTACGGCACGATCGACATGCGGCCCAGGAACGCCGGCTTGAAGACCTTGTCGAGGCCGGGCTTGATCGTCTCGACGATCTTCTCCGGCGTCGGAGCGGTGTCGGGATCGGCGCACATCTTCATCATCGCGTCCGACTCGGCGTTCGTCGTCAGGAGGATGACGCAGTTCTTGAAGTCGATCTCGCGCCCCTCGCCGTCCTCCATCTGCCCCTTGTCGAAGACCTGGTAGAAGAGCTCGAGGACGTCGGGGTGCGCCTTTTCGACCTCGTCGAGGAGGACGACCGAGTAGGGCTTGCGCCTCACGGCCTCGGTCAGGACGCCCCCCTCTCCGTAGCCGACGTAGCCCGGAGGGGAGCCCTTCAGCGACGAGACGGTGTGCGCTTCCTGGAACTCCGACATGTTGATCGTCACCATGTTCCGCTCGCCGCCGTAGAGCGTCTCGGCCAGCGCGATCGCGGTCTCGGTCTTCCCGACGCCGGAGGTCCCGACGAACATGAAGACCGCGATCGGCTTGCGCGGGTCGGTGAGCCCCGCGCGGGAGGTCTGGATCTTCTGGGCGATCGCGGCGAGGGCGTGGTCCTGGCCGACGACGCGCTCTCCGAGCAGCTTCGCGAGGTTCCGGACGGTCTCGATCTCGTCGGCCTGCATCTTCCCGACGGGGATGCCGGTCCAGCCCGCGATGACCTCCGCGACGGCCTGGGCGTTCACGTCGGCCTGCATCATCGGCGTTTCGCCCTGGACGGCCTTCAGCTCCGTCTTCAGACGGTCGAGCTCGCCCCGGAGCCCTTCGAGCCCCGCGACGTCCGACCCGCCGACCGCGGCCTCCAGCTTGCCGCGGGTCTCCTTTATCAGGTTGACGAGCTCGATCTCCTTCTTGCACTGCTCGTCGAGGACGGCGAGGCGGGCCTCGGTCTCGGCCTTCGCCGCCTTCGCCTTCTCGATCCGCTCGCCGTGCGCCGCGCCGGCCGCCGCCTCGCGCTCGAGGGCGTCGATCTCGGCGGTGAGCTGGTCGATCCGCCGCCGGCAGTCCTCGATCGGGGCGGGCGTCGCGGCCTGGCTGATGTTGACCTTCGCGCAGGCCGTGTCGAGCACCGAGACGCACTTGTCGGGGAGCTGCCGGCCCGAGATGTAACGGTGCGAGAGCTTGACGGACGACTCGACCGCCTCGTCGAGGATCCGGAGCCCGCCGTGGTGCTTCTCGAGGTTCTTCGCGAGGGCGCGCATCATGACGATCGCGATCTCCTCGCTCGGCTCCTCGACCTTGACGACCTGGAAGCGGCGCGCGAGCGCGGCGTCCTTCTCGAAGTACTTCTTGTACTCGGCCCAGGTCGTCGCCGCGATCGTCCGGAGCTCGCCGCGGGCGAGCGCCGGCTTCAGAAGGTTCGCGGCGTCGTTCTGCCCCGCCGTGCCGCCCGCGCCGATCATCGTGTGGGCCTCGTCGATGAAGAGGATGATCGGCGTCGGCGAGGCCTTCACCTCGTCGATGACCTGCTTCAGCCGGTTCTCGAACTCGCCCTTGATCCCGGCTCCGGCCTGGAGGAGGCCGAGGTCGAGCGTCCTCACGGCGACGTTCTTCAGCGGCCCCGGGACGTCCCCCTGGGCGATCCGCTGGGCGAAGCCCTCCACGACCGCGGTCTTGCCGACTCCCGCCTCGCCGGTGAGGATCGGGTTGTTCTGGCGGCGGCGCGTGAGGATGTCGATGACCTGGCGGATCTCGAAGTCGCGGCCCAGGATCGGGTCGATCTTCCCGGCGCGGGCCTTCGCGGTCAGGTCCTCGGTGTACTGGTCGAGGGACTTCGTCTTGCCGGGGACGCCCATCGCGACGTCGGGCCCGCCGCCCGCGCCGGGCGCCTCCGAGAGGGCCTGCGCCTCGCGGTCCTCCGCGGAGCCCTTGACGACGTCGGGGAACGTCTTCGTCAGCTGCTCGACGGAGATCCCGGCGAGGTCCTTCGAGATCTCCCGCGCGAGGCGCGAGAGGTCGTCGTCGGTGAGGAGGACGTGGACGAGGTGGCCCGACCTCACGCGCGAGGCGCCGTACTCGATGGACGCGACGACCCACGCCTTCTCGATCAGGCGCGGCAGGCGCGGCGAGAGGGCCGGC
>JAKLER010000266.1 GCA_022711615.1 Acidobacteriota bacterium
TCACCCCCGCCACGGCGACCGGCGCGCCGAGGAGGACGACCGAGACCGGCAGGAACGCGTCGGGCGCGAGGAGCCCGGGGCGCGCGAGGAAGAGCGCGGCGAGTGCCGAGACGAGGCTGGCGGCGATCAGGCGGCGGCCGAAGAGCGCGTTCGCCTCGTACCAGAGCGCCGGGTCGGAGAGCGTCGCGCGCGTCCGGTAGCCGTAGACGACGTTCGGGCCGATCTTCCGGAGCACGAGCGGGATCGAGATGAGGATGGAGACGGCGTCGACGACGAGGATCGTGACGAGCCCCTTCTCGTAGATCGTCATGGCGACCGCGGACCTCCCGGCCAGTCGTCGAGTATAGGGAGCGTCCGGCGCCGCCGGAACGCGGCAGAAACGCGACGGCCGCGCCTCGCGGCGCGGCCGTCGGTTCGGGTCTACGGACGGGAGGGCTACCCGTTCGCCGGGACCTTCTTCTCCTCCGGCTTCGGCGGGACGGCCTTGCGGGGCGCGGGCTTCGCGTCGTCCTTCGCCGGCGCCTTGCCCTCGTCCTTCGCCTCGTCCTTCTCCTTCCCGAAGACGTCGTTGAAGGCGAGCGCCTTCGGGTCGTAGGGCGACGCCGGTCCGCCGAGGTAGCGGTGGAACCAGTCGAGGTGGGCCGCGTAGTAGAGGACCATGTCGTACCAGCCGGGCCAGTGGCTTCCGTTCTCGAAGACGACGAGGCGCGACGGCACGCCCATCTTCTGGAGGTCGGTGAAGAAGGCGAGCGACTGCGTGTAGGGGACGCGGAAGTCCTTCTGTCCGGTCAGGACGAGCGTCGGCGTCTTGAACTTCGTCACGTACGAAGACGGGCTCTGCTTCGCGTACCCCTCCGGGTTCTGCCAGGGGGTCCCCTTCAGGTCCCACTCGGGGAACCAGAGCTCCTCCGTCATCGAGTACATCGAGCGGAGGTCGTAGACGCCCATCATCGCGGCGAGCGCCTGGAACGGGTGGTCGTGCCCGGCGAGCCACATCATCGCGTAGCCGCCCCACGACCAGCCCATCGCCCCCATCCGGTCCTTGTCGGCCCACTTCTGCACCGAGAGCCAGTCGGCGACCGCGAGGACGTCCTTCATCACCTTGCCGTCCCAGTCGCCCGAGATCGCCGCGGTGTAGTCCTGCCCCCAGCCGGTCGAGCCGTGCGGGTTCGGGAAGGCGACGACGTAGCCGGCGCCCGGGTAGACCTGCGCGTCGAGGCGGAAGGCGTCGGCCCACTGCATCTGCGGGCCGCCGTGGACGTTCACGATCACCGGGTACTTCTTCGCCGGGTCGAAGTCGTGCGGCTTCACGAGGAGGACCTGCACCTTCTTCCCGGTCGGGCTGTCGACGAAGACCTCCTCCATCGGGGCGAGGGCGACCTCGGAGAGGAGCTTCTCGTTCACGCTCGTCAGCGGCGTCACCTTGCCCCGCTCCTTGCCGGCGAGCGTCAGCCGGTAGAGCTCGGTCGGCAGGTGCATCTGCCGCCGCGCGAGGACGGCCCACGTCCCGTCGGGCGCGATCTGGAAGGTGTCGAGGAAGCCGGTCGAGGTGACGACGTCGATCTTCCCGGAGGCGAGGTCGAGCTCGTGGAGCGGCGTCCGGCCCCGGACGTCGGCGGTGAAGAAGACCTTCTTCCCGTCGGGGGAGAAGCGGTAGTCGCCAACCCAGGAATCGAGCTCCTCCGTCAGGACGCGGCTCGTCCCGGCGGCGCGGTCGAACACGGCGAGGAGGAAGCGGTCCGACTCGTAGCCGGGCGTCCGCTGCATCTTGAACGCGAGGAGCTTCCCGTCGGGCGAGTAGCGCGGCGCGCCGTCGGCGGCGGGGTTCTTCGCGGTCAGGTTCCTCGGCGCCTTCCGCTGCTCCGGCGTCCCGTCCACGGGGACGACGTAGAGGTCGACGTTCGTCGAGGCGGCCGGGAACGGGTCGCGGAGCGACGTGAAGGCGAGCTCCTTGCCGTCGGGGGAGACGTCGAAGTCGGCGCCGCCGCCGGCAGAGAAGGCGGGGGAGTCGAAGTCGCCGGGCGTCAGGTCGACGAGCGGCGCCTTCGGGTCGGCGAGGTCCAGGAGGAGGATGTGGGTCCGCTTGCCGTCCTCCCAGGAGTCCCAGCGGCGGACGAAGAGGGAGTCGGCGACGACCGCCTTCATCTTCCCCTTCTCCATCGCGTCGTCCTTCTTCCGGTTGCAGTCGAGGTCGGCGCCGCAGGCGGGCCAGACGTCGGCGACGAGGAAGAGCCTCTTGCCGTCGGGCGAGAAGCGGAAAGCGCCGACGCCGCCGGGGAGGTCGGTCTTCTTCTCGGGCTCGCCGCCGGCCACCGGGAGGAACCAGACCTGCGGCGTGCCGGAGCGGGTCGAGAGGAACGCGAGCGTCCCGCCGTCGGGGGAGAAGTCGGGGCTCGCGTCGCGCTTGTCGAGGACGGTCAGCGCCCGGGCGTTCTTCCCGTCGGCGTCGACGCGCCAGAGGTTCGTCCAGCGCTTCACCGCGGGCAGGTCCGTCGTCGTCACCGTGAACGCGAGGCTCTTGCCGTCGGGGGCGATCACCGGCTCGCCGACCCCCTGGACCGCGTAGAGGTCCGCGATCGTGGCGGCCCGTTTCGCGGGGGCGGCCGCGAGCGGCGGGGCGAGGAGGGCGGCGGCCGCGATCGCGGCGACGAGGATCGCGCGGGGTCTCTTCAAGGTCATCGGTCTGTCTCCTCCGGGCGCGCGGGGAGGGCGCCCGTCACTTGCGGAACGCGTACGGGACGACGAGCGTCTTCTTCTCCCAGGAGATCCGGAGGGAGCCGCGGAAGGCGTCTTCGGGGAGGAAGTCGATCGTCATCGCCTCGAGGTGGTCGTGCCGGGAGAGGACCTTCATCGGGATCCGAACGACGTCCTGCTTCGGGTCGTACTCCGTCCCCCACTGCCCGGTCTGGCGGTTCACGATGAGCTGCCATTCCTTCGGGCCGGGGAGCGTGTAGAGCGTGTAGGTCCCCTTCGACAGGGCGGCCGTGCCGAGCGTGACGTCGACGTCGAGGCGGAGCGTCGTCGCGGCGTTCGCACCGGTCCGCCAGACCTTCCCCCACGGGACGAGGCCGCCGAAGATCTTCCGCCCCTTCGCGAAGGGGCGACCGTACTCGACGCGCGCCGTCCCGGTCCCGACGGCGATCTCCTCGGCGCCGCGGGGCGAGATCGGGACGCGGGGAATCCCGTTCTCCTGTCCGGCGAGGGGCGCGGCGAGGAGGAGGGCGAGGAGGGGAAGGGCTCGTTTCATGCGGTCTCCAAGTCTCGACGGCGGGCCGGGGCCGGCCGCCCGTGGGAGTTTACGGGAGGGGATGGGGGCCGGGCGCCCCGGCGAGGCGCGGCCAGCGCCCCCGCCGCACCCCTGCTACATTCCGCCCGCCATGGCGCAGCAGTACATCTACACGATGGTCAACCTCCGCAAAGTCGTCCCCCCGCAGCGCGAGATCCTGAAGGGGATCTACCTGTCGTTCTTCCCGGGCGCCAAGATCGGCGTCCTCGGCCTGAACGGCGCGGGGAAGTCGTCGCTCCTGAAGATCATGGCGGGCGTCGACAGGGAGTTCAACGGAGAGGCCTTCCCGGCGGAAGGGACGCGAGTGGGCTTCCTCCAGCAGGACCCGTGGCTCGACCCCGCGAAGACCGTCCTCGAGAACGTCGAGGCGGCCGTCGAGCCGGTGAAGAAGCTCCTCGCGCGCTTCGACGAGCTGGGCGAGAAGATGGGCGAGAGCCTCCCCGACGCCGAGATGGACAAGGTGATGGCGGAGTACGGGAAGGTGCAGGACGCCATCGAGGCCGCGAACGGCTGGGACCTCGACCGGACGCTCGAGACGGCGATGGACGCCCTCCGCTGCCCGCCCCCCGACGCCGACGTCACGAAGATCTCCGGCGGCGAGCGCCGCCGCGTCGCGCTCTGCCGCGTCCTCCTCGAGAAGCCCGACCTCCTCCTCCTCGACGAGCCGACGAACCACCTCGACGCCGAGTCGGTCGCCTGGCTCGAGCAGCACCTCGCCGAGTACCCCGGCACCGTCGTCGCGGTCACGCACGACCGCTACTTCCTCGACAACGTCGCCCAGTGGATCCTCGAGCTCGACCGCGGCGCCGGCATCCCGTGGAAGGGGAACTACACCTCCTGGCTCGACCAGAAGGCGACCCGCCTCGCTCAGGAGGAGAAGGCCGAGAGCAACAAGCAGAAGACGCTCGAGCGCGAGCTCGAGTGGGTGCGGATGGCCCCGCGCGCCCGGCACGCGAAGGGGAAGGCGCGCCTCCAGGCCTACGAGCAGCTCCTCGCCGAGAGCGGCGCCGAGAGCCGCGGCGAGACGAACGAGATCTACATCCCGGCGGGGCCGCGCCTCGGCGACGTCGTCGTCCGCGCGGAAGGCCTGAAGAAGGCCTACGGCGACAAGCTCCTCTTCGACGACCTGACGTTCGACCTGCCGAAGGGCGGCATCGTCGGCGTCATCGGCCCGAACGGCGCCGGCAAGACGACGCTCTTCAAGATGATCATGGGCCTCGAGAAGCCCGACGGCGGCGTCCTCACGGTGGGCGAGACGGTCTTCCCCTCCTACGTCGACCAGAACCGCGACCGCCCCGACCCGACGAAGTCCGTGTGGGAGGAGGTCTCCGGCGGCGAGGAGAAGATCCTGGTCGGCCGCCGCGAGATGTCGAGCCGCGCCTGGTGCTCGATGTTCAACTTCAAGGGGGCCGACCAGCAGAAGCGGATCGGCGACCTCTCGGGCGGCGAGATGAACCGCCTCCACCTCGCCCGCACCGTGAAGAAGGCCGGCAACCTCCTCCTCCTCGACGAGCCGACGAACGACCTCGACGTCGACACCCTCCGTGCCCTCGAGGAGGCGCTCCTCTCCTTCGCCGGCTGCGCCGTCGTCATCTCCCACGACCGCTGGTTCCTCGACCGCGTCGCGACGCACATGCTGGCCTTCGAGGGGGACTCGAAGACGTTCTGGTACGAGGGGAACTACCAGGAGTACGAGGCCGACCGGCACAAGCGCCTCGGCGCCGCCGCCGACATGCCGCACCGGATCAAGTACCGGAAGCTGACGACGGGGTAGGACGGGCCCGCGGCTCACCGGAGCGGTGAGATCCTGAGTATGATCCTACCGGAGGCCGCCCCCATGAGCCTGGCCCGAGTCACTGTCACGCTCCCCGAGGAGATCGTCGCCGAGATGGACCGCTCCGCCGCGAACCGGAGCGGGTTCGTCCTCGAGGCCGTCACGCGCGAGCTGGCGCGTCGTCGACGGGCGGCGCTTCGTGCCTCGCTCTCCGCTCCGCATCCCGAGAGCCTCACGATTGCCGAGGCCGGCGTCGGCGAATGGGGCCGCTCGCTTCCGCCCGAAGACGCGGAGGGGCTTCTCGACCCCTCCCGCGGGCGCGGCGTGCGATGGGTCGAGGGAAAGGGCTGGAAGGAGCGCTGAGGATGCGGCTCGAGCGCGGCACCGTCGTCCTCGTCGACCTCGACCCCACCGTCGGCCACGAACAGAAGAGCGTCCGTCCCTGCGTCGTGGTCAGCGACCCGGCCGTCACGAGCGACCAGCGCTACCCGCTCGTCGGCGTCGTCCCGCTCACCGCCGCCGAGGGGCGAGGCGCGCTCTACCCTCGCATTCCCGCAGGAACAGGCGGCCTCCGCAAGGAGTCCTGGGCGCTGACCGACCAGCTCCGCTCCGTCGACAAGCGGCGCGTCCGCGCCGCCTACGGC
>JAKLER010000267.1 GCA_022711615.1 Acidobacteriota bacterium
GCTCGGGGCGCTCTGCGGGGAGCGTCGCCGAAAGGAGCGGACATGGCCTCGGACACCACGAACTACCTCGCCGTCTCGAAGGAGGCCGTCGCCTGGGTGAAGGCGATGGTGCCCTTCGGAGCCTCGAACCGGCCCTCGGACTACCTCGAGAGCTGGAAGAAGAACCGGAAGAAGATCGAGGGCCCGGACCCCGGGGTCCTCGACACGGTGCTCGGCGGGATGACGGCGTTCCTTCCGCTCCTGACGGGAGCGAACCGCGCGATGCAGATCAAGGAGGAGGTGACGGGGGAGGCCGCGTCCGACTACCTCTCGCGCTTCCGCCAGATCTACGAGATCACGCTGAGGACGAAGGCGGGCAACTGCAACGAGCAGAGCATCACGGCCTTCGTCTGGCTCCTCGACCGTGGCGTGAGGCCGCTCGCGTGGATGCACCTGACGAACGGCAAGCACGCGTTCGTCGTCGTCGGGCGGAAGCCCGGGAGCGGCGACGACCCGACGAAGTGGGGTGACGCTTGCGTCGTCTGCGATCCGTGGGCGGGCGAGGCCTACTCGCTGCCGGCCGTCCAGGCGGGCGCGATCCTCCAGACCAGGTGGGGTTGCGGCACGGCGAAGGCCGTTTTCGGCGTCGCGTAGCGGCTACGCGGGCTGACCCCGGTCGACGGCGAGCCGGACGAAGTCGTCGACGAGCGCGGCGAGGCGCTCCTCTCCCCGGACGATCGCGGACGGGATCGGCTCGCCGGCGCGCGGCGCCTCCACGAGCTCGAAGTAGTACTTGATCTTCGGCTCGGTCCCCGACGGGCGGAGGGTGACGCGCGAGCCCCCGTCGAGGAGGTACGCGACGACGTTCGACTTCGGAAGGCCCGGGACCCCCGCGCGGTAGTCGCGCGTCTCGGCGACGGCGAGGCCGCCGACCGCGGCGGGCGGCCGGGCGCGGAAGCCGTCCATGATCGCGGCGATCGTCGCGGCTCCCTCGGCGCCGGGGATCGTCACGCTCCTCTGAGCGGAGAGGAAGAGCCCGTGCTCCCGCTGGATCTCCTCGAGGTAGTCCCACGCCGTGACGCCGCGCGCGCGGCACCAGCCGGCGAGGTCCGCGAAGACGAGCGCCGCCGAGATGCCGTCCTTGTCGCGGACGACGTCTCCGACGGAGTAGCCGAGCGCCTCCTCGTAGCCGAAAACGGTCGTCCGCCCCTCGGTCCGCTCCAGCTCCAGGGCGCGGTTCTCGATCCACTTGAAGCCGGTGAGCGTCTCGGCGGAGGCGGCGCCGAGGTCCCGCGCGATCTTCCCGAGCTGGCTCGACGAGACGATCGTCGTCACGACGAGGGGCCTCTCCGGCTTCGGACGCCGTTCCTTCAGGCAGTAGGCGCCGAGGAGGACGCCGATCTCGTTGCCGGAGAAGACCCTCATCCGTCCCTGCCGGTCGCGGGCGCCGGCGGCGAGGCGGTCGGCGTCGGGGTCGTTCGCGAGGAGGAGGTCGGCCCGCGTCTCCTCGCAGAGCGCGAGGGAGAGGTCGAGCGCCCCCTTCTCTTCGGGGTTCGGGAACGCGACGGTGGGGAAGGCGCCGTCGGGCTCGTTCTGGGCGGCGACCGGATGAACGGAGGTGAAGCCGGCGCGGGCGAGCGCGGCGAGGGTGAAGCGGGCGCCGACGCCGTGCATCGCCGTGTAGACGATGCCGAGGTCCCGTCCCTCTCCCGGGTGGAGGGCGAGGCCGGCGATCGCCGCGTGGTAACGCTCCTCCATCTCCTCGCCGAGCGGGACGAAGAGCCCCCGCGCTTCGGCCTCCGCGCGCGGGAGGAAGGGGAGGGCGTTCGCCGCTCCGGCCTTCGCGATCTCTCCGGCGATCCCGGCGTCGAAGGGCGGGATGATCTGGGCGCCGTTCTCCCAGTAGACCTTGTAGCCGTTGTATTCGGGCGGGTTGTGGCTGGCCGTGACGACGACCCCGGCCGCCGCCCCGAGCTCCTTCACGGCGAAAGCGCCGAGCGGCGTCGGAGCGCGGTCGACGAAGGAGAAGACGCGAATGCCGTGACCGGCGAGGACGCCGGCCGTCTCGAGCGCAAACGAGTCGCTCCCGCGCCGCGCGTCGCGGGCGAGGACGACGCCGCGCCGGCCGGCGTCGGGGACGGTCGCGAGGAGGTGGCGGGCGACCCCGGCCGTCGCGCGCCTCACGACGGCGCGGTTCATGCGGTTCGGCCCGGCGCCGAGGAGCCCGCGGAGGCCGGCCGTGCCGAACTCCAGCTCCGCCCGGAAGCGGTCTTCGAGGGCCGCTTCGTCGCGCGCTTCCAGGAGGCGGTCGATCTCGTTCGCTGTTTCGGGGTCGGGGTCGGCGTCCCGCCAGGCGCGGGCGATCGCGGTCAGGTCGGCATTCATCCGGGAGATGGTAGCGCCCCGCGGCTCAGGAGCGCGGCGGCGTGACGACGGCGAAGCCGGCCTCGTTCGACTTCTCGTCCCAGATGCCGATCGCGACCCGGGCGCCAGGGCCCGTCGTCACGACGTCGAGCTCGTAGGTGTAGTGCCCGGCCTGGGCCGTCTCGAGGTCCTTCGCCGGGATCTCGAACGGCTGGTTCAGGCGCGTCACCGTCGAGAAGTCCCCTTCCGCGGCCACCGACGCCACGAAGACCGAGAAGACCCCCTGGACGCCCTTCGCGGTCGGCAGGAGCGCGAGGGACTCGATCGGGATCCGCACCTCGAGCCGGAGGACGTGCTTCCCCTTCCCCGGCGTCGAGCCGACGAGGCTCGCCGAGATCGGGATGCGCGAGCGCTCGTCGGGCTGGAAGAGGTGCGCGAGGACCCGGTCCGACATCTGCTCCTCGACGCTCTTCTCGACGATTGCGCGGCGGGCCCGGACCGTCAGGTCCCGCCCCTTGACGCGGACGGACACCGACGCGGTGCGCCCCGTGCCGGGCCTGGACGGGTAGCCGAGCGAGTACCACGACTGCAGGTCGCTCGAGACCCGCTCCACGAGGCGGCCGACGTTCCCGGAGCCGACGAGGGCGACGCCCCCCGTCGCCGAGGCGACGACGTCGAGCGCCTCGACCTCGTTCTGAAGGAGGGCGTCCCGCCGGACGCCGAGGGCGGGGCCGCTCGCCGGGGGAAGCGTCCGCGCCGGTGCGGCGGGGGCGCCCCGGCCGCCGCCGACGTTGCTGTAGTCGAAGTTCGGGTGCTCCCAGGCCGGGGAGGACGTCGGGGAATCGGCCGCGGACGGGAGGAGCGACCCCTCGAAGGCGTCGGGAAAGAGGCCGTAGAGCGTGACGCCGTTTGCGTTCGCGGCCTGGGTGACCTCCTCCAGGAGCTTCCGGCCGTCCTGCACGCGCCGCTTCGCGCTCTCGATCTCTCCTGCGTCGGGGCGGGACCCGATGAGGAACTCGAGGCCGGGGAAGCGGGAGAAGCGGTTCGTGACGAGGACCAGCGCCTTCCGGCCCTCCACGCCCCCGAGCGTCGCCGCGAGGCCCCTCAGAGCGGCCGTCTTCCCCTTCATCTCGAAGAACGCCTGCCGCGCCATGATCTCCTGCGTCGTCTCGCTTCCGCCTCCGGCGCCGGCCCCGACCCGCGGGTCGGCCGCCTGGGACTTGAACCAGGAGGTCTCCCACTCGAGGAGCGCCGAGTCGCCGACCTCCGAGCTCGGCCGGGCGCAGCGGCGCTCGATCCGCTCCAGGGCGGGCTCCAGGGCGTCGAGGTCGTCGGTGAACGGCAGGACGGTTCGGACCGAGCGCTCCCAGGTGACGATCATGACGTCGTCCCCCTCTTCGAGCGTGTCGGCGACGAGGGACCGGAGCGAATCGAAGAGGGCCTTCCGGACGCCAGGCTCCGGAAGGTAGAGCCGGTCGAAGAAGATGACGACGCGGCGGCGGGGGCGCGCCGCAGGCGCCGTGGCCGGCGGGACGGGGGTCGTCGTGACCGCCGGTGCGGCGGAGGTCGCAGGCGTCTGAACAGCGGCGCCCTCCAGCCGGATCTCGCTGAAGTTCGTCACCTCGACCGGGCGACCGTCGTGGAGGACCTCGAAGTCGGTTGCGAGGAGCCCGTGGACGGGGTTCCCCTTCGCGTCGGTCACGACGACGTCGAGGTTCGTGAGGCTCAGCTCGACGGAGGCGGTCGTTCGGGGAGGGGTCTGTGGGGCAGCGGCCGGAGGAGCGGCCTGGGCCACCGCGGGCGAGCCGTGAACCGCGAACGCGGAGAGGAAGAGGCACGGGAGGAGAATTCGCGGACCCGTCATGGTGTTCCTCCGGCACGCAGGATGCGTGCCGCGAGCGAGTGTACCCTTCAGGGGTCGACGGGAAGGGATCATGGTCTCGTTCGTTTCGCTCTTCGTCGGGTTCGTCGTCGGGATCGTCAACGTCCAGCTCATGGCGACCGCCGAGGTCCACCGGGTCGAGCTCTTCCTCGACGGCCAGGTCGTCGCGGAGCTGCGCGAGCCGTACTCGCGGCCCGTCGACCTGGGCTGCGAGCCGGCGCCGCACGAGCTCGTCGCCGTGGCCTACGACGAGCGCGGACGGGTGCTCTCCTCCGCCCGGCAGTGGGTGAACAGGCCGCGGGCGACGGCCGACCTGAGCCTGCTCGTCGACGGCGGCGGGGAGTCCCCGCCGCGGACCGCGCGGCTCGTCTGGCGCGCCCTCGCGGGGGAGGTCCCCCGTTCCATCGCGGTCTCGTTCGACGGGGTGATGCTGCCGGTGACGAACCCGCAACGGATCGAGCTTCCGGAGCACGACCCGACGCAC
Source organism: Acidobacteriota bacterium (assembly GCA_022711615.1). Classification (GTDB taxonomy): domain Bacteria; phylum Acidobacteriota; class Thermoanaerobaculia; order UBA5066; family UBA5066; genus UBA5066. Next base: position 4,710 of record JAKLER010000267.1, read on the forward strand.
GTCCACCTCCTTCGCGCCGACATCGACTTCGGGCGAGGCGTGGTCGCATCGGCCGAGATGATCGTCGGCGGGCCGTCGCGGGTCGAAGCGCGCTCGGAGCTCTCCGCCATCCCGCTGTCGGTCGACGAAGGCGCCGCCCTTCCCGCGGCGGAGGACCTCGCCGGTTGGCTCGAAGCCGGCGGGCGTCCGCTCGAGGTCGCGGCCGTCGAGGACGGCCCCGTCGACGTCGTCGTCGTGGGGGAGCGAAGCGTGCCGGAGGCCTTGAAGCGATTCGGCCGCCGCAGCCGGCGCTCGCGGCGAAGTCGCGCCGAATCGACGGCGACGGCCCCGGCGATGCCGTCGGAAGCTCCGGCGCCCGTCGCCCTGGACGTCCGGCTCCGGTTCCTCTGGCCCGTCGCCACCATCTGGACGCAGTCCGCCATGGTGGCGAACAACTTCCTCGCGAGCTCGTCCTCGGACGAGGCGCGGCTCGACATCGACTGGCTGAAGGCGCGGCACGGCGACTGGCCGAACTGGAGCGGGACGTCGGAGCGGCTGGCGGACGCCGTCGCGGTGGCGGCCCTGACGGCCGCGGAGGGGAACCGCCGCCGCGCGGTGGTCCTCGTCCTCGGGCCCTCCGCGAAGGACGACAGCCTCGTGACGGCGGAGGAGACGGCGCGCTTCCTCGGACGGATCGGCGTTCCGCTCTACGTCTGGTCGCTCGGCGAGACCCCGTCCCCCGAGTCGTCCCGGTGGCCCGCGCCGCGGACGATCGCGAGCGCGGCCGATCTCGACACCGCCGTTCGGGACCTCACCACCGCGGCGGCCCGCCAGCGGATCGTCTGGGTGGAGGGATCTCACCTGCCGCAGGACGTGGAGCTCGGGCCGCTCGCGAAGGGGATCCGGCTCGCGCGCTGAGGCCCCGATGCCGGTGCGACTCGGCGTGCGTGGGAGGACGGCCTCCTTTCCGTGAGCTGTCGTAGACGTGGCACGTGCTTCGCTGGC
>JAKLER010000268.1 GCA_022711615.1 Acidobacteriota bacterium
ACCTCGAACCGAGCTCTCGCCGCGGGCCTCGCGCTCGCCCTCGTCCTTCCCGCGGCGCCGCCGCTCCTCGCCGCGACGCGTCTCTCGACGTTCGGGTCGGCCCGCGACTTCCTCGCCGGCGAGCTCGACGGGACGACGCTGACGTCGGACGGGCGCCTGACGCTCGGCCCCGTCTTCTCGTCCCCGGCGTGGCCGGAAGACGCCGCCGGAGCCGTCGTCTTCGCCGCCGCGTCGGACGCCTCGGGCCGGGTCTTCGTGGCGACCGGGGGCGGGCTCGGACGGCTCTTCGTCTCCGAGCCGGACGGCTCGGTACGCGTCCTCTTCGAAGCGGACGCTCCGAACGTCACCGCCGTCGCCGTCGGGCCGCGTGGCGAGGTCGTCTGCGGGACCTCGCCGGGAGGCCGGATCTGGAGGGTCGATCCGAAGGCGAAGGACCCCTCGAAGGCCGGCCTGCTCGCCGGCGAAACGGGAGAGGCCGCGATCTGGGCGCTGGCTGTCGGGATGGACGGGACCATCTGGGCCGGGACCGGTTCGAAGGGACGGATCTGGAAGGCGGGCGCCGACGGAAGGGCCTCGCTCCACGCCGAGCTCGAGGACACGCACGTCCGCTCGCTCCTGCTGCGCGGCGACGGCTCGCTCGTGGCGGGGACCTCCGACCGGGGACTCGTCGTCGCCGTCGCGCCCGACGGCACGGTACGCACGCTCCACGACTTCGGCCGGCCGGAGGTCGTGGCCCTCGCGCCGGCGCCCGAGGGAGGTGTCTACGCTGTCGCGACCTCCGTGGCGGTTCCGACGCTGGCCCAGCAGAGAAGCGAGCCCCGGCAGACGCCCGCGCCGTCCGGCGCCGGGCCCGCGGCGGCTCCGGGTGGGGCGAGCGAACCGGTCCCGCAGGGAAGCGTCTCGGTCTCCTCGACGACGTCGCCGGTGAGGCCTCCCGCCGCCGCGACCTCCGGGCGGGAAGGGAACGCCGAGGTCGTCCTCGTCGCTGCGGACGGGTTCGTCGAGCCGGCCTGGATCCTCCCCGAGGAGACGGCTTACGGGGCACGCTGGGACGAAGGGCGCGGGGCGCTCCTCCTCGCGACGGGCCCGAAGGGACGCGTCTACTCTCTGAAGGGGCGCCAGCTGCGCCTCGAGGTGCAGGCGGGAGAGCGACAGGTCGTCGCCGCGCCCGCGGTTCCGGGCGGATTCGCGATCGTGGCGTCGAGCTCTCCCGCCATCCTCCGACCGGCGGCTTCGAGCGTCCCGGGACGCGGGACGTACGTTTCCGCGGTCCGCGACGCGGGCCGAATGGCCCGATTCGGCGCGATCCGGCTCGAGGGGACGGTGCCGAAAGGCGCGGCGGCCCTCCTCTCGGTCCGCTCCGGGAACAGCGACTCGCCCGACGGCACGTGGTCCGCGTGGACCGGGACCGGGGGCGCCGGGAGCGTCACCGTCCCTCCGGCGCGCTACTTCCAGTGGCGCGTCGAGCTCGCGGCCTCGCCGCGCGGCGAGGCGCCCGTCATCGAGCGGGTGGAGACCTCCTGGTCCGAGCGAAACGCCCGGCCGATCGTCGAGAACGTCTCCGTCCTCGAGCCGGGAGCAGTCTTCGCCCGCTCCGGCGCCGCCTCCGGACCGGCCGTCCTCTCGGTGACGAACCCCGACGAGAACGGCGCGTTCGCCGGCCTCGAGCCCGAGAAGCCGGCGGAGACGCCGGGGAAGAAGCTCTTCCGGAAGGGCTTCCGGACCGTCACCTGGAAGGGGACCGACCCGAACGGAGACGCGCTCCGCTACGACCTCGAGGTCCGCAGAGAGGGCTCCGTGACCTGGTTCCCGATCCGCAGGGACCTCGAGGACCCCTTCTTCTCCTTCGACACGGCGCCCCTTCCCGACGGACGCTACCGTTTCCGCGTCACCGCGTCGGACCGCGCGGCGAACCTCGACGGGGACGCGCTCGAGACGAGCGAGGAGAGCGACGTGGCGCTCGTGGACGGCACGCCACCGTCGATCGTTCGCACGGGGGCGCGGCTGGAGGGGGGTCGCGTCGTCCTCCGGGTGAAGGCCGTCGACGCTCTGTCGCCGATCACCCGCGCGGAGGGGACGGTCTCCGCCGACCGGTGGCGGCCCCTCACGCCGGCCGACGGGACGCTCGACGGACGCGAGGAGGAGCTGACGCTGACGGTACCGAAGCCCGACGGCCCGGCGTTCCTCGCCATCCGCGTCGTCGACGCGGCCGGGAACGGCGCTTCGATCTCCTTCGAGTACCCGGAGGAGCTCCGGTGAAGCGGCTCCTCGTCCTCGCCCTTTTCCTTTCCGGCTGCGGAGGTCCCGTCGGCAAGGACCAGAGCCTCGTCCTTCACCGGCGGCTCGAAGGGGAGCCGCAGACGCTGAACGCGCTCACGGCGACGTCGGACCCGGAGAACGTCGTCATCGCGCTCCTCCAGCGGAACCTCCTCGACTACGACGAGCACCTCGACCTCGTCCCCGGTCTCGCCGAGTCGGTGGAGCCGGACGAGAGCCGCCTCGTCTATACGGTCCGGCTCCGGCCCGGAGCCCGCTGGGAGGACGGGACGCCCGTGTCGGCCGAGGACGTGAAGGTGACGCTGGAGGCGCTCCTCGACCCGAAGACCCCGGCCCTCTACCGCCGGAGCCTCTTCGCCGAGCTCGAGAAGGTGGACGTGCTGGATCCGCGGACGGCCCGTGCGACGTTCCGGAAGGCCTACGCCGCCCAGCGCGACGCCTTCAACATGCCGCTCCTGCCGGCCCACGTCTACCGCGGGACGGACGTGGCGACGAACCCGGCGAACCGGAGGCCGCTCGCGACGGGCCCGTACCGCCTCGCCTCGTGGGAGGGGCCGACGATTCGACTCGTCCGAAACACGCAGTACTTCGGGACGGCTCCCGCGTACGAGCAGGTCGTCCTCCGGGTCGTCCCCGAGTCGGCCTCGGCCTTCCAGGGCCTCCTCACCGGCGCGCTCGACGAGACGCGGCTGAATGCGACCCAGCGTCCGCTGGCCGCGAAGGCGGGGGCGATCCGCGAGACGGTCTACGACGAGATCGCCTACACCTACATCGCCTGGAACAACCGGCTTCCGCAGTTCTCCGACGCGCGTGTCCGCCGCGCCCTGACGATGCTCCTCGATCGCGAGGCGATCGCCCGCGAGCTCTACGGCGGCCTCGCGAAGCCGGCGAACGGCCCGCTGCCGCCGGGCCTCTGGCCCCACGACGCGACGCTCCGGCCCATCCCTCACGACCCGGCCGCCGCCGCGGCCCTCCTGGACGAGGCGGGATGGAAGAAGGGCAAGGACGGCCTTCGCGCGAAAGGGAAGGTCCGGCTCGAGTTCTCCCTCGTCTTCGGCGGTGCGAGCGAGCGCCAGCGGCAGGTCATGGAGCTCGCGCAGCGGGCGTTCGGCGAGGCGGGGATCGAGGCGAAGCTCTCGCCGATGGAATGGGGCGCGTTCGTCGAGAAGGTCGACACGGGGGACTACGAGGCCTGCTCGCTTTCCCTGAACCTCGACCCGAACCCCGACCTGCGGCCCAACTGGCACTCCTCGCAGGTTCCGCCCAGCGGCATGAACCACGCGTTCTACCGAAACCCGAGGGCCGACGCGCTCATGGACGAGATCGCCGGGACGTTCGACAGGGAGAGGGCGCGCGTCCTCTACGCCGAGCTGCAGAGGGTGATCGCCGAGGACCAGCCGTTCACGTTCCTGCACACGGTCTCGGTCGCGTGGGGCGTGCGCGACCGGATCGAGAACGTGACGAGCTCGCCGATCGGTCTCTGGCTCTTCTGGCCCGGAGCGGCTTCCTGGCAACCGGCGCGCGGGTCGAAGCCGATCTGACGGGCGACGGCGCCGCCTCCGCGTAACATCTCCGGCCGTGACCCGGTTCCTGGCGCGGCGCGCGCTCGGCGCGGTCGGGACGCTCGTCGGCGTCCTCGTTGCGGTCTTCCTCCTCCTCTCGGCGGCGCCGGGGGACCCGGCCCGCCTGGCCGCAGGCGGCATGCCGGGACGCCGGCCGGCGTCGGCGGAGGCGCTCGAGGCGTTCCGCGCCGTCCACGGCCTCGACCGCCCGGTCGTCGCCCGTCTCGCCGCCTGGCTCGGCTCTGCGGTCCGCCTCGACCTCGGTCGCTCCTTTCGGGACGGCCGCAAGGTGACCGAGCGGATCGGAGAGACGCTCCCGGCGACGCTCGCCGTCAACGGCACCGCCCTCCTCCTCGCGGCCCTCGGGGGCGTGCCGCTCGGCGTCGCGGCGGCGCGGCGTCCGGGAGGTCGGGCCGACCGGCTCGCCGGGCTCCTCCTCGACGCGCTCTTCTCGCTTCCGAGCTTCGCCCTCGGCCTCCTCCTCCTCTTCCTCTTCGCCGTGAGGCTCCGCTGGACCCCGGTCTTCGCGGACGCCTCGTCCCCTCTCGCAAGCCTCGCGCTGCCATCCCTCACGCTCGCGCTCGTCGCCCTGGCGCCGATCGCCCGCGTGGTGAGGGAGAGCGTGCGGGCCGCGCTTGCCTCGCCGCCGGCGATCGCGGGGCGGGCGCGCGGGGAGTCGCCCCGGGAGGAGACGCTCCGGGCGCTCCGCCGCTCCGTACCGGCCTTCGCGGGGCTCCTCGCGGCGCTCGTCCCGCAGCTCGTCGCCGGCTCCGTCCTCGTGGAGAGGGTCTTCGCGGTCCCGGGGACCGGGCAGCTCCTGGCCGACTCGGTCTTCGCCCGCGACCTGCCGACGGTCCTCGGCCTCACGCTCGCCTCGGGCGCCGCCGTCGTCCTCGCGACGCTCCTCGCCGACGCGCTCGCGGCGCTCGCCGACCCGCGCCTCGTCGACGCGGAGGACTCGTGACGCGCGGCCGAGTCCAGCGACGCCTGCTCGTCCTGGCGCTCTTCCCGGCGCTGGCGCTCCTGGCGCCGCTCCTGGCTCGAGCGCTCCCCGCCGACGCGCCGCAGGCGATCCGGGCGCTGACACCCGTCCCGTTCGACCCCGACGCGACCGACCTCGCGACCCGCCTGCGCCCTCCGGACGGGACCCACCTCCTCGGCACCGACGACCTGGGACGAGACGTCCTGTCACGCCTCCTCCACGGGGCACGCGTCTCCGTCCTCGTCGGTCTGGCCGCGGCCGCCCTCGCGTTCGCCGCGGGGACTCTCCTCGGCGCCGCGGCCGGCACGCTCGGTCCGGGAGTCGATCGGGCCGTCCTCGTGGTCACCGGGGTGGTCCAGGCTTTTCCGGCCCTCGTCCTCGTCGCCGCCGGCGCAGCGATGGCCCCGCCGTCGCGCTGGACGGCCGCGCTGCTGATCGCGCTGACGGCCTGGCCCGAGGCGGCGCGGCTCGTGAGGGCCGAGGCGCTTCGCCTCTCCGCCTCGCCCTACGTCGAAGCGGCCCGCGCGGCGGGCGCGAGCCCCGCCCGCGTCGTGCTCCGGCACGTCCTCCCCGGCGCGATCGCTCCCGCGATCGCCTCGCTCCCTTACGTCGTCGGCGGGGCGGTCCTCCTCGAGGCGTCGCTTTCTTTCCTGGGCCTCGGCGTGCCGCCGCCGACGGCCTCCTGGGGGCGGGCGCTCGCAGACGCGAGGGAGAGCCTGACGAGCGCATGGTGGTGCGTCCTCCCGCCCGCAGCCGCGCTCTTCCTCCTCGTCCTCTCGGCGCGGAAGGCCGGAGAGGCGCTCTCCGAAAGCCGCTAGGCTCGCCGGGGGGCGCGCTCACCGGCGGGCGCGCTCC
>JAKLER010000269.1 GCA_022711615.1 Acidobacteriota bacterium
CGACGACGACGTCTGCCACGACCAGGGGAGCCCCGACCTCGACCACCAGGAGCCCGAGCAGGGCCGCGCCGAGCGCGCCCCAGAGCAGGTTGGAGAAGCGAAGCGGCAGGGGATCGAGCCCGAAGGCTCGGACGTCGAGTCCCAGGGACAGGCGCGCCGCGGGACGGTACGCGACCCCCGCTCCGACCTGCTCCTCGTGGAACCAGGGCTTCAGAAAGGCCTCACGAATCGGCGCCTGGCCCGTGACCTCCGGCCTCGCCTCGACCATCGCGTGGTCGTCGAAGACGAAGCCGTTCGGAAGCGAAGGCAGGTAGGCCGCGAGATGCACGAGGAGCGCGAGCGCGAAGGCCCGCGGGAACCGGGAGGACCGCACCGACTCCACGGGCCCATCGTAGCCCGGCTGGTTCGGGTCCTCCTCTCGAGCGCCCGCGCGAGCATCCGATGCCGATGCCGGGCGCGTTCCTGGCGCGCCGCTCGACCCAAGACGTCTCGCTCGGGCTGAAGCCGACCTTCAGTCGCGCGCCGCCAGCGCCGCCGGCACCAGGATCGCGTCGTTCGTCCCCTGGTCGATCGACGTGGCGTAGGCCCCGACGAGCCCGCCCGCCGGCGAGACCCGGATCAGCGCCGCCGGCGGCCCATCTCCAAGGCCGCGCGAGCGAAAGACGTCGTGGACCTGGATGCCGCCCGCGACGGGAACGTTGACGTCGAAGGCGTCGAGGACGGCGCCGCCGTCCCCGATCACTTCGACCCTTGCCCGGACCGTCGATCCGTTGGCGAAGGCCGTCATGTCGACGAGCGCGAGGTTCGTCCGGAAGGAGGGTCCGCCGAGGACGCCGAAGAGCTCGAGCGCCTCTCCGGCCCCGGCCATCTGGAACGCGTTCAGAGGAGGGAGCGGGACGCCGTACGTCCCGCCGTCCGGCCTCACCGTATAGGCCCGCGACGTGACCCGGACGCCGAGCCCGGCCCCGCCCTCTCCCGACAGGAAACGGAGCCGGGCGACCCCGTCCAGCTGGAACACGGCGGCGAGCGCGTCGCGAACGGCCTTCGCCTCGCGCGGAAAGAGCGTGAGCGTCACGAGCTTCTCGGGCGCCGTCGAATCCCAGCGCTTCGCCGCCAGCGTCACGCTCGCGGGCGCGTCCGAGTCGTTGTAGAGGAAGAGGTCGCTCCGGAAGCGCGCGCCGTTCCGGCCGTCCGCGTGGACGAGCGCCGGAATCGCCCGCGCCACCGGCGCGGGAAGGTCGGGTCGCCAGGCGGTCGGGTCGTTCGTCGTCTCGTCGATCGACGTGACGAACGGAATGGACTCGCCGCGCGCAGGTGCGTACTTCAGGGCGCCCGCTCGCCACGGCTCGACCCCCAGCCACGTTCCCAGCCGGTTCAGCTGCGCCGTTCCGTCGGGCCGGGCTTCGACGAAGAGGTCGGACCGTCCCGTCCATCCCGACTCCGAAGCGAACCTCAGGCCGACGGTCGCGCCCCGTCCGGCGACGTCGACCGCCCCCGCGTTCGTCCGGTATCCCCAGCCGGGGAAGGCCCCCGAAAACGCGAGCGGGAACCGGGCGCTCGACGCGGCGAAGAGGTCGACCGCACCGAGCGACATCCCGTAGGACCCCACCTCGGAGGCCGTGTAGGTGCGGGTCGTCGCGGAGACGACACGGGTCCCCTCGGGAGTGAGGAAGAGCGCCCCCGAGCCGGCGTTCCTCCCGAAGAGCGAATCGAGGACGTCTGCGACGACCCGGATCTCGTTCGGGTCGAGGGTCAGCGTCGCGTTCGCAGAATCCCCCTCATCGGCGGGAACGAAACGAAGGTCCACGGACAGCGGGTCCGGGCCCGGATTCCCGAGGACCAGGTCCGTCTTCCAGAATGCGCCGCCTTCGCCCCCGGTTCGGGCGACGGCCGGAATGACGAGGCGCTGCCGGAGCGACCCCTTGACGACGCCCCACTCCTGGAACACGTCGGCTCCGCCGCTCCCTCCGTCGCCGGACGGTCCGCCCCCGACGCAACACCACCCCTCCAGGGGTCCGGCATCGAAGACGAACGGTTGCCCCGACGCCACCGCCTCGACGTCGAGGTGGACGAACCCCTTCGTCGGCTGCTCGTTCAGGAAGAGCTCGTCGTAGCGGGCCGGTGCGGGCTGCCCCGCCTCCCAGACGGCCAGGGCCGGATCGAGGATGAGGCGCTGGTCCATCTGCGGGCGCGGCCGGTGGACCTGCACGAGGAGCCTCCGACCGGAGGCGCCCGCGTGCAGCGCCTCGACCTCGGGGGCCGTCGGGTCGCTCCACATCTCGACGAGCCCGCCGCCGGGCGTGTGCCGGGCCAGCGTGGTCGGCCGCCCGAGGCCGCGGCGTGAGATCCAGGCGCCCTCGAAGTCGGACGTCGGAATCGCGATCAGCTCCGTGCCCGTCTGGCCCGAGCCGCCGGGATCGCCGCCGGGCCCGGCGACCCGCTTCACAGTCCCGCCCTCGACCAGGTACAGCCCCTGCCCTTCGTGGAACGGCGCCGCCGGCGTCGGACCGGACCACGGATCGACGTCGAGGTAGGCGAGGCCGCCGGGCGTGAGCCAGGCCTCGATCGATGGGAGCCCGCCCGGAAGCTCGGCGAGCCGTTCCACGCCGCCGGAGGCGCCGACGCGCCAGAGACCCGCCGACCATTGGCCCGGCGCTCCGGGAACCGGGAGGCCTCCGAGCATCAGGACCGAGGCGCCGTCGTGGCTCGTGCCGACGAAGCGCGGGAAGTACCCGAGCTGCGAACCCTGTCCGTCCGGCCAGGTGACCATGGACGACTCGGTCAGGAGCCGCGCCGCTCCGTCGTCGTCGACGGCCACGACGGCCCGGTCGTCTCCGTACGCCGACTTCTGGAGGCAGAGGAAGAACGGCGTCGTGTCCGAGCCGAGCCTCAGCGAGGGCTGCCGGCCCCGAGCGTTCGGTCCCCCGAAATCGGCAACCGGGCTTGTCGCCACCGCGACCACGGGGAGGACTCCGGAGGGAAGGAGGACCTCGACCCAGGTCTCGCCCCCGTCGCGGCTGAAGAGGAGCTGCTTCTTCGAGTGGTCCTCGACCCCCTGGGGGCTCCGATCGACGAGCGCCAGGATTCGGAGGATCCCGTCGGAACCCGGCCTCGCGCCGGCGGCCGAGAAGAGCACCTCGGGCCCGGTCGTCGGCAGGACGACCCGCGGTTCCTCCCGGCCCGTCGCGTCGTGAATCACGAGGCGCCCGCGGGGAGTCGAGGAGTAGTACCAGGTGGACGGAACGTCCGATTCGGCCAGAACGAAGCGGTCGCTCGCCCGGGGCTGGTGGATGGGCGTCGCGTACCTGTTCGTGACAGGGGCGTACGAAACGACGCGCGCGGCTGCGGGCGCCGCGAGAGAGGCCGCGAGGAGCAGCGGAACAGCAAGGCGCACGGAACCTCCCCGGACCCGGCCGGGACCAGACGAAGCTGGGCCCGGCCGGTGACCTACGCCTGAAGTGACTTCGGCGCGAGGCTTCTCACGCCGCCGCGGCGACCTCCACCCCGGGCGCCCCCGGCCCCGGCAGCTCCCGCTTCTTCCAGAGCAGGTAGACGGCCGGGTAGACGAGGAGCTCGAGGGCGAACGACGTGACGAGGCCGCCCACCATCGGCGCGGCGATCCTCTTCATCATGTCGGCGCCCACGCCCGTCGACCACATGATCGGCAGGAGCCCGAAGAACGCCGAGAGAACCGTCATCGCCTTCGGCCGGATCCGCTTCACGGCGCCGTGGACGATCGCCTCGACGAGGTCCGGGAGGTTTCGGAGGAGCCCCTTCTTCTTCGCCTCGTCGTGCGCGAGGTCGAGGAAGAGGAGCATGAAGATCCCCGTCTCGGCGTCGAGGCCCATGAGGGCGATCATCCCGACCCAGACCGCGATCGACATGTTGTAGTCGAGGAGCCAGAGGTACCAGACGGCGCCGACGACGGAAAACGGCACGGCCAGGACGATGATGAGCGTCTTCGTCACCGACTTCGTGTTCGCGTACATGAGGAGGAAGATGAGGACGAGGGTGACGGGGATGACGACCTTGAGCCGCTCCCGCACCCGGACCATGTTCTCCCACTGGCCGCTCCAGACGAGGGAGTACCCGGTGGGGACGCTCACCCGCTCCGCGACCGCGGCCTTCGCCTTCTCGACGAAGCGCCCGACGTCCTCCTTCGACGTGTCGAAGTCGACGTAGACGTAGCCCGAGAGGAGCCCGTTCTCGTTGCGGATCATCGACGGCCCGGTCACGAGGCGGATGTCGGCGAGCTGCCCGAGCGGCACCTGCGCGCCCGACATCGTCGGGACGAGGACGCGGGAGAGGCTCGAGAGGTCCTCGCGCAGCTCGCGCGGGTAGCGGACGCTGACGCCGTACCGCGCCCGCCCCTCGACGGTCGTCGTCACGGTCTCGCCGCCGATCGCCGTCATGACCGCCATGTTCGCGTCGGCGGCGGTGAGGCCGTAGCGGGCGAGCGCGTCGCGCTTCAGCTCAAAGTCGACGAAGTAGCCCCCCGCGACCCTCTCGGCGAAGGCCGAGCGCGTCGCCGGGAGCGTCCGGACCGCCGCCTCGACCTCGGCCCCGATCCGCTCGATCTCGGCGAGGTCCGAGCCGAAGACCTTCACGCCGATCGGCGTCCGGATGCCGGTCGTCAGCATGTCGATCCGGCCCTTGATGGGCATCGTCCAGGCGTTCGTCGAGCCGGGGATCTTCAGCGCGGCGTCCATCTCGCCGATGAGCTCCTCGTAGGTGATCCGGTCCCGCCAGACGTGGCGGAGGACCGCCGACAGCCATTCCGGCGCCCACGGGGAGAACCAGCGCTCCTTCGGCCTCCACTCCTTCTCCGGCCTCAGGATGACCGTCGTCTCCATCATCGAGAGGGGCGCCGGGTCGGTCGAGGTCTCCGCGCGCCCCGCCTTGCCGAAGACCCGCTCCACCTCGGGGAACGTCGCGAGGACCCGGTCCTGCGTCTGGAGGAGCTTCGCGGCCTCGGTGACCGAGATGCCGGGGAGCGTCGTCGGCATGTAGAGGACCGTCCCCTCGTGGAGCGGCGGCATGAACTCCGACCCGAGGGAGAGGTAGACCGGCACGGTCGAGACGAGGACGAGGAGCGAGACCGCGACGACCTTCTTCGGGTGGCGGAGGACGGCCCGGCAGACGGGGTCGTAGAGCCGGAAGAGGACCTTCGAGACGGGGTGCCTCTCCTCGGCGTGGTACGTCCCGACGGCGACGGCGTTGACGGCCTTCTCGACGAGGCGGGCAGGAAGGCGTACGAGCCGCGCCAGCGCGCCCTGCCCGTCGTGCGCGAAGCCGAACCGGAACGGGTCCATCCGCGCGAAGAGCATCCGCATCGCCGGGTCGAGCGTGATCGCGAGGACGGCCGCGAGCGCCATCGCGAGGTTCTTCGACCAGGCGAGCGGCGTGAAGAGGCGCCCCTCCTGGTCGACGAGCGTGAAGATCGGGAGGAACGAGACGGCGATGACGAGGAGGGAGAAGAAGACCGACGGCCCGACCTCCATCAGCGCCTCGAGGCGGACGGCGTGGAAATCCCCCTTCCGCCCCGAGTCGTTCCAGATCTGGAGCTTCTTGTAGGCGTTCTCCACCTCGACGATCGCGCCGTCGACGAGGACGCCGATGGAGATCGCGATGCCGCCGAGCGACATGATGTTGACCGTGATCCCCATCAGGTG
>JAKLER010000027.1 GCA_022711615.1 Acidobacteriota bacterium
GAACGTCCGGACCGACTCGACCTCCTCGAAGCCGAGCTCGATCCGCACGGGCTCCGGGAGGTTCGGAGGGAAGACGTCGACGAGGCCGCCGCGGACGGCGAGGTCGCCGCACTCGGTGACGAGGTCTGCCCGCGCGTACCCCTCGGCGACGAGCGAGGCGACGAGCCGGCCGACGTCGAGCCTGTCTCCGGCCGCGACCGCGAGGCTTCTCCGCCGCACGTCCCCGGGGCTCGGAAGGATCCGGAGGAGGGCGCGGGCGGGGACGACGAGGAGCTCGACGCTCCCCTCCGCGAGGCGCGAGAGCGCCCCGTACTCCTCCCGCCGGACCTTCAGCGACGGCGGGATCCCCTGGTAGGGCGTCAGCGACGGCGCCGGGAACCACGCGATCCGCTCCGCGCCGAAGACGGCGGCCGCATCGCGCTGGAGGGCGGCGGCGTCCCGCTCGTGCGCGCAGACGACGACCCACTTCAGGCCGAGGGCCGCGGAGGCGGCGCCGAAGAGGTACGGGACGAGGCCCTGGGGGGCGCCGACGAGCGACACCCCTCCCGCGGCGTCCTCGAGGACCCGGGCCTCGAGACGCGAGAGGAGCCCCGCCACCGTGGGCGCGGCGGCGACCTTTTCGAGAAGAGGGTCCCTCCGGCCCGGCACGGCGCCGATTATGCGGCGCCCCCGTCCCCCGCTCCGGCACCCCCTCCGCCCCTCCAGGGCCCCCCGCGGCGCCCCCCCTCGGTGCCCCCCTCGCGGCGCCACCCTCGCGGTGCCAGGCGTGAAATCGTGTATTGTCTATGACAATACACGATTTCACGCCTGGCACCGAGGTTCGTCGACCTCACGGTTTCCGGCCGGCCCCGGCTGTGGGCCGGTCTCCCCGGTCGTCCCTGCCGTCCGGCGCCGGAATGGCCGAGGCCCTAGAATCCCGCCCCGGCCGGCCGCGGGTCCAGTCCCGGCGCGGCGAAGAGGACACATGGCGAGTCTCATCGAAGCGATCGAAATCAAGAAGAAGACGTTCTTCGAGCACGAGGGCGACCCGTACGCCTGCCTCGACGTGACGGTCTCGACCCCGACGGCGCGCGGCGGGCAGACGCTCGTCCGGCTGAAGATGCGCAACCTGAAGACCCGCGCCGTCTTCGACAAGACGTTCAAGGCGGGGGACAAGTTCAAGGAGCCCGACCTCGGGAAGGTCCAGGCCACGTTCCTCTACTCCGATGCCGACGGCTTCCACTTCATGGACCAGGAGTCGTACGACACGCTCACGCTCTCGGCGGAGCTGATCGGCGACAACCGGTTCCTCCTCGTGGAGAACACCGTCGTCGGGCTGCTGAAGTTCAACGGGAGCCCGATCGACCTCGACCTCCCGCCGCACGTGGAGCTCACCGTCACGTACACCGAGCCCGGCCACCGCGGCGACACGTCGAGCGGCGGCGTGACGAAGGCGGCGACGCTCGAGACGGGAATGGAGATCCGGGTCCCTCTCTTCGTCAAGGAAGGGGACCGGGTCAAAGTCCACACCGAGACCCGCGAGTTCTCCGGCCGGGCCTGAGCCGGAAGCGCGGGCCGCGGGGGATGGCGGCCCGGATCGCGGGGCTCACGCCGCGCGGGGCCGGTGGCGCCGCAGCAGCAGCGTGCCGTGCAGACCGACGGCGACGACCGTCGGCAGGAAGAAGAGCGCCTCACCTCCCTCGCGGGGCAGGCCCGTGGCCCTCAGTACGACGACGAGGGCCGCGACGTTCAGCGCGACGAGCATCCCCGCGCCGGCGAGCCGCCCCCGGGGGAAGAACGCGCACGCGACGAGCGCGACGAGCGCGACGGCCGCGAGCGCCGTGAGCGGAAGGGCCCACGCGAACACCTGGACGAGCTGGTAGAGGAGCGTGAAGACATTGCGGGTCGCGATCGCGTGGCCGAGCGCGAGGACTCCCAGCGCGAAAGCCAGGACCGGCGCCGAGAGGAGGAGCCCGACGAGGTAGGCGAGGGCCTTCACACGCCCACGGCTCGGGGCGGCGGAGTCAGAAGCCGGCGCGGAGCGTGACGAGGAGCTCGTCGGGGTGGAGCGTCCATCCCCAGACCTCCATGTCGTGCCGCGCGTACTCGGCCGTCAGGTCGACGTTCCGGACGATTCCGACGCGGAAGCCGAAGTCGATCTTCGTCCAGTCCCACGCGAAGGACGGCGAGAACGAGCCGGCGGGGACCGAGAAGTCGTTCTCGATCCGCGAGACGCGGACGGCCGGCTGGACCCAGTTCAGCCACGGCTGATCGCCGACGGCGAAGAGCCCGTTCAGCGGGATGCGGTACGACGCTTCGACCTCGAACCCCTTCCTCACGAGGCCGGCGACCTCCTGCCGAACGTACTGGCCGAAGAGCGAGAGGCGCTCCCAGCGCGCCTCGACGTTCACGCCCGCCTCGGTCTTGTCGCGTCCGTCGAGCAGGTTCACCTGCCCCGCCATCCCGTCGTCGAGGAGGTCGAGGTCGCCGCCGTAGAGACTCCCCTCGACGTCGACCCGGTCCGCCAGCTTCCGGTGGAAGGCCCACCCGAGGACGTCGATCCCCCTCCGTCCGTCGTCCGACACGAAGCGGACGCCGAGGCCGCCCCCGGCCTGCGCCTTCCCGGAGAGGCGCGTGTCGTTCGCCTGGGCGTCGTAGAAGATCGGGAAGCCGGAGTTGTAGGGCGCCTCGCCGAGGCGCGCGAGGTCCACCCGTTCCGGCGTCCCGTTGTCTCCGGCGAGCGAGTTCGTGTCGCGCAGGAAGAGCGGGTTCCCGTTCGCCGCGGCCGCCCTCCAGTAGACGTGCCTCCCGAGGCTCCCGCCCGCCTCGACGCCGATCTCCTCGAACCGGTTGACCGCGGTGCCCCAGAGGCCGTAGCTCTCGAGGCGCCGGGTCGTCTGCTTCGCGAATCGGGGAGCCTTCCCTGCCTGGACGTAGAGCGACGTCCCCTCGAACGCCTTCAGCCCGTCGACGCGCTTTCCGAACCGCAGCCACGCCTCGCGCACGCGCACCTCGTCGCCCGTCGAGGTGGGGTTCCGGTTGTAGAGGTCGATGAAGTGGATCTCGACCTTCGCCTTCAGGCCGTCGGTGAGATCCCCCTCGCCGATCAGGTTGACCGTCGAGACCTCGAACGAGCCCCCCGGGTCGGTCGTCCTCTGGTCGATGTCGACGTTCCCGATCCGGCCGACCGTCACGTAATAGTCCTTCGAGTGGCGGAAGTGGACCTTGACCTCGCCCTTCAGGCGGAAGCGGCCGTCGCCGGTCGCGAGCCCGCCCGATTCCTGGGCGGTCGCCGCAGGCGACGCGGTCGCAAGAAGAGCGAGGACGATGCACTTCGACGCGAGGCGTGCTCGAGCGCGCATGGGAGGCCTCCTTCCGACGGTGGCCGGATCCTACCAAGGCTCGCGCCCGCGGCGCGAGGCGACCGCGGAGCGCGGCCCCCGCCCGACGGCGACCCCGCACCTCTCCTCCCCTACAATCCCCGCACAACCCGGAGGAAGCGTCATGACCCAGCCCGTCGTGGTCCGGAAGTACGAGAACCGCCGTCTCTACGACACCTCCTCGAGCCGCTACGTCAACCTGCCGGAGATCGCGCAGCTGATCCGGGAGGGGACCGAGGTCCAGGTCGTCGACGCGAAGAGCGGCGACGACATCACGGCGGTGATCCTGACGCAGATCATCCACGAGGACGCGCGGGCCAAGAGGGGCGACCTCCCGATCCCGTTCCTGCGCGAGCTCGTCGTCGCGTCCGACCGCGCCTTCCGCGACTTCGTCGTCTGGTACGCCGACGCCGCGCTCTCGGCCCAGCGCGGCGCGACGGAGGCGTTTCCCCCGCTCGCTCACGTCCTGCCGTTCCTGGAGAGGACGCTCGAGGGGCTCAAGGTGAAGGCGGCTCCCGCGGCCAAGCCGGAGCCCGCCGACGACGTCGCGGCCCTGAAGGAGAGGATCGCCGAGCTCGAGGAGCGGCTCGGGGCGGCGCGTCCCCCGCGCCGCAAGGTGCCCGCGGCGGCGAGCGCGGCCCGCCGGGGCGGAAGGCGCGCTACGCCGCGACGCGGGTGAGGGCCGCGTAGAGGTCGGCGGCGCTCGCCGGGCGCCGCTCCGGCCGCTTGGCGAGGCACGCGAGGACGATCCGGTCGAGGTACTCCGGCAGGTCGGGCCGGAGCGAGGAGGGGCGCGGCGGCTGCGCCGCCACGTGGCGCTGCATGACGGTCGCCGCGTCGGTCCCCGGGAAGGGGCGCTCCCCGGTGAAGAGCTCGAACAGGACGACCCCGACGGTGTAGAGGTCGCTGCGCGCGTCGAGCCGCTGTCCCAGAGCCTGCTCCGGGCTCATGTAGTACGGCGTGCCGACCGTGTGGCCGTCGAGGGCGCCGTCCCCCCCCTCGTCGGTCCGGGCGATCCCGAAGTCCATCAGCTTCACGACGCCGTTCGGCAGGACCATGATGTTCTGCGGCTTGACGTCGCGGTGGATGATCCCCGCCTCGTGGACGGCCGAGAGGCCCCGGCAGAGCTGCTTCGCGATCTGGAGGCCCGGGGCGAGGGCCACGGCGCCCCGCCGGTCGAGCACCTCGCGCAGCGTCGTCCCGGGGACGTACTCCATCGTCAGGAAGCGGACGCCGTCCGCCTCGCCGAGGTCGTGCGTCCGGACGACGTTCGGGTGCGTGATCTTCCTCGCGAGCCGGATCTCCTGCTTCAGCGTCTGGGTCGCGTGCGTCCCCTCGGAGAACGCCTCCGGGGTGAGGACCTTCAGCGCGACCTCCTCGTCCAGCTCCCGGTCGAGCACCTGGTAGACCGATCCCATCCCCCCGCGGCCGAGGACGGAGACGACGTCGTAGCGCCCGGCGAAGAGCGCTCCGACGCGGGGCCCTCTCGCCGCCGCGAGCGCGGCGTCCTGGGGGAGCGCCCCGGCGGCGGTCGCCGACGTGGGAGCGAGGTTCCGCGTCGCGTCGGCCGGTCGCCGGCGCATCTCGGCGAGGAGCTCCTCGAGCTGACGCTTCTCGCGCAGCTCGCCGACGAGCGCCTCGAAGGCCCGGGCGAGGAGCGCCACCTCGCCGCTTCCGCCGGACGGGAGCTTCACCTCGAGCTCTCCCTCCCGGACCGCGATCGCCCCGGCGGCGAGCTGCTGCAGGGGGCGCGCGATCCGGCCCCCGAGGAGGAAGCTGACCGGGACGGAGACGAGGAGGACGCCGAGGCCGACGAGGAGGAGCGTCTCCCGGATCTTCCGGAACGCGGCCGTCTCCTCCTCGCGTGAGCGCGAGACGACGACGGCGCCGAGCGTCTCGCCTCCGGCCGCGCGGAGCGGGACCGCCTTGACGACGCGTCGGTCGCCCCCGACGAGGAGGTCGAGGGGCGCGGAGTCGGCGTCCCCCTCCAGAAGGCGGGCGAGCACCGACGGGTCGCGGTCGAGCGCCGGCAGGAGGCTCGCGGCCCCGAACCCCTCCGTCGCGGCCGCGACCTCGAGCTTCGTCGGCTCCCCCTTCTTCCCCGTCTCGGCGACGAAGGCGACCTGCCCCCCCGTCAGGTCGCGCAGCTCGCGCGCCCGTGTCGCGTCGAGCGGGACCGATGCGGCGACGACGCCGACGAGACGCGCTTCGCCCTTTTCCGGGTCTCCGGCGACGACCGGGGCCGCCGCGACGACGGCGAGCGCCGCCCCCTCCCGGATCGTCGCCGAGGACTCCGTCCACTCCTCGAGCGGCGAGGAGACCCAGGCGACCTCGCGGAACGAGCGCCGCTCCTCCTCGCTCGGGGGCCGGTCGCTCCGGGCGATGAGGACACCGGCCCGATCGAAGAAGAAGAAGGTCCTCGCGTTCAGGATCGCGGCCTTGTCCTTCGCGGTGTCCCAGACCGTCGCGGGCGGAGAGTCGAAGATCGCCTTGATGCCGGGCTCCTCCGCGACGGAACGGAGAGTCGCCTTCAGCTGCGACTCGAGGCCGGCCCGGTAGACGGCGACGTCCCCCGGGATCGTCCGAAGCGCCTCGCGGATGCTCTCCTCGGCGATCCGGTTCGCGCGCCAGGTGGAGAGCGCGACCGCGGCGCCGAGCGTCACGACGACGAGGAGGGCCGCGGCGAGGAAGAACTGCGTACGCAGGCGAAGGCCTCCCGGCCTCGGGACGCTCCCGCCGCGAAGGGGGGGGCCCGAGGCCCCCGAGGAGCCCTCGCGCGGGGCGACCATCGTCGGCACGTCGTCGGGCGAGGGGGCGTCAGTAGCGGTTCTCATCGTCGTCCGGAGGCGGGTAGTCCTTGCCGTGCTTGTTCTTGTGGGGCGTCGCCTTCCACTTCGAGGCGTCGAGCGTGACGGAGACGTCCGTCGTCCCTCCGGCCGGCACCGAAGCGCTCCCGCTCCACTCCCCGCCCCTCTCGTCCCAGGCCTTCACCACATGCCGCCCCGCGGGGACCGCCCCGATCGCCGCCACGCCGTCCGCGCCGGTCTGCGCGTAGAGCTCGCCGTCGAGGACGACGACGTAGGCCGCCATCTGCGGGTGGATGTTGCAGTAGACGCGGACGACGCCCGGCTCCTCGAAGCGGGCTGTCCGGGCCGCGCCGTTCCTGTAGAGGCCGAGGTCGAATCGCCCCGGCTCCGACAGGCTGAAGACGTTGTGGAAGATCTTGTCGAAGTTCGGGAAGGAGACCGCGGCCCCCTTCGGCACGGCGAGGACGCGCGGCTCGAACCGCTTGTCGCGCGAGGCCATCTTCGGAGGCGGCGCCGCCCGGCGGCCGCGGCTTCCCGGAAGCCAGACGACCGCTTCGGGCGCGGGGAGCGCGCGCCCGTCGGCGCCCGCGACGAGGACCCTGACGCGCAGCGTCCCGGTCGGGATCGGGGTCGGCGTCGGCCGGGGCGTCGCGGTCGGGCGAGGGGTCGGGCTCGGCGCCGGCGAGGGGACAGGCGCCGGCGGCTCTTCCGGACGTGGCCGGGCGCTCTCGACCGGCTCGCCGTCTCTCCCGGCTCCCGGGTCCGGCGTGCCCGGAACGACCGGCCCGGGCGTGCCGACTGCGCCCGGGTCGACGGGCGCTGCGCCGTCCGCCTGCTCGGCCGGCGCGGGGGTCGGCGTCGCGGTCGGAGTCGGCGTCGGCCGCCGCCGCTTCCACCACGACCCCGTGGCCGGGGCCTGAAGGAGCAACAGGGCCGCGAGCGCGGCCACGAGGAGTCTCGACATTCGGAACGGGGCGGATTCTAGTCCCGGAGCGACTCGTTCTCGGAACGGAGGCGGCGGACGGCGGCGACGACCTCGGCCGCGGCTTCGTCGATCTCGCCTTCGGTCGTGAAGCGGCCCACGCCGAAGCGGAGTGTGGCCTTCCCGAGCGGCTCCGGCACGCCGAGGGCGCGAAGGACGTGGCTCGGCTCGCCGCTCGCCGTCGTGCAGGCCGAGCCGGAGGAGACCGCGACGCCGCGAAGGGCCGCGACGAGCCGGGTGCCGTCGACCCCCGCGAACGAGAGGCTCGCGTTGCCCGGGAGGCGGTCCGGCCCGGAAGGCGGCCCGTTCGCGGTGACGCCGTCGAGGGAGGAGCGGATCGAGGCCTCGAGCCGGTCCCGCAGGCGGCCGAGTCGTTCAGCTTCCGCCACCCTTTCCCGCCGTGCGATTCGGACCGCCGCCGCGAAGCCGACGATCCCGGGGACGTTCAGCGTCCCCGACCGGAGGCCCCGCTCGTGCCCTCCGCCGTGCAGGATCGGGGCGAGAGGGACGCGCGGCCGCGAGCGGACGTAGAGGGCGCCGATCCCTTTCGGTCCATAGAGCTTGTGGGCGCTGAGGGACGCGAGGGCGACGCCCCCGCCGGCCTCGAGCGGGACCTTCCCGAACGCCTGCGCCGCGTCCGTGTGGAAGGCGACGCCGCGCTCCGCGCAGAGCGCGGCGATGCGGTCGACCGGGTTCAGGGTCCCGACCTCGTTGTTCGCGGCCATCACGGAGACGAGGGCCGTCCGGTCGGTCAGCGCCGCCTCGACGCTTTCCGGCGAGACGCGCCCCTCCCGGTCGGGCGGGAGGACCGTCACCTCGAAGCCCTCCCGCTCGAGGGCGCGGCACGGGTCGAGGACGGCGTGGTGCTCGACGGCGGAGGTGACGATGTGTCCCCCGCGCCCGCGGGAGGCGCGCGCGACGCCGAGGATCGCGAGGTTGTTCGCCTCGGTCGCCCCCGACGTGAAGACGATCTCGCGGGGCTGGGCGCCGAGCGCGTCGGCGATCTCCTCGCGCGCGGCGTTCACGGCGCTTTCGGCCGTCCAGCCGAAGGCGTGCTGGAGGGAGGCGGCGTTGCCGAACTCCTCCGTCAGCCAGGGAAGCATCGCCTGAAGGACGCGCGGGTCCAGCGGCGTCGTCGCCTGGTGGTCCAGGTAGACGGGCCGCCGGCGCGTCACGGCGCGGAGCCGGTCGTCCCGGACGCGTCCGGGACGGGGACGTGGAGCAGGTCCTCGAGGGAGATCGCGTCGAACGCTCCGTTCACGAGGTGGTTCAGCCGGCGCATCGCGTCGGTGGCGACGCAGAACGGACGGGTCCGGCAGCGCCCGTTGGACATTCCCGCGGCACAGTAGGTGAGCGAGATCGGCCCCTCGAGCGCGTTGACGATCGCCCGGAGCGTCACCTCCGCGGCGGGCCGGGCGAGACGGTAGCCGCCGCGGCTCCCCCGCTCGGACGAGACCAGGCCGGCCCGGGCGAGCTTCTTCAGCACCTTGGCGACGATGGTGGCGGAAACGCCGAAAGCGGCAGCGAGCTCGGTGGTCGAAACGCACGCGTTGCGGCGCGCGATCTCGGTCATGACGAGGATGCCGTAGTCGACGATGCGGTTGAGCTTCAGCATCGCGGGCCCCCGACCGGCCACTATAGGCCCGGAAAGGTGCGGGTTCAATTCGCGGCAATCGAGCGGCATGACGCCCGTCACCCCTTCCGGCTTCCAGAACGTAGACTCCCGGCGCGTGCCCCCGTTCCTCTCCCCCCTTCCGCGCGTCCGCCTCGTCGACGCCTTCGCGCGGCCGTTCGACGGCGTCGTCGCGGCTGCCCGGACCTGCTACAGCCCGAAGGGGATCGTCACCGTGGACGACGTCGCGGGGGACCCCCTCGCCGACCCGGCCGAGCGCGCGCGCCGGCGCGAGAGGCGGGACGCCCTCGCCCGGGACGTCTACGCCGCCGGCCACCACACCACCTTCCAGCACGCCCACCTCCAGTTCACGCTCGAGAACGTCAGCCGGCAGCTCGTCTGGTCGTTCCTCCACGCCCACCCGCACTACAACTCCGAGCAGACCTCCCAGCGCTACGTCGAGGTGAAGCCCGGCCGCTACGCCGTTCCGGCCCTCGCCGGCGAGGCTCTCGAGGTCTACCGCGCCTGCTGCGAGATGCAGACGGAGGCCTACCGTCGGCTCGGCGACGCCCTCGCCCCCCGCGCCGCGCGCGCCTTCTTCGCGACGTTCCGGGGCCGCGCCAGCCAGCCCGAGCGCTGGGAGAGGGCGATCCGCAAGCGGGCCCTCGAGGTCGCCCGGTATGCCCTGCCGGTCGCGACGTTCACGACGCTCTACCACACGGTTCCGGCCGTCACGCTCCTGCGCTACCGGCGGCTCGCCGAGACGTTCGACGCGCCGACCGAGCAGCGGCTCGTCGTCGAGGCGATGACCGACGAGCTCCTCCGGCACGACCCCGCCTGGGCCGCGGTCCTGCAGGAGCCGATCCCGCTCGAGGAGACGCCGGAGCACGCGCTCGCCGAGCGCCTCTTCTCCGCGCCCCGGTGCGACCGCCCGGGCGACGGCTCGTTCCGCTCCCGCTTCGACGCCTCCCTCGACGGCCGAGTCTCGAAGCTCGTCGACCGGAAGGCGCGCAACGAGGAGCTGCTCGCCGAGGCGGTCCGGGAGGTCGTCGGCGTCACGCCCGAGACGCTCTCCGACGACGACGCCATCGCCCTCGCCGTGGACCCCGCCGCGAACCGGCTCCTCGGCGAGTCGCTCAACCTGACCGAGCACGGGAAGCTCTCCCGCGCGCTCCACCACCCCGCGTACACCTTCCGGAAGAAGCTCTCGCACACCGCCGACAGCCAGGACCAGCGGCACCGGACGACGCCCGGCTCCCGCCCGACGCTCCACGCCTACCTCTCCGACGAGCCCGACTACGTCACCCCGATGCTCCTCGAGGAGCCGGGAGAGGCCCGGACGCTCTACGACGAGACGATGGCGCGGACGTGGGAGGCGATCGCACGCCTCGGCGCCCTCGGAGTGCCGGACGAGTTCCGGGCCTACCTCCTCCCGAACGCCGTCGCGCTCCGCTTCACCGAGTCGGCCGACCTCGCCGGCCTGAAGCACAAGCTCGCGATGCGCCTCTGCTGGAACGCGCAGGAGGAGATCTGGCGCGCCTCGGTCGACGAGGCCGAGCAGGTCCGTGACGCCGAGCCGCGCATCGGCCGGTGGCTCCTCCCTCCCTGCGGGCTCCGTGCCCGCGCCGGCGCGAAGCCGGTCTGCCCCGAAGGGGAACGCTTCTGCGGCGTCCTCGTCTGGAAGCAGGACCTCACCGCCTGGCGCCGCCTCCTCTGACCGCCCCCTCCCCGGATGGGGTCAGGTCCGTCTTCCGTTGCCGGGGGACGGGGGCGTCGCGGATCGCCTTCTCGACGTCCGGGCCCTTCGCGGAGCGCGCGAGATCGAGGAGCTCCTTGCGGTCTCGCGCCACGTCGGCGCCCGCGGCGATCAGGCTCCTCACCATCGGCAGGTCGCCTCTTCTCACCGCCGAGTGGAGGGCCGTCCAGCCGTGGGTGGTCCGCGCGGTGACCTTCGCCCCGGCGGAGAGGAGGACCTCGACGACGTCGAGCTTCCCGGCCTCGGCGGCCGCATGGAGCGCCGTGGCGTTCCCGGCCCCCTTCCGCGTGACGTCGGCTCCTCCCGCAAGGAGCGCGCGAACGACGTCGGCCCCCTGCCCCTCGGCCGCCGCGATGAGGAGCGGCCTCCCGGCATAGCCCACGCCGTTCGGGTCCGCGCCCGCGGCGAGGAGGACTCGGACGACCTCCGCGTGCCCCCGCTCGACCGCCGACTCGAGGACGCTCCCTCCCGGCTCGCCCGTCGTCGCCGGCATCCCCGCGGCGAGGAAGAGCCTCACGGCCTCGATGTCCCCATCGCGGACGACCCGGTCGAGGGCGCTCGGGGTGAGCTCGAGACCCCGCTCCTCGAGAGTGGCCTTCGCCTGCTCTTCGGAAGGAAGGCCCGGATCGGTGGTCCGCGTCGGCTTCGCCGCCGGCCGGAAGAGCGGCGCGTCGAACGTCGCGTCGAACGCGAACGAGAATCCCGGGTCGTCGAAGACGATCCGACCCGCGAGCCGGCCGGCCGCAGCAGGGGCCGGCACGAGCCTCGCGACCTCGCGCACCTCGAGGCCCGCCGGCAGCTCGTCGTGGTGGAAGAAGACGGCCGGAGCGCCGCCGCCCGCGCCGAGGACGACCTCGACGCCGCGGAACCCGAACGACGGCAGCCGCCTCAGGAGCTCCTCGAGGACCTCCAGCGGCACCGGCTCCTCCGAGAGGACGAGCCGCGTCTCGTCGGCCGCCGCGTTCCGCGGCCGCACGACGACGGCGTAGGCGTGGCGCAGCGGCGTCTTCGCTCCCTGGGCCTTCATCTCGCCGCTCGCCGTCCCGGTCCACGTCGCCGGCTGGGCGGCGGGAAGGGACCCGCCCCCGGACCCCATCGCCACTGCGCTCGACGCGGCCGGCGCCGCCGCCGCGAGGGCGAGGAGGAGGGCGGCCGCGGCCCGCGCAGGAGATCGCCTCCTCGCCGGCGGGCGGCTCGCGTCCGGCCCCCTTCTCACTTCGCCCCCGCCGCCTTCAGCATCGCCACGACGTCGTCCTGGTCTCCCTTCCGGGCCTGTTGAAGCGGCGTCCCGCTGTACTCGGCCTTCGCGTTCGGGTTTGCCTTCAGCTCGAGGAGGAGCTGGACGATGTCGGGGAAACCGCTGGCGATCGCGACATGGAGCGCCGTCTCGCCGACGTTCACCTTCGTCGGGGCCTGGTTCACCTTCGCCCCCTTCGCGACGAGCAGGCGGATCGCTTCCGGCTTCCTCCCCATCACGGCGTGCTTGAGCGGCGTGTAGCCGATGTCGTCGACGACGTTCACGTCCCCGCCCGCGGCGACGAGCACCTCGAGCGTCTCGAGGTTCCCCTCGTAGGCCGGCAGGAAGAGGACCGTCCGCCCGTCCGTCAGCTTCTCGTTGACCTTCGCTCCCTTTGAGATCAGGTAGCGGACGATCTCCAGGTCCTGGCCGACGACCTCCTCGAGCGGGCTCTTGACGAACCAGTGGACCTCCCCCCGGTCGTTGACCCTCCGGTCCTTCTCCAGGCCGTTCACGTCGGCGCCCGCCTCGACGAGGAGCCGGACGATCTCCATGTTCTTCCGCCAGCAGGCCTTCACGAGGGGGTTCGACGCGACCGTGTCGTGCACGATCGGGGTGTTCGCCGAGTGCCCGGCCGCGAGGAGCTCCTTTACGGCATCGACGTCCTGTCGGTCGATCGCCACGTCGAAGAGGTGCCCCGGTGACGACTCATCCTCCCGGGCCGCGGCGGGGACGGCGAGGGTCAGAAGAGAGAGAGCGAGAACGCATGGCCCGGCGCGGTTCATACGGCACCTCCGAAACGTGATTCGTTTCGACAGACCCTATCACCGGTTCGATCGCGCGATCCTTCGGGCCCGTGCGCGGCCGCGCCCCGCGCGTCGCGCCTCAGGGCGCTTCGAGCGCCTCCTCGATCCGTCGAATCGCCTCCGACGCGGACGCGGCCTCCGGCACGAGGACGACCGGGAGGCAGCCCGGCACCTCCTCGCGGATCGCGGTCCGGACGGCCGCGTCGTCCGTCACGACGGCGTCGACGCGCGCCGAGCGCGCGAGCCGCTCGAGCGTGGCGTCGACGCCCCGGGCCGTCAGGAGGACGGAGGAAGGAGGGAGGAGCGCGCGGAGGTCGTCCGCGAGCCGGTCCCGCCGCGAGGAGACGAGGAGGTGCCGCACGGCTCCGTCACTCCGCGACGAGGAGCGGCGCGGCGACCGGGAAGAGGGGCTTCCCGCTCCGGATCCCCTGTCCCGCGTAGACGACTATGTAGTAGTGCCCGGGGCCACGGTCGAGCGGGATCGTCAGCTCGATCCGCCCCGCGGCATTCGCCCGGAAGTCGCCCGACTCGCCCGACTGCCAGCGCGTCCCGGCCGGCGGGTAAGGCCGAAGCGTCCGCCACGGAGGCGGCAGCCCGTACGACGCGCGGGCCGCGATCTCGGCGCGCGACATCGGATTCGGGACGGGCGCGAAGGCCACCTCGATCGCCCCGACGCTCCAGCCCTTCGGGAGCTTCAGCGCGAGCGGGGCGCCGCCCCCCGCCCTCACGGGGCCCGCCGGCAGCTCGGCCCATTCGAGGACGCGCCGGCTGTACTCCTCCGTCATCCGCATCTCGCCGCCGACGAGCGCGAAGCCGATTCCGACGTGCGTCCAGATCGGGTCGAGGATGGTCCGGCGGTGTCCGTCGTTCGGCGGCTCCTCCGCCATGAAGGCCGCGTGCATCCGGAGGAGGAGCTCGGCCGGGCTCTCCGTGAAGTCGAAGCCGGTCCGGCTCTCCGCCGCGAAGTTCTGGGCGTGGTGGTCGATCCCGCCGGCGAGGGCCCAGCGCAGGTACGGGGCCCGACCGGCGAGGTCCCAGTGGCCCGTCGTCCGGTCCCGCGCGGCCTGCTCGCAGAACTCGTCGCCCACCTTCGCCCCGAGGAGGTCGTAGGCGAGAGGAGGCGCGCCGTGCTCGGCGCGCTCGCGGTTGATGACGCGCAGGAGCTCCGCCTTCGCGGCCGGGACCCGCTCGACGTAGGCCGGCGCGAGGCCCGGCAGGACGACGCGGAGGGGCGGCGCGTTCCGGGCCCCGTCCAGCGGCAGGGCCGCGACGGCCAGCAGCGCCGCGCCGAGGGCGACTCCCCCTACGGGCCCGGCCGCTCCCGCGCGGCGTTTCGATTCCGGACGGACCTCTTTCACCCGTAGAATGTTACGGGCACGAAGGCGTGCGGTTGCGGCGTTCCGGGAACGGACACCGCCCGGAAGGATCGTCCCCGACGGCCCGGCCGCCGGGATCTTCCGCCGCGTTCGCCAAAGACCCGGCCCCGCCGCCCCGAGGGCGGCAGGAAGGAACGAGCATGTACGCCATCGAAGAGATCCACGCCCGGGAGATCCTGGATTCGCGCGGCAACCCGACGATCGAGGTCGAGTGCCTCCTCGAGGGGGGCGCGTCGGGCCGCGCCGGCGTCCCGTCGGGCGCCTCGACCGGGACCCGCGAAGCGCTCGAGCTGCGCGACGGCGACCCGAAGCGCTACGGCGGCAAGGGGACGCTCAAGGCCGTCGACAACGTCAACAAGACGATCGCTCCCGAGCTTCTCGGCTTCGACGCCCGCGACCAGGCGGGCCTCGACCGCCTCATGTGCGATCTCGACGGCACGGAGTTCAAGTCGAAGCTCGGCGCGAACGCGACGCTCGGCGTCTCGATGGCGGTCTGCCGCGCCGCGGCCGAGGGGTGCGACCTCCCGCTCTACCGCTACCTCGGCGGGACGGGCGCGGTCTCGCTCCCGGTGCCGATGATGAACGTCGTCAACGGCGGCGCCCACGCCGACAACCCGCTCGACCACCAGGAGTTCATGCTCGTGCCGGCGGGCCTTCCGTCGTTCCGCGAGGCGCTCCGCGCCGGGGCCGAGACGTTCCACGCGCTGAAGTCGATCCTGAAGAAGAAGGGGCTCGCGACCGGCGTCGGCGACGAGGGAGGCTTCGCTCCCGCGATCGGCACCGCCCGCGAGGCGCTCGACGTCATCGTCGAGGCGATCGGCAAGGCGGGCTACAAGGCCGGCGAGCACATCTTCATCGCTCTCGACCCGGCCGCCTCCGAGTACTTCAAGGACGGGACGTACGTCCTCGACGGCGAAGGGAAGAAGCTCTCCCCCGCGGAGATGGTCGCGTTCTGGGAAGGGATCGTCGCGGACTATCCGATCGTCTCGATCGAGGACGGCTGCGCCGAGGGCGACAAGGCCGGCTGGAAGCTGATGACCGAGAAGCTCGGCGCGAAGATCCATCTCATCGGCGACGACCTCTTCGTCACGAACCCGAAGATCCTCGCCGAAGGGATCCGGGACGGCATCGCGAACGGCCTCCTCGTGAAGGTGAACCAGATCGGCACGATCACCGAGACGCTCGAGGCGGTGCGGATGGCGCAGGTCGCCCGCTACGTCACCGCCGTCTCCCACCGCTCCGGCGAGACCGAGGACACGACGATCGCCGACCTCGCCGTCGCGACGAGCTCGATGTTCATCAAGACCGGCTCCGCGTCCCGCTCCGAGCGGCTCGCGAAGTACAACCGCCTCCTCCGGATCGAGGAGGAGCTCGCCGACGCCGGCCGCTTCCACGGCCTGGCCGTGAAGAAGTGACCGCGTGAGGAAGGCCTGAGGAGCAGCGAACGGCGTTGAGGTTCGAGCGGATCACCGGCCCGAAGAAGGGCCTCGTCTCGCGGACGGGGGGGCGGCCCGTGCTGCCCTCCCGCCCCGCGCGCCGTCTCGACGAGCCGTCCGCCTCCGGCCCCGCCGCCCGGCCCGACCGGCCCCACGCCCACCCGCTCTCCTACGTCGGCTTCTCCCTCCTCCTCTCGTTCCTTCTCTTCGTCTTCTTTCTGGCCGGCGACCGCGGCTTCCTCCAGGTGAGGAAGCAGAAGGCGCAGGTCGCCGCGCTCCAGGCGGAGGTCTCCGCCATCGCGGGGAGGAACGAGGCGCTCGAGAAGGAGATCGAGAGGCTGGCGAAGGACCCGGCGGCCGTGGAGAGGATCGCCCGGGAAGACCTCCAGCTCGTTGCGCCCGGCGACGTCGTCCTCGTCCTGCCGCCCGGCTTCGAGGAGAAGGTCACGCCGACCCGGCCGCCCGCCGGCGTCGCCGCCCGCTGAGGAGCGCCCGACCTCCTTTCGCGCGTCCGGCATGACGCCCGTCATATCGGCCACGGAACTCCCCCCGCCTCCTTCCCGTATCCGGCCCCGAACGAAACGAGCCCGGTGCTCCCGGGGCCGCTCCCGACCGGAGCGGAGGAGGTCGATCCATGTCCTGGTTCCTGCAGTTCGCCCATCTCCTCGCCACCGCCGCCTGGATCGGCGGGATGATCTTCATGAAGGCGATCCTCGTCCCGAGCCTCGCCGTCCTCGAGCCGCCGCAGCGCGGACGGCTCATGGGGAGCGTCGCGAAGCGGTTCACCGCGCTCGCCTGGACCTCGACGCTCCTCCTCGCCGTGACCGGTCTCCTGAAGTCCCCCGAGGGGCTCCTCGGCGACACGGCGACGGACGTCGGGCTCCTCCTCACCGTCAAGGTCGCGCTCTTCGGCGTGATGGTCGTCGTCGGCACGGTCATCACGTTCGCGGTCGCGCCGAAGCTCGTCGCCCTCGCTCCCGCTCCCGGCTCCACGCCAAGCCCCGCCTTCGTGACGGCGCAGAAGGCGCTGGACGCGCTCTCCGGGGCCAACGCGCTCCTGGGGCTCGTGATCGTCGGGATCGTCTCGGCGTTCTGAGGCGCCGCGGCGCGGGAGGCCGCGCAGGCCGCCTCCCCGCCGCTCCCGCGCGCGCCGCTTCTCTGAGACGATCGGCGCGTGATCTCACGCGCCGACGCCGCGGCCCTCGACGCCGCCGACCCGCTCGCGTCCTTCCGCGACCGCTTCGTCCTCCCCGAGGGCCTCGTCTATCTCGACGGCAACTCCCTCGGCGCGCTGCCGAAGGGGGCCGCCGAACGCATGGTCGAGGTCGTCTCTCGCGAATGGGGCGCGGGACTGATCCGGAGCTGGAACGACGCCGGGTGGATCGACCTGCCGCGCCGCGTGGGAGACAAGATCGCGCGTCTCGTGGGCGGCGAGCCGGGAGAGGTCGTCTGCACCGACTCGACGTCGGTCAACCTGTGGAAGGTCCTCGCCGCGGCCCTCTCGCTCCGCCCGGAGCGGCGGACGGTCCTCTCCGAGGAGGGGAACTTCCCGACCGACCTCTACGTCGCCGAGGGGCTCGCGCGCCTCCTCGGGCAGGGGCATCGGCTCCGCCTCGTTCCGAAGGGGGAGCTCCTCACGTCTCTCGACGCCGACGTCGCCGCCCTCCTCCTGACGCACGTCGACTACCGGACCGGCGTGCGACACGACATGGAGCGGCTTACGCGCGCCGCGCACGAGGCCGGCGCGATCGCGATCTGGGACCTCGCCCACTCGGCCGGCGCGATGCCGGTCGACCTC
Source organism: Acidobacteriota bacterium (assembly GCA_022711615.1). Lineage (GTDB taxonomy): Bacteria > Acidobacteriota > Thermoanaerobaculia > UBA5066 > UBA5066 > UBA5066. The sequence continues at coordinate 17,170 of JAKLER010000027.1, forward strand.
CGCGCCGCCGGCGCCGACCTCGCCGTCGGCTGCGGCTACAAGTACCTCTGCGGAGGACCCGGCGCCCCGGCGTTCCTCTGGGTCCCGAAGCGCCTCCAGGACTCCTTCGTCCAGCCGCTCTCCGGCTGGCTCGGCCACGCCGAGCCGTTCGCGTTCGAGAGGGTCTACAGGCCCGCCGAGGGTGTCGGCCGCTTCCTCTGCGGCACGCCGCCGATCCTCTCGATGTCGTCGCTCGACGCCGCGCTCGACGTGATCCTCGAGGCCGACCTCGCGATCGTCCGCGCGAAGTCGGAGGCGCTCACCTCGTTCTTCATCGAGGCGGTGGAGCAGGAGTGCGGCGACGCCGTGCGGCTCGTCTCCCCGCGCGTCCCTTCCCTCCGCGGCAGCCAGGTCTCCTTCACGCACCCCGACGCCTACGCGGTGATGCGGGCGCTCATCGAGCGAAGCGTCGTCGGCGACTTCCGCGCCCCCGACGTCCTCCGCTTCGGCTTCGCGCCGCTCTACGTCGGCTTCGTCGACGCCTGGGACGCCGCGAAGGCGCTCGCGGACGTGCTCTCGTCGCACGCCCACGAGCGCCCCGAGCTCCGCCGCCGCGCGGCGGTGACCTGACCTACCGGTAGCGGGCTCGCGTCCAGTAGCCCGGGACCCAGCGGCCCCAGCGATCGTAGTAGCCGTTCACCCAGACCGCGTCCAGGAAGGGCTTCCTCACCCAGCGCCCCTCGACGAACGCCCAGCGGTCGCGATCGCGGTAGCGATGGTCGTTCCGCCACCCGTCGTCGCGGTAGCGGTCGCGATGGCGACGGTCCTCGTCGCGCCAGCGGTCTCGGCGGTCCCGGTGGTCGCGCCGGTCGACGCGGACGTCGACGTGCGGCGGCGGCGGGAGAGGCGCGTGACGAAGGACCTCGTGCGGAGGCGGCGGCAGCGGGAGGTTCACGTGGATCCGCAGGTCCGCCAGGGCCGACGGCGCCACGGCGAGTGCCAGGGCCGCCGTCGCGGCGAGGAGGATGTTCCTGTCGGCGTTCTTCATGTCGGACCTCCTGGGACGTTCTCGGGAGCCCGTCGCTCCCGTCCTCGTCATTGCAGGGGCGATGCCAGCCGTCCGCGCCCCGGGAGGTGTGCGCCGGATCACCGCGAGAGACGAAAAGGCCCCCCGCGACGTCGCGAGGGGCCTTCTCCCGGCCTCTCCGGAGGACGGAGGTGCCGCGTTCGTCGCGTTTTCTCCTACGCCGAGTGGATCCGGTCCTCGAACGCCGCGAGAGCCGCCTTCGCCCCTTCGCCCATGGCGATGACGATCTGCTTCCACGGCACGGTCGTGACGTCGCCCGCCGCGTAGATCCCCTTCGTCGACGTCCGGCACTTCTCGTCGACGACGATCTCGCCGAAACGGTTCACGTCGACGAGGCCGCGGACGAGGCCCGAGTTCGGGGCGAGGCCGATCTGGATGAAGATGCCGTCGATCGGGAACGTCCTCTCGGCGTCGGTCGCGCGGTCGACGACCTTGATCGCCGTCACCTTGCTCCCGTCGCCGAGGATCTCCGCCGTCCGGTGGTTCACGATCACCTCGGTGTTCGGGAGCTTCCTCAGGTTGTCGACGAGGACCTTGTCGGCCTTCAGCTCGTTCATGAACTCGACGACCGTCACCCGCGAGCAGATCCCGGCGAGGTCGATGGCCGCCTCGATGCCCGAGTTGCCGCCGCCGATGACGACGACCTCCCGGTCCTTGTAGAACGGACCGTCGCAGTGCGGGCAGAACGCGACGCCGCGCCCGATGTACTCCTTCTCGCCCGGGACGTTCAGCTCGCGCCACTGCGCTCCCGTCGCCATGACGAGCGCCTTCGTGCGGAGGACCTCGCCGCCGGCGAGGCGGACGGTCTTCAGCTCTCCGTCCTCGATCGCCTCCACGCGGCGGTTGTCGAGGACCTCGACCGGGTAGCTCCGCAGGTGGGCGAGGAGGTCGGCCGCGAGCCTCTTCCCCTCGGTGCGCGTCGTCCCGATCAGGTTCTCGATCCCGAGCGTCTCGAGGACCTGCCCGCCGACGTTCTTCGCGACGAGCGCCGTCCGGAGCCCCTTGCGGACCGAGTAGATCGCCGCGGACGCGCCCGCGGGCCCGCCGCCGACGACGAGGACGTCGTACGGATCGCGCACCGGGAGGTCCTGCGCCGCGTCCGACGGCGCGGAACCGAAGCGCTCCTCGAGCGCGTCGAGGAGCTCCGCGAGGCCGGCCCGGCCGACGGAGACCTGCGCGTTCTCGTGGCCGAGCGAGATGACGGTCGGGACGCCCTGGATGCCGAGCTTCTCGACCTCCCCTTCCGCGAGGCCGCCGTCGACCATCTCGTGGACGAAGTCGGGGTGGATCACCGCCATCAGGTTCAGCGCCTGCACCACCTCGGGGCAGTTGTGACACGACAGAGAGACGTACGTCCGGAGGCGGACCGGCCCCTTCAGGTGCCGGATCCGGCTCTGGATTCCCTCGTCGGGCCGCTTCCCCTGCCCCGCGGCGTACTTCACCGCGAGGACGAGCGACGAGAACTCGTGCCCGCCCGGGATGCCGCGGAAGAGGATCGTCGCCGCGCGCCCCTCCGCCGCCACCTCGAACGCCGGGATCGCGCTCGCCTCCCCTTCCACGCGGTGGACGATCTTCCCCGGCGCGGTCGCGGCCACGTCCGCGAGCATCGTCGTGAGCTCCCCGTTCTTCGGGTGCTCGGACGGACGCTGGCGGAGGACGACCGTCACGGGGAGGTCGCTGTAGATCTGCTGGAGCTGCGCGGAGAGAGAAGCGTCGAGCATCGTTGTCCTCTTCGGGGGCGTGCGGGAGTCGAGGCGGGAAGGAAGGCCGTCCGGCGCGTGGTCACGCACCTCGAGCGGCCGGAGGGGGACCCGGCGTTCCCGCCGGATCCCCCGTGGACCGGGACGTGAATCAGATCTTGCCGACGAGGTCGAGCGAGGGCTTGAGCGTCTCCTGGCCGGGGGTCCACTTGGCCGGGCAAACCTCGTTCGGGTGGCTCGCGACGTACTGCGCCGCCTGCACCTTCCGGAGGAGCTCCTTGGCGTCGCGGCCGATGCCGTTGTCGTGGATCTCGGCGATCTTGACCTGCCCCTCGGGGTTCACGACGAACGTGCCGCGGTAGGCGAGACCCGCCTCGTCGATGTGGACGCCGAAGCCCTTCGAGAGGATGTGGGTCGGGTCGGCGAGCATGACGTACTGGATCTTCTTGATCGTGTCGGAGGCGTCGTGCCACGCCTTGTGCGTGAAGTGGGTGTCGGTCGAGACGGAGTAGATCTCGACGCCCATCTTCTTGAACTCGGCGTAGTTGTCGGCCAGGTCGCCGAGCTCGGTCGGGCAGACGAACGTGAAGTCGGCCGGGTAGAAGAAGAAGACCGACCACTTGCCGGCGAGGTCCTTGTTCGAGACCTCCTTGAAGGCGCCGTTGTGGTAGGCCTGAACCTTGAATTCGGGAATCTGGCTGTTGATGACGGGCATGCTCGTTCTCCTTGCGTTCTCTGCGGGCGAGTCGGCCCGCTCTTTAGACTTTTTCTAATTTACGACAGGATCGAAGAAAAGGCAAGCCCCGTTCGACCGATTCGTTTTCCCGGCTCGAGGCGGACCCCGGCCCGGGACCGCTCCTCGCCTCAGTCCCTTCACGAAGCACCTGCGCCCGCGACTTCGCTTGACTTCCCTCCATACCCCCGGTATCTTCCCCCTCCCCTGACGCGGGGTGGAGCAGCCTGGTAGCTCGTTGGGCTCATAACCCAAAGGTCGCAAGTTCAAATCTTGCCCCCGCAACCAACCATAAGATCCGCGGAATCAAGCGGTTAGAAGGCCCGGCGGAAACGCCGGGCTCTTCGTTTTCGGGAGCCTCCCCGGGCCTCGGGCTCGCCCGGGGCCCCGCGAGTCGCACGGAGGCGCGCGAGCGGACGGGGAACGAACCCGCCCGCGGCGGGCTCGGCGCGGGGCGCCGCTCGCACCTCGCTGCCCCGCCCCGCGACCGGGACGGAACCCGTCCCCTCCGTCGGGCCCACGTGCGCGCCGGGACGAGCTCAGGCCGAGATCACGTGGCGGCAACGAGGTCCGCTCCGTTCCGGCGGGACCGTGCCGAGGTCGCGGGATGGGACCGGGCGGCTCCGACGACCTCTGGCGGTCGAATCGGGCATCGCCCGCCCGGCAGGAATGGATTCTCTCGTCGGCTCGTAGAATTCCGCCCTCGCCGTTCGTCGTTGGAGTGAAGGCCGGGCAGACAGCCTCGCCCGAGGGTCAGGAGAAGACCATGCCGCAGTACCTCGTTGCCGGTTACCTCCCCGACGATTTCGACACGTCGCAGATGGACGAGGCGGTGGGCCGCGAGATCCACGCGCTCAACGAGGAGATGATCGCCGCCGGCGTCCGGAAGTTCGCCTGCGGCCTCGGGGCCGCGAAATCGCTCCGGTCCCGGGCCGACGGCGGGGTCCTCGTCACCGACGGACCGTACCTCGAGACGAAGGAGCACATCGGGGGGTTCTGGATCCTGGAGTGCGCCGACATGGACGAGGCCGTGGCGTGGGCGCGAAAGGGCGTCGCCGCCATGCGGGGGCAGGTCGAGGTGCGGGAGATCTTCTTCGTTCCGACGCCCGAATAGCCCGACGCGCGCCCCGCCCGACGACGCAGAAGCCGCCCGACCTCGAGGCGGGCATCCGAGAGAGCTGTCGCCCGACCTGGCCGGAGGAAACATGCCGCAGTACCTGGTCGCCATCCAGCATCCCGAGGACTACGACGCGACGCAGGAGGGCGAGGCGATGATTCGCGACATCGCCGCGCTCAACGAAGAGATGGACGCCGTCGGCGTCCGCTTCTTCGCCGGCGGCCTCGAATCGGCGAGAGGCGCCCGATCGCTGCGCAGGCAGCCCGGCGGCGGGATCGCCATCACCGACGGCCCCTACCTCGAAGCCAAGGAACACGTCGGCGGCTTCTGGATCCTCGAGTGCGCCGACATGGACGAAGCCCTGGCCTGGGGTCGAAAGGCCGTCGTCGCCTGCCGTGTTCCCGTCGAGGTGCGGGCCTTCCTGAGGACCCGGCCGAAGCGGGAATCGCCCGGCCGCGGAGGCTCGGAGTGAGGAAGCGGACCCGGTAGCCTCACGAGCATGAGCGACGTCCACCAGGCGATCGAAGCCGTGTGGAGGCTCGAGTCCACACGGCTCATCGCCGCGATCGCCCGCGTCGTCCGCGACGTCGGCCTCGCCGAGGAGCTCGCGCAGGAAGCGCTCGTGACGGCCCTCGAGGTCTGGCCCGAGGAGGGCATCCCCGAGAAGCCCGGCGCCTGGCTGATGACGGCCGCGAAGCGGCGGGCGATCGATTCGCTGCGGCGCGGCCGCATGCTCGAGCGGAAGCACGGGGAGATCGGCCGCGAGCTGGAGGAGCAGCAGCAGCGGCTCGGAGACGCCCTGGACCACGCGCGGGACGAGGTGATCGACTACGACGTGCTGCGGCTCGTCTTCACCGCGTGCCATCCCGTGCTCGCCGTGGAAGGGCGCATCGCGCTCACGTTGCGCCTCGTCGGCGGCCTCACGACGGCGGAGATCGCGCGCGCGTTCCTCGTCCCGGAGAAGACCATGGGGCAGCGGATCACTCGCGCCAAGAGGACGCTCTCGGAGGCCCACGTCCCCTTCGAGACGCCGCGCGGGGACGAGCTGCGCCTCCGGGTCGAGTCGGTGCTCCTGGTCGTCTACCTGATTTTCAACGAGGGCTACACCGCGACGGCGGGCGAGGAGTGGATGCGCGCGGTCCTCGCCGATGAGGCGCTGCGCCTGGGCCGCATGCTCGTCCGCCTCCTCCCCGGCGAGCCGGAGGTCCACGCGCTCGTGGCCCTGATGGAGCTGCAGGCCTCGCGCAACGCGGCACGCCGGGGCCCGAACGGCGAGGCCGTCCTCCTCTCGGATCAGGACCGCTCCCAGTGGGACCGCGCGCAGATCCGGCGAGGGCTCGCCGCCCTCGAGAGGGCGCAGAGGCTCGGCGGCGGCGCGCGGCCCTACGCTCTGCAGGCCGCCCTCGCCGCCTGCCACGCGCGCGCCCGCGCCGCCGAGGAGACGGACTGGGAACGCATCGTCCTTCTCTACGACGCCCTGCTGCAGGTGCTTCCCTCTCCCGTCGTGGCGCTCAACCGCGCGGTCGCCGTCGGCATGGCCCGGGGACCGGCGGCAGGTCTCGATGCGCTCGACGCGGCAACCGCTCTCGCCGGCGAGTCCGCGTTCGCCGGCTACCACCTCTTCCCCAGCGTCCGCGGGGACCTTCTGATGAAGCTGGGCCGGCTCTCCGAGGCACGCGACGAGATCCGGCGCGCTCTCAGGATGACGAAGAACGTGCGGGAACGAGAGCTCCTGGAGAAGAGGCTGAGGCAGTGGGAGACGGCCTAAGATCCCGCCTCCATGCCCGTTTTCCACGCTGGCCGCGATCGCGTCCGGCTCGAGGCGCC
>JAKLER010000270.1 GCA_022711615.1 Acidobacteriota bacterium
CCCGCGCGATCTTCGTCGTCGGAAAGGACGGGCTCGTGAAACACGCCGAGGTCGTCCCCGAGATGACCCATCACCCCGACTACGACAAGGCGCTCGCCGCGGCGAAGTAGGGTCCGTCTCGCGGAGACGGATGCACCGGGCCGCCGCGACGTGAGGTCGCGGCGGCCCGTCTTCGTCTCCGTCCACTCTGCGGAACGCGGAGGACGAGCTCGTTTCGGAGAAGAGCAGGTCCGCGGGGACGTGGGCCTAGTCGTCCTCGTGCGGCGCTCTCGCGCGCCGCGGCGTCCTCGTGGGCTCCGGCGTCCTCGTGGGCTTCGGCGTCCTCGTCGGGGCGACCGTGGGCGTCGGTCCGGGCGTCTTCGTCGGCAGGGGCGTTCTCGTCGGCGTCGCGGTCGGCGTCGGCGTCGGCGAGGGCCGCGGCGTCGCGGTCGCCCGCGGCGTCGGGGTCGGCGTGGGCGTCCCGCCGCCCGGCGGGTCGCCCTCGCCGTCCGGCCCGTCGTGGCAGCTGTAGCAGCCGACGGGCGTCCCGGCCGCGAAGCTCACGTTCGTGTGCTCGACCTCGAACGTCCGCGCCGCGAAGGTCCGGGAAAGGACCGTCCCCCGGTCGTCCGCGCCGTGGCAGGCGCGGCACGAGGCGAGGTCGCCGTGCTCGGCGTACTCGCCGTGCTCCTCGACCCACCACGCGCCGACCGGGTGCATCCCGTGGGGCCCGCCGGCGGCCGTCCGCGGGACGTTCCCGCCGTGGCAGGCCGCGCACTCGCCGAGCGTGCCGGCGTGGCCCTGGAGATCGAGCGACTGGAGGTTGTCGTTCGCGTGGGACGAGGGGAACTCGGCGTGCGTCGAGCCGTGGCAGGCCGAGCACTGGAGCCCGCCGTGCCCCTTCGAGAAGCGGTAGAGCGAGAGGCCGGCGGCGGGCGCGTTCGCGTTCGTCGCGAAGCGCGGGTCGGCGGCGGCGCGGGGCGCGCCGGAGGCGTCGAACACGGAGGTGAAGCGGATCTGCCCGGCGTTCCGGGTCGCCGTCCCGGTGTGGCACCGCTGGCAGGTCGGCTCGTCGAGCCAGCCGGTGCGCGTCGAGGCGCCGACGGCCGCCATTCCGCCGTGGCAGTCCTGGCACTGCATCCGCATCGACCCGTCGGCCGCGGTCGCCTTCCCCATCGCGCCGCGCAGGCACTTCGTCTCCGAGCCGGGATGGCAGCGATAGCAGGCGGAACGGTTCGCCGAGGAGCCGAGCGTCTGCCCGTTCGTCGGGTCGGCGACGCCCGCGTGGAGGGAGTGCACCGCCCGCGTCAGCGGCGGGACACCGGGCTGCCCGCTCCCGGGCAGCGCCTCCGAGGAGTGGCACGCCGCGCAGAGGACGGCCTTCCCGCGCACCGTCGCCGTGGCGAGGAGCCCCGCAGGGTCGTAGCCGGCGGTCGCGAGGGCCGGGGCCCACGCCGGGCTCGAGGCGGCGGCCTCGTCGTGGAGGCGGAGGACGTTCAGCCGGTAGTCACGCTCCGGGTCCGCATCGAAGGCCCAGCCCGCCGCGGGCCGCGCCGCCTCCACGGTGCCGGAGCCGTGACACCCGCGGCAGTCCATCTCGTCCGAGACCGGCAGGACGATCCGGGTCGACGCGAGGACGTTCCCCGCCGCGTCGCGGGCCGTCACCTTCATGAGCGGATAGGGGTTCTTCTGCCCCGCGTCGTCGTACGGCGTGATCGGGATCCCCTCGGCGACGAACCAGCTCTGCGCGGCCTGGAACGTCATCGCCTTCGGCGCGTTCGCCGGCCCCGGCATGTCCTTCCCCGCGAGCCCCGCGTCCACCGGGACCGCCGCCCCGAAGAGCGAGCCGACGTGGTCCCAGAAGTTCGTCTTGCCGCGCGAGGTCGTGTTGATCGAGCCCTCGGGATCGGCGACGGCCTCGTACGTCACCGAGACCGACGAGCCGCTCTTCACGAGCCTCCCCGACGGGTCGACGACCTGGGCGTGGATCGTGTTGTAGGGCGGGAGGATCGCGAAGAGCGCGAAGTCCGCGTCCATGCAGTGCATCCCGAGGTTGTTCCAGGCGACGACCGTCCAGCCCGTGGGCGAGACCGCGGCGCCGGGCAGGAGCGCGAGGAGGAGGAGCGCGAGGACCACTCCGAATCCCACGATCAGCTTCAGCCGCATGTCGTCCTCCTCGCCGGAACCGGGCCTCGGATACACGTCGGCCCGCTACACCCTGCTGCCGGTGCAATGCGGCCTCGCCTGGTCCCGATTGACGTGAAGTGACGGTAAACCCGGAATCCCACGACGCGACCGAACGGACTCCGAACCGGTCGCGCCGCTCACGGACCGTGTCGAGGCGATCCCGGCTCGCGCGTCAGAGGCGCTCGGCGATCACCTCGAGGACGAGCGGGGTGACCATCACGCTCGCCGGGTCGGCCTCCGCCGCCTTCAGCTCCGCGACGACCTCGGCGGCCCAGTCGGGCGAGACCCGGCCGAGCCCGAGAAGTCGTTCCGCGTTCGTCTCGACGAAGCTGGCCGGCCACTGCCAGGTCCGCCCTCCGGGCCGCGCGGCGAAGACGAGAGGCCGGACCGAGCGGAGACGGAACCCCTCGCGCGCGAGCGCGCCGACGAGCGCCGGGGCCACATCCGGCTCGCCTCCCGCCGCCCTCCAGCTCTCCATGACCGCCGCGACGAACTCCGCGAGCCGGGGCCTCGGCGGCGCGAACCGCCAGCTCCCGTAGTCGGCGTACTCGTGGAAGACGGCCGTCCCGCCGGGGCGCAGGGCCCCGTGGACCCACCGGACCAGCGTCGGGACCGACGTGACGAACGACGCGACCCAGCGGCACCAGGCCATGTCGTGGCCACCCGGCGGCGCGGACTCCATCAGGTCGGCGTCGCGCGTCGTCACCTGCTCCAGCCCGCGACGGCGACGCTCCGCCTCGAGGACGGGAAGGAACTGCCCGGCCCGTTCGACGGCGAGGACCGCGCCGTGTGGCCCGACCGCCTCCGCGAGGTCCCAGGTCGCCCAGCCCGGCCCGGCGCCGACGTCGACGACCCGCCAGCCGGGCCGAAGCCCGGCCCTCCGCCAGGCGGCCCGGGCGCACCTGCGCCAGACCCGGTGCTGGATCCCGAGCCGCCGGACCTCCTCCCCGTGGGTACCGAGTACGTAGTCGCCCCGCTCCGTCGTCACCGCAGCCTCCCGGCCCGTCCGCGCGGCGAAGGCTCGGGACCCGCGCAGCGGGAAGCCCGCCGACGATCCCGGCCGCGGACGGTCACGACGCGAATCTAGTCCGTTCCGAGACGTTCGTCCGGCGGGTTTCGGCTGTCGCACTGATCGACGGCACGGAGAATGCTGCGTTCGACCGAGACATGCCGAAGTTGCCGTTTCGCGCCGCCCGGGCTGCCGCCCGGCCCCGGAGGACCCCGATGCGTGCTCGCGCTCTTGGCCTCGCGCTCGCCCTCGCCGTATCGAACCTGGCGGCCTCCACCGCCGACGCGAAGCCCCCGAAGGAGAAGGGGACGAAGAACGCCAGATCGGCGCCTGGCGGCCAGGTCCGTGAGAACGGAACGCCGCCCGGCCTCGCGAGGAAGGGGGGGCTCCCGCCCGGCCTCGCGAAGAAGGTCGGGCCGACGCGTTCCGAGAAGGTCTACGTCGCATTCGACAGGAGATACGACGACCGGGCGTGGTTCCTCATCGACGGCGAATGGATCCTGAAGTCGGGTTTCGAGCCCTCCGTCCGGGCCGAGGTGACCGCCTCCCTCGCACTCCCGCCGCTCGCCGCTCCCCCCCCGGTCCCGCTCCCGAGGATCGGCGTCGACCTGCACGTCGTCCTCTTCCCGTAGACCCGCCGCGGCGGCCATCCCCTCCGGCCCCGAGGGCCGAGAGGTGGGGCGTGGCCAGGCGTCGGCGACTCCGGAAGAGCGATATATCCGATAAAATAGGTCGGTTTGGACGACGTCGCCCGGAGGTCGAGGCTCCCCGAGGGCTCGGGAGAGCAGGCGCTTCAGGCGCCGCCAGGGGCCCTGCGCCGCACGCCGCGCTCCGGTCTCCATCTCCTGGTAGAGGGCCAGCACCTCCGCTCCCCGCTCGGCGAGACGGGCCCCGCCGCGCGCCGCGACCGAATCGGAGGCCCCGTGAAGCCCCCCCTTCTCCCGCTCCTCCTCGCGGCGGCCTCCGCCGCTCTCGTACCTTTCGCCGTCCGGGCCGAGGAGCCCCCGGCCGGTTGGGAGGCCTACGCCCTCGCCCGCGTCACCGTGACCGCGGAGGCGGCGCCGGTCGACGAGACCGCCCTCACGGTCGCCGTGACGGCCGAGGAGATCGCCGCCCGGAACGCGAAGAACGTCGCCGAGGCGCTCGCGGCCGTGCCGGGCCTGCGCGTCTCGGCCGGGCGGAAGAACGAGCCGACCGTCTACCTGCACGGCTTCGACCAGAGCCGCGTCCAGGTCCTCATCGACGGCGTGCCGTACTACGAGGCGAACTACGGCAGGCTCGACCTCGCCCAGATCCCGACCGACAACGTCGCTCGGATCGAGGTGACGAAGGGGGCCGCCTCCGTCCTCGGAGGCGCGAACGCCCTCGGCGGGACGATCAACATCATCAGCAGGACCGCCGGGGCGAAGCCGTTCACCGAGCTCCTCGTCGAGGGGGGCGACTACGCCACCGGGCGCTTCGTCGCCACCCACGGCGCGCGGCGCGGCCCCCTGAGCTACTGGCTGAGCCTCTCCGGGCAGACGAGCGGCGGGACACCCGTCCCCGGCGGCTTCTCGCCGAAGACGGGAACGATCCAGCAGAAGAACCCGACGAAGAACACCCCGGCCGTGATCGAGGACGGCGGCCGCCGCGAGAACTCCGACACGAAGCAGCGGAACGCCTGGGCGAAGCTCGGCTGGGAGCCGTCGAAGGCGACGGCGCTCTTCCTCAACGTCCGCTATTTCGACCGCGACAAGGGAGCCCCGCCCGCGACGGACGCCGTCCAGGTCTTCCTCAAGCGCCCCGCCTTCTCGCAGTTCTCCCGAATCCCGACCTACCGCGACCTCGCCGTCGACCTCGACGGCCGCCACGAGCTCGCGCAGGGGCTGACGCTCAAGGCGAAGGCGTTCCACCACGAGCACGTCGACGACTACGAGTCGTACAAGGACGAGACCTACTCCGATCGGATCGCGATCAGCCGCTTCGACGACACGCTCACCGGCGGCTCGCTCGTCGCGGAGTGGGCCACGGCCCCCTGGAGCACCCTTCGCCTCGCCGCCCACCTGAAGGACGACACCCACCGCGAGCGCGACGACGCCTACCTCCCGTTCGCCGAGTCGGCCTCGATCACCGGCTCCCTCGGCCTCGAGGACTCCTTCACGCTGTCGGGCAGGCTCAGCGCCGTCGCCGGCGTCTCGTACGACTGGTTCGACGTCTCGCGGGCCGAGAGGAACGTCACCGACGGCTCGACGGGCGACTTCGTGCGGCAGGACCGGCTCGCCACCCCGAACGACGAACTGCTCAACCCGATGGCGGGGCTCGTCTGGCGGAGCGCCTCCGGCACCGTCGTCAACGCCTCCCTCGCCCGCAAGAGCCGCTTCCCGACCCTCTCCCAGCTCTACTCCACGAAGAGCGGCAACACGGGCCTCGCCTCGGAGACGAGCGTGAACGCCACGGCGGGCGTCTCGCGCCCGCTCGGCACGAACGTCCGCGTC
>JAKLER010000271.1 GCA_022711615.1 Acidobacteriota bacterium
GCGCTCTTCGGTGAACGACGCCGCCAGCCTTCGCACCCTCTCGAGACGCGCCTCGAGCCGCGCTCCGGTCCGCCCCTCCTTCGTGTGCCACGCCTCCAGGTCCGTGAGGACCGCGCCGATCCTCACGAGCGGGTGGACCTCCGGAGAGGCGAGGTCCGTCTTCCCCTCGCGCTCCGCGTCTCCCGCGAGGAGCGCCCCGAGGTCGAGCCTCCAGACCTCGTTCGACTGCTCCGGCGTCCAGCCGGCGGTGTCGGCGAGGAGATCGACGAGGAGGTAGCTCGCCGCGTCGCGGAGCGTCCCGCGGATCTCCTTCGGGTAGTCGTTCGGCACGAGGACGAGCGCGGCCGCGGAGACCGGCTCCTTCCCGAGGTCGGAGCGAATCGCCCAGACCTCCAGCGCCGCCTTCAGCGCCTCGGCCAGGATCTGCTCCCGGGTCCAGGCCTTCAGGTCGACCTCCCCCTTCGTGTCGACCCTCTCGCGCTGGCCGATCTCCCAGGAGTAGGCCCGCTGGTAGGTGACGAGCGAGTGGCCGTAGAGGAGCGAGAGCTGCGCCCGGTGGAGCGGCCCGGCCGGCCACGGCTCCTCGCGCAGGCGCCTCACGGCCGTCTCGTAGCCGTGGAGGCCGATCCGGAGCTGCGTGACCTTCACGAGCCCTTTCGTCCACTCCGGCTCGTCCTTCGCCGCCTTCGCGGCCGAAAGGATCGCCTCCACGGCCTTCGCCGCTTCCTCGAGCTTCTGCTCATCCACGAGACGATCGACGTCCTTCCAGGTGGAGGCGGCCTTCGGCACGGGCTTCACTCCCTTCGCAGCTCCCGGCTTGACGCCGAGCGCGAGCGCGCCTCCGGCAAGGAGAACGACGACGGCGGACAGGACGAATACGGACCGGACGCGCGGCTCTGTCGTCATAACGAGAGCTTAGACCGCCTCGCCCCCCGGAAGTTCCTCCGACACGGTCCGACTCGGTGCCAGGCGTGAAATCGTGTATTACCTTGCGGCTCGACGCCGGTGGGAGAGGAGCCAGTCCCAGAGGGACGGGTCGGAGTAGGCCGCCGTCCACGAGTCGTGCCCCGCCTCCGGGAAGACGACGAGCTCCGCCGTGCCACCGCACCGACGGACCGCCTCCACGACCCTCTCCGATTCGGACAGCGGGACGACGTCGTCCTTCGCGCCGTGGAAGGCCCGGACCGGCACGCCCTTCAGGTTGCAGGCGCGGTCGGGTAGCGCTCCGCCGCAGACGGGTGCGATCGCGGCGAAGCGGCCGGGGTGGGACATCGCAAGGTCCCACGTCCCGCGTCCCCCCATCGAGAGCCCCGTGACGTAAACGCGCTCCGCGTCGATGCGCAGCCGCCGCGTGACGTCGTCGAGGAGAGCGGCGAGGGCGTCGGCCCGCCAGCGCTCCCCCTCCGGGCACTGCGGCGCGACGACGACGAACGGAAGCGCCCCGCCCGAAGCGAGGAGCTTCGGCGGACCGTGGCGCTTCACGAGGGCGAGGTCGTCTCCCCTCTCGCCCGACCCGTGCAAGAAGAGGAGCAGCGGCCACCGGCTCGCGGGGTCGCGCCGGTACCCCTCCGGGAGGTAGAGCAGGTACGGGTACGCGACCCGGTAGGAGACCGTTCCCTCGAAGCGCCGGGCGCTCAGCCCCGCCGCGGGCGTCGGCTCGAGCGTCCCGCACGAGGCGGCCAGCGAGGCTCCGACGAGCGAGAGGAGGCCGGAGACTCGTCGCGGCCGAACCACCATGCGCCCATTCTGCCGCGCCTCGCGGCCGGCTGCTTCCGGAGCGTCAGGAGAGGCGGAACGCGGCCGCGGCCAGGACGGGGCCGTTCTTCTCGGCCCGCGCCGCGAGCGTCCGAACGGTCGCGGCCCAGCCCCGTCCCCGCGGAATCGTCGGGCTCCAGTCATCGACGGAGATTCCGCGCAGGCTCGCGCGGCCGCGCAGAAGGAGCTCCGCCCACTCGGGGCGTGACTGACCCGAGAGGTCGACGGCGGAGGCGGCGAAGCCCCCCTCTCTTCGGTGGAGGAAGAGGACTCCTTCTCCCGCGGCCCCGCTCTTCTCGAGCTTCACGAGGGCCGCCCGCCCGCGCGGGCCGTCCTCGAGCTCCTGGAAGATCCCCTCGACGAGCGGATGGCCGGAGGCGAAGAAGTCGCGCTCCTCGTGCCGGACCGCCTCCTCGCGGTCGAACGTGCCGAGGAAGCGGCTCCCGCCCGGGACGCCCGGGAGGTGCTCGAGGAGGGCGTCGCCGCCGAATTCCAGGTACCAGGTCCGGGAGCCCTTCTTCTCCGCGACGTCGAAGCCGTAGAGCTCGCAGGCCGCGATGACGAAGCGCTCCATCGCCGCGTCGAGGCCCGCCGGGACGCGCGAGACGATCCCGCTCGCGTGCTCGGGACGGTACCCCTCGGCGTGAAGGTGGTGGTAGGCGGCGCGCTGACGCGCCTGCGCCGCGCCCCGGACCTCCGCGACGAGCTCCCCGACGGGAAGCTCCGCACGGCCGAGGGCCGACGCCTTCTCCGCCTTCCGGATCGCGGCCTCCACGTTGGCGAGCGACCGCTCCAGCCCGCCGAGCGGCTCGCGGAAGAGCCCGATCCGCTCGTAGAGCTCGACGAGGTCTCGCCAGAATCCCGAAGGAGGACGGAAGTAGACGATCTCGACCCTCTCCTTCCGGCTGATCCGGTCGAGGCGCCCGATGCGCTGCTCGACCTGTGCCGGGTCGAGGGGAAGGTCGAAGAGCACGAGGCGCCGGCAGAACTCGAAGTTCCGCCCTTCCCCGCCGCACTCCGTCGAGATCAGGAACGTCGGTCCCTTGGGCCGTCGGAACTCCGCCACCTCGAGGTCGCGACGGTCCGGTGAGAGCTCCTCGTGGAAGACGGCGACGCGCTTGCGCGTCTCGCGCTCGAGGAGCGCCTTCAGCGACTGGAGCGTCGGGAGGTCGTGGCAGAAGACGAGCGTCTTCCCCTCCTCGGCCCCTCCCGGAGCGAAGCCCTTCGCCTTCCCGACGAGCCACTCCACGCGCGGGTCGACGGCGTCGGCCTTCTCCTCTCCTGAAAGGGCCTGGGAGGTCGGGACCCGGTCCAGCTCCACCGGGAGCGGGACCCGGGGCGGCAGGCCTCCGATGTCGACGCGCCGCGTGGCGCTCGTGCAGGGAGGAAGCGGCTGGTTCTCCGAGAGGGCCGCGACGAACTCCTTCTCGGACCGGTACGCGTCGGGCCGGACCATCCGGAGGAGGCGGAAGAAGCCCGAGGTGTCCGCCTCGAGGGGCGTCGCGGAGAGGAGCAGGAGGTGTCGCGCGGCCTTCGCGAGCGGCGCGACGGCCCGCTCGGCTTCGGCCTCGAGGACGAGCCGGTGCGCCTCGTCGACGACGAGGAGGTCGAGCCCGGCCTCGACGGCCTTCTGGGCCAGCCCCGGCTCCGAAGCGAGGTCCTCGAGCGCGATGACGGAGCGCCGGTGCGCGTCGAACGGGTTGAACTCCGGTCCGTGGTCTTTCGCCACGTCCGCGCGACGCTTCGCGTCGAGGAGGACGAAGACCTGATGGAACTTCCGCCAGAGCTCGCCGAGCCACTGGACCGTGAGGGTCGACGGCGCGACGACAAGGACGCGGTCGGCCCGGTCGGTCCGGACGAGGCGCGAGAGGATCAGGCAGGCCTCGATCGTCTTCCCGAGGCCGACCTCGTCGGCGAGGAGCCAGCGGACCGGCTCGTAGGCCGTCGCACGCTCGGCGACGTGGAGCTGGTGCGGGTGGATCGCGATGCGTCCGCCGAGGAACGAGCCGAGGCCCTTCGCCTGGCGCATGCGCGAGAGGAAGAGCCCGTCGACGCGGTTGCGGAACGCGGCCGCCCGGTCGACGTCGAGGCCGGCGAGCCGTTCGACCGGGTCCTGCGGGATCTCCGCCGGCCAGAGACGCTCCTCCTCGAGGACACGGCCGTCGGTCGTCGTCCAGGACGTCCCCCCCCGCTCGCGCGAGGAGAGGGTCACGACCTCGCCCGTCTCCTCGATCCGCGCGTCGCGCCCGGCCGACAGCTCGAGCGGGCGGAGCGAGGTGTCGGCGATCCCGAAGGTCAGCCGCTCACCGCTCCGCGGAAAGAAGACGACGACCCTGCGGGCCGCCACCTCTTCGACCCGTCCCGGGCCGAGGTCGCGGTTGAACTTGTGCAGGACCTTTGTCCCGATGCGGGGCGCCCCGGACGGGGCGACGTCCCTCGCCATGAGGCCGGGAAGGATGCACCGGCCGCTTCCCCGGGGCAAGGCCCCGGGGAAGACCGGCCGGTGCAACGCCTTAGGGACGGCAGAAGACCCGGAAGTCCATGTCGCCGAACGGGAAGACCGTGTCGGCGTCCTCCAGGATCGTCAGGTAGTCTTCGTGGATCTTCCCGGCGTCGACCTGCCTCATCAGCTCGCGGGCGCGGTCGAGGTGGCGGACGATCTGGACCTCGGAGTAGCGGACGGCCTGGCCGGTCTCGATGAGGAACCCCCAGTCGGAGGCCCCGGCGAGGAAGAGACACCGCGCCGCCTGGTCGAGCGCGCGCTTCAGGAGGAGGTCGACCGTGTCGCGGTGGCGCGTCGCGAGGTCGGCCATCTTGCCGACGAGCCGGAAGAGGTGACGGTAGACCCACGTGTTGGGCTGGTACTCGCGCCCCTCGACCCAGGTCTGGAAGTAGTCCCCCTTGCCCCAGCTCGAGGCGCCGGGCGTCATCCGCTGGTGGTGCGGGTTCTCCGAGAGGTACTCGGACGGCGTGACGGGACGGACGACCGACTGGTCCCAGAGGAGCTTGCGGAAGACCGACTCGAGGAAGCCCGGCCCCTCTTCCCACCAGTGGCCGAAGAGCTCGGCGTCGTAGGCGGAGACGACGCACGGCTTGCGGCCGCCGTGCTTCTCCTGGAACCAGGTCGCCTGCGCGCCGCGCTCGAAGACGAACTGGGCCGCCTGCGCCTCGCGCGTCTCGTCGGCCCACTCCGGGACGTAGTACGTCTTCCCGCCGAGATCGGCGCCCCGGCCCGTGATCCGGTAGTACTTGATCCCGGTGTTCCGCCGGACGCCGGCCGTCTTCCAGTAGTCGGGGAGGTAGTCCCAGTCCGCGTCGTACCCGAGGTCGCGGTACCACTCCTTGTAGTTCGGGTGCCCCGGGAATCCGTTCTCGCGCGACCAGATCTTCGCGCGCGTCTCGGGGTCGATCGGGAACGCCGCCGTCCCGGCGGGCGTGATCACCGGGTTCGCCGAGTCGAAGAAGGGGCGCGTGTCTCCCTCGCGGAGGCCCCTCGGGTTGACGAGGAACCAGCGGATCCCTTCCTCGGCCAGGAAGGCGTCGAGCCCCGGAGTCCAGGCGTTCTCGGCGAGCCAGATGCCGCGCGGGGTTCGGCCGAAGACCCGCTCGTACTGCCGCTTCGCGGTCTGCACCTGCCCCCGGATCGCCTCCGGGAAGTCCTTGTAGAGCGGGAGTATCCAGTGCGTCGCCGGGCAGGTGATGACCTCGAGCTTCCCGGCGTTCTGGAAGTCGCGATACCCGCGCGTCAGGTCTCCCTCGTAGGCGTCCCAGACGTGCTTCGCCGTCCAGAAGCGCGAGAGGATCTGCTCCGCCGCCGCGAGCCACGGCTTGCCGCGCGCGTTTTCCCGCTCCCGCGTCGCAAGCTTGAGGCACTCGTCGATGTGCCGGGCCG
>JAKLER010000272.1 GCA_022711615.1 Acidobacteriota bacterium
CGCGGACGACCTCGGGATCGATCTCGACCGAGGTCATGGCGATCCCGGGCGCCTTCTCGGAGAAGAGGCGGGGGAGCATCCCGGTACCGAGGCCGATGACGAAGGCATTCCGGGCCGGCGCCTTCCGAAAGAGGAGGGAGGCGGCGAGGCCGTCCGAGTAGATCCGGCCGGCCGCCATCCCCGTGCTCCGGTTCACGAACCCCTGGGCGAGGTTGTTGAAGTAGAGGACGCGCCGGGGACCCTGGTCGACGACGAGGAGCCGGTGGTAAGCCGTCTCCTTGCGCAGGACGACGGTGCCGTCCGGTACGGGCGGCGGGAGGCGCTCCGGGCGGACGAGGAAGACCGCGGCCGCAGCGACGAGGCCGGCGGCGGCGACGCCGAGCCGCGCGGGGAGTCCGTCCCGGGAGACGAAGGCGCCGCAGAGGACGAGCGTCACCCCGACGCCGAAGAGGATCGGCTCGATCGGGAACGCGGGAATCAGGAGGAACGTCATCGAGAAGGTGCCGACGATCGACCCGGCTGTCGACAGGGCGGCCAGGGAACCGGCCGTCCGGCCGATGGAGCCGACCTCGCGCGCGGCCAGGCGCGTCGCGAACGGGGAGACGGCCCCCATCAGAACGCTCGGAAGCGCGAAGAGGAGGAGCGCGGCGAGGAGCGCCTGGAAACGGTCGGGGAACGGCGCGGACGCGCAGAGAGCCAGGAGAGGCGCGGGGCGGGCAAGGAGGAGCCAGACGAGAAGCCCGGCTCCGACGAGGATCCCGCCGAGGAGCGACGCGCGAGGGCGGCGGTCGGCGAGGTGACCCCCGAGCGCATACCCGGCGGCAAGCGACGCGAGGAACGTCGTGATGAGCGAGCCCCAGACGAAGATCGAGGTGCCGAAGACGGGCGCCATCACGCGGCTGCCGGCGATCTCGAGGCCCATCAAGGCGGCGCCGGAGAGAAAGACGACGGTGTAGAGGCGGATCACCCCCGGATTTTAGGGCGGGGGAAGCATTTGACCGGTCGTCTCGCCCGCCGCTATCCTTTCGAGGAGGAGACAGCGCTATCCAATACGGACCGATCCCCCTGAACCTGCCCGAATCCGGGCTGAGCGCGCTCTTCGGTGTCCACGACGAAAACCTGAGGCTCCTGGAAGACGCCTTCGGCGTCGAGATCTCGGCGCGGGGCGGCGTCGTCTCCCTGAGCGGGGGCCCGGAAGGCACCGAGCGGGCCGCGCACCTCCTTTCCGAGTTCTCGAAGCTGATCGGCCGGGGCTACGTGCCGAAGAAGTCCGACGTGCCGAGCGCGATCCGGATCGTAAAGGACGACCCGACGGCTTCGCTCGTCGACTTTTTCGAGAACCGTTCCGTCGGCGCCGCCCTCCGGCAGGTCGTCGCTCCTCGCAACGTCCGCCAGCAGGAGTACCTGCAGGCGATCGGCGAGCGGGACGTCGTCTTCGCGATCGGGCCCGCCGGCACCGGAAAGACCTACCTCGCCGTCGCGATGGCCGCCGCGGCGCTCCTCGAGAAGCGGGTCAAGCGGATCGTCCTCTGCCGGCCGGCGGTCGAGGCCGGCGAGAAGCTCGGCTTCCTCCCGGGCGACCTCGCCGAGAAGGTGAATCCCTACCTTCGCCCGCTCTACGACGCCCTCTACGACATCCTCGGCTACGAGAAGGTCGGACGGCTCCTCGAGAGACAGGTCATCGAGATCGCACCGCTCGCCTTCATGCGCGGCCGGACGCTGAACGACGCGTTCATCATCCTCGACGAGGCGCAGAACACGACCTCGGAGCAGATGAAGATGTTCCTGACGCGCATCGGCTTCGGCGCGAAGGCGGTCATCACGGGGGACATCACCCAGATCGACCTCCCCGCGGGTCGGGTCTCCGGGCTCAAGGAGGCGGGGCGGATACTCTCCGGCGTCGAGGAGATCCGCTTCATCCGCTTCGACCACCGCGACGTCGTCCGGCACCCGATCGTCCAGGCCATCGTGAACGCCTACGACACCTTCGAGGGCGGGAAGCCGGCTCCCGACGTCCTCGGCCGGGTTCGCGCCGCCTCCGAGGAGGCGTAGACGGCCGTGGGCAAAGAGCCTCCAGCGCGGCGCGCCGACCGCGTCCCCCGAGCCACGCCCCTCGTCGAGGTGACCTCCACGGTCCGCGCGGGACCGTCCGTCCGGCGGGTCGCCGCGTGGACGCATGCCGTACTCGCGGCTGCCGCGCCGCGTCGGGCGGCGACCGTCTCCGTCCTGCTCTGCGGCGACGGGCGGATGCGCCGGCTGAACCGCGAGTTCCGGCGGATCGACCGACCCACCGACGTCCTCTCGTTCCCGGCGGACGGCCCCGGCTTCCTCGGAGACGTGGCGATCGACGTCCCATACGCCGGCCGGCAGGCGCGCAAGCGAGGCCACGCGCTCGACCGCGAGGTGCAGCTCCTCCTGGCGCACGGGGTCCTCCACCTCCTCGGTCACGACCACGAGACGGACGACGGCGAGATGTTCCGTCTCCAGCGGCGCCTCGTGGCGCGGGCCTTCGGCCCCGGCCCCGACGGAGTCCCGGGGGACGAGGCGTGACCGACTTCGCCATCGGAACGGGCCTCGCGTTCTTCCTCTCGGCCGCGTTCGTCCTCCTCTACGCGATCCTCTCGGCCTTCGCTCACGCGCTCGAGAGCCTCTCCGCCATCCGGCGCCGGTCCCTCCTCGAAGGGCAGGAGGCGAAGTACGGCCGGCTCCTGGCCCGCGAGAACGTCCTGATCTCGCGCGTGGCGGTCCGGCTCACGGCGCAGGGGGCGGTCCTCGCGGGCCTCCTTTCGCTCGGCACGGGCCTCTCCGGCCTCTCCGTGCCGGAGCCGTTCCTCGTCTCGGCGGTCTCCATCCTCCTCGGCTGGTTCGTCGTCGAGACGCTCGTCATCCGCGCCGTCGCCCGCCGCGGGGCCGAGGACCTGCTCCACGACTTCTCGTGGCTCATCCCGGTCGTCCTCCTCTTCGCGACGCCGCTCTACCCGCTCCTCTCGCGCCTCGTCCACCCGGCCGACGAGGACGAGGACGAGGAGCCGGTCTCCGCGGCCGAGAAGGAGGCCGAGAAGGACGCCGACGTCCGCGCCCTCCTCGACGTCGCACGCGAGGAAGGGATCCTCGAGAAGCACGAGGAGGAGCTCGTCTCCCGGGCGGTCGACTTCGGCGACCGGACCGTGGGCGAGGTCATGACGTCGCGCCCGGACATGGTCGTGGCCGAGGCCGACCTCCCGTTCTCCACGGTCGCCGACCTCTTCGAGCGGACGAAGCACACCCGCATCCCGCTCGTGGAGGGGGGCGTCGAGAAGCCGATCGGCGTCGTCCACGTGAAGGACGTCTTCTCGGCCCTCCGGGCGCCCGTCCCCCCGGTCAACGCGCGGCCGCTCGCGCGGCCGGTCCTCTTCGTCCCGGAGACGCAGACGATCACGACGCTCCTCTCCGACTTCCGGCGCCGCCGCCAGCACCTGGCGATCGTCGTCGACGAGTGGGGCGCGGTCGCGGGCGTCGTCACGCTGGAAGACCTTCTGGAGGAGCTGGTGGGAGAGATCGCCGACGAGCACGAGGACTCCATCGACCCCGTCATCCCGCTCGCGGAGGGCGCCTTCACGGTGGCCGGCCGGGTCCGGGTCACCGAGATCGCCCAGCTCTTCGACGTCGACCTCGCGCCGGGCGACTACGACACCGTCGCGGGGCTCCTCTCGGCGAGGCTCGGGCACATCCCGCGGCCCGGCGAGGAGGTCGAGGAGGGGGGGCTCCTCTTCGTCGTGGAGGACGCCGACCGCAAGAGGGTCCACCGGGTGAAGGTGGCGCGCCCGAGGGGGATCGCATGAGCCGGCGCGCCGGGACCGTCGCCGTCGCGGGGCGGCCGAACGCGGGGAAGTCGACGCTCGTGAACGCCCTCGTCGGGACGAAAGTCGCGATCGTCTCCGACAAGCCGCAGACGACGCGGCGGCGCGTCCTCGGGATGCTCGACCGCCCCGAGGGGCAGATCGTCTTCGTCGACACGCCGGGCCTGCACAAGCCGCTCCACCGCCTGAACCGGGTGATGCTCGACGAGGCGATGGAGGCGATCCTGGACGTCGACCTCGTCCTCCTCGTCATCGACGCCGCCGAGGCGGAAGGCGCGGGCGACCGCCATGCCCTCGAGCTCGTCGGAAAGGCGAAGCCTCCCCGGATCGCCGTCCTCAACAAGATCGACCTCGTCTCCAAGCCGAAGCTTCTCCCCCGGATGGCGGTCCTCTCCGCGACGGGGCTGTTCGACGAGATCGTCCCGGTCTCCGCGGCGACCGGCGACGGGCTGGAAGGCCTTCCGGAGCTCCTCCTGCGATACCTTCCGGAAGGGGACGACCTCTATCCGGCGGGCACCGTCACGACCTCCGACGACCGGACGCGCGTGGCCGAGCTGATCCGGGAGAAGTTCCTGGAGCGGACGCGCGAGGAGATCCCGTACGGTCTCGGCGTCGTCGTCGAGGAGTGGGTCGTCGACGAGGCGAAGGGGATGACGCGCGTGACGGCGACGCTCGTCGTCGACAAGGAGAGCCACAAGCGGATCGTGATCGGCCTCGGCGGGCAGCTGATCCGCGATGCCGGCACGGCGGCCCGGCTCGAGATCGAGAAGACGTTCGGCCGGAGGTTCTTCCTCGACCTGCACGTCGTCGCCCGGCCGGGCTGGCGGGAGGACCCGCGCTTCCTCGGGACCCTCTCCAGCTGACGGCCGCACCCCCGAAGGCGGCCCGGAAGGGCCGGCGCTCGGGGAGAGCGGCCGGCGAAGGACCGGCCGGCGAAGGACCGGCCGGCGGCCGATCTTCCCGTCCTGGCTTGACGCCGCGCGGCGAACGCCGGATCGTTCCCGGTGCGGAGGAATCCGTGAAGCCGGAAAGAAGACGATCGCCTCGGGTCCGTGCCCCGGCAGGAGCCGAGGGCCTCATCCGTTCGACCCTCCAGGTCCAGGTGGAGGACGTCTCGAAGGACGGGGTTCGCTTCCGGCTCTCCGGGCCCATCCGGCCTGGATCGACCTACGCCTTCCACGCGAGCCTCGAAGGCCTCGACCTCGCCGCGCCGATCCGGATCACGCGCTGCAAGGCGATCCCGCCGGCGAAAGGCGCAGGCCGGGGAATCGTCTACGAGGCGGGGGCCGAGTTCGTGTGGGAGAAGCCGGCCGACGAGGAGCGCGTCGTTTCGTGGCTCGCGGTACGGGGAGCGGCTGCGGGCCGGATCCGGGCCGAGCTCGAGGGCTGAGCCCCGCTCAGTCTCCCGCGGGCGGCTCGAGCTCGTCGAGCGCCCTCCGCAGGAACGCGCCGAGCCTCCGGCTCTGACCGCCCGCCTCGTCGAGCTTCGACTCGACGAGGCGCTTCACGTCGGCGGTCTCGCGCCTCACTTCCTCGAGGCGGTCCGAGGACTCCAGACGCGCGACGGCGTCCTCGAGGACGCCGAGGCGCGCCTCGAGGACCGTCCGAAGCTCCTCGATCCGGCTCCCGAACGCCCGCTCCAGCGCCGAGAAGCGCTCCTCGAGCGACGCGGCGAGCCCGTCGAGGCTCCTCTCGATCGGCGCCTGTATCCCGTCCAGGCGCTCCTCCAGGAGCTCGCGTCCCTCGCGG
>JAKLER010000273.1 GCA_022711615.1 Acidobacteriota bacterium
CTGGCGGAACGTCGCGAGGAGGCGGGAAGCCTTCTCCCCTTCTCCCATCTCGACGCCCCAGTCGCCCGTGATCGAGGGCGCTCCCTTCGGCGGCGCCGGGACGGAGGGCCGGACGAGGGACGCCCGGAGCGGCGCCTCGACCTTCCCCGACGGAATCGCCCGCGTGAAGGTCCCGGCGAGCCCCCCGTCCGCGAGGCGCGCCTCGATCACGCCGTCGTAGTGGTCGAGCCGCAGGGTCAGCTTCTCGCCGTCCCACGCGACCGACGTGAACCGGCTCTCGGCCTTCCCGTTCACGAGTGCGCCCGAGAGGACGCCCCCTTTCGATTCCACCTTCAGCCCGAACGGCACCTCGAGGCCGGAGGCCGGCTCGAGCGTCGCGTGCCACCGGCCGACCGGGGCGGCGTCCTTCGCGGAGAGGACGGGGGCGAGGAGGAGGGCGGCCGCGCCGAGCGCGGCGGAGAGAGAGAGGCGTCGCATCGCGCCGGAGGTTACCGCGCCGCGAGACGCGGCGCCCGCCCCACCGACGCGAACGGGGCGCCGAAGCGCCCCGTTCCCCGTGCTCGATGGGTTCCCGACGGGGAGCCCGGGCTCACCCCATGCAGGCGATGATCTGGTCCCCGAACTCGCTGCACTTGACCTCGGTGGCCCCGTCCATCAGGCGGGCGAAGTCGTAGGTGACCTTCTTCGCCCCGATGGCCCCGTCCATCCCCTTGATGACGAGGTCGGCCGCTTCGGTCCAGCCCATGTAGCGGAGCATCATCTCGCCCGAGAGGACGACCGAGCCGGGGTTGACCTTGTCGAGGTCCGCGTACTTCGGCGCCGTGCCGTGCGTCGCCTCGAAGACGGCGTGGCCGGTCACGTAGTTCACGTTCCCGCCGGGCGCGATGCCGATGCCGCCGACCTGGGCCGCGAGGGCGTCGGAGAGATAGTCGCCGTTCAGGTTCAGCGTCGCGATGACGTCGAACTCCTCGGGGCGCGTCAGCACCTGCTGGAGCGTGATGTCGGCGATCGCGTCCTTGATCAGGACCTTCCCCGCCGCCAGCGCCGCCTTCTGCTCGGCGTCGGCCGCGGCCCCCCCGGAGTCCTTCTTCGTCCGCTCCCACTGGTCCCAGGTGTAGGTCTCGCCCGCGAACTCCCGCTCGGCGAGCTCGTAACCCCAGTTCCGGAAGGCGCCCTCCGTGAACTTCATGATGTTGCCCTTGTGGACGATCGTCACGCTCTTACGCTTGTTGTCGATCGCGTAGCGGATCGCGGCGCGGACGAGCCGCTCGCTCCCTTCCCTGGAGACCGGCTTGAACCCGATTGCCGCCGACTCCGGGAAGCGGATCTTCTTGTACATCGCCGGCCAGCCCGCCTTCAGGAACTCGAGCGCCTTCTTCGCGTCCTCGCTCCCGGACTCGAACTCGATGCCGGCGTAGATGTCTTCCGTGTTCTCCCGGAAGATCACCATGTCGACCTTCTCGGGACGCTTCACCGGGGAGGGGACCCCCTCGTACCAGCGGACGGGGCGGAGGCAGACGTAGAGGTCGAGGAGCTGCCGAAGCGCGACGTTCAGGGACCGGATGCCGCCGCCGATCGGCGTCGTCAGGGGGCCCTTGATGCCGACGAGGTACTCCTGGAACGCCGCCACCGTCTCGTCGGGGAGCCAGGTCCCGAGGTTGTCGTACGACTTCTGGCCCGCGAGGACCTCCATCCAGGCGATCTTCCGCTTCCCGCCGTAGGCCTTCGCGACCGCGGCGTCGAGGACGCGGACGGAGGCGCGCCAGATGTCGGGTCCCGTGCCGTCGCCCTCGATGAAGGGAACGACGGGGTTCTCGGGAACGACGAGCTTGCCGTCGACGATCCGGATCTTCTCGCCGTTCGGCGGGGCGGGCATCTTCGTGTCGGACATCACGTACCTCCGGGGGGCGGATTCTAGCGGCGCTCTCGAAACGCGACAAACCGGACGCGAGGAGCCGCTCCCCTCACGCGTCCGCTCCGCCCCGCAGGCGGCGCTCGGGCGGGTAGGGATGGAGGTCGAGGACCTCCCCCGCGAAGTGCCGGCGCTTCATCTCGTTCCAGAAGCGGGGGGCGAGGAGGTCGCCGTGCGACTCGGCGAAAAGGCGCCGGAGAGGCGCCGGGAAGCCCATGAAGGTCAGGAACTCCTCGGGGAACACGTCTCGTGGTCCGACGTAGAACGACGGCCCGTCTCCGCCGCCGTCCTCGTCCTGCTCCGGGAGCTCGCGGAAATCGCAGTCGGTCACGGCGCAGAGCTCGTCGTAGTCGTAGAAGACGACCCGGCCGTGGCGCGTCACGCCGAAGTTCTTCACGAGGAGGTCCCCCGGGAAGACGTTCGTCGCGGCGAGGTCCCGGAGGGCCCGTCCGAAGTCGAGGACGGCCTCCCGGGCCCTCTCCTCGGGCGCCTCGCGGAGGAAGAGGTTCAGCGGCGCGACCCGGCGCTCGGTGTAGAGGTGCCGGATGACGACGTCGCCGCCCCGAAGCGTCACGTTCTCGGAGCACTCGCCGAGCAGCTCCTCGAGGAGGGACGGCTCGAAGCGCTCCTTCGCGAACTCGAGGAGCTCGTACTCCTGGACGTCGACGAGCCGTCCGGCCCGGTCGTGCTCGAAGACGAACTGGTAGCGCTCCCTCACCTGCTCGCGGGTGACGCTCTTGGCCGGCCCGAACCGGTCGCGGATCACCTTGAAGACGACGTCGTAGCCCGGCATCGTGAAGACGGCCATCACCATCCCGCGTTCGCCGCGCGCCCGCTCGAAACGGTCGCCGGACCGGTCGAGGTGCCTGAGGAGGTCGCGGTAGAGCTCGGTCTTTCCGTGCTTGTTGTAGCCGAGGGAGACGTAGAGCTCCGCCACCGGCTTTCGCGGAAGGATCGACTTGAGGAACCGGACGATCCCCGCCGGCGCCTCGACGTCGACGTGGAAGTAGGAGCGGGTGAAGCTGAAGACGATCGAGACGTCGTCCTCGTCGAGGAGGACGGCGTCGACCACGACCCTCCCGCCCGGGTTCGCGAGCGCGAGGACCAGGGGCAGCGAGCGCTCCGCCCTGACGACGCGCCCGACGACGTACGCTCCCTTGCCGCGGTAGAAGACCGGCTCGAGGAGCTCGACGAAGTCGAAGCCGGGGGCGCCCCACGCCGCGGCGACGGCCCGGTCGACCTCCTCCGCCACCCGGGCGGCGTCGCGCGCCGGGTCCTCCCACGGAACCGCGCAGGCGTAGTCGTCGAGCACCTCGCCGACGACCGTCCCGGTCGAGAGCGCGCCGGGATAGGTCCTCACCGGAACCGCCCCCGCGGGGGGGAGGCCCATGTCGCTCCCGAGGTGGACGAACTCCCGCTTCGGGTCGACCCCGACGGTGGCGAAGACCTTCCGCGTGACCGAGTTGAAGAACGTCTCCGCGAGCTCGAGGTCGCCGTGTCCGCTCATCAGCCACGAGTACTCGCGCTTCATCGCCGACCAGAGGCCGGGCGTCCGGCGGTCTTCCCCGAACACTTCCCCGAGCGACGCGACGACGCGCCGGACGACGCTCGTGTAGAGCGCCAGGCGCTCGACCATGTCCTGCTGGACCCCGTGCCAGTCGGCCGCCTCGAAGTGGCGCGCCGAGCGCCGGGTGATCCTCCGGAAGCCCGAGCGGTACTTCTCGAAGCCCCACTTCACGAGGATCGCTCCCTTGCGCGGGAGGAGGACGTCCGCGAGGGTCATCGTGCCGCGAGGATACGGCAGGGGCTCAGCTCCCGGCGTCCCCTGCGGGACCCGAGGTCCACTTCAGCCCGGCGATCGCGACGACGAGGAGCGCCACGAAGAGCGCCCGGAGAGGCGGAAGCGGCTCGTCGAAGAGAAGGACTCCGAGCACGACCGCGCCGAGCGCGCCGATCCCGACCCAGACGGCGTAGGCCGTCCCGATCGGGATCGAGCGGACCGCCCACGCCAGGAGGACGACGCTCCCGGCCATCGAGGCGGCGACGAGGAGCGACGGAAGGGGGCGGCGGAAACCGTCGGTGAACTTCAGGCCGACGGCCCAGCCGACTTCGAGGAGACCGGCCAGGACGAGGAAGAGCCAGGGCATGGAAGGCTCCTTTCCGCGTCGTCTTGTCCTGACCGGGTACGGCGCGTCTCGTCCGGGCGACACGGCTCGCGGCCGCGCGCGGCGCGAACCGTAGCATCGCGGCCCGGGGCGTTCAACTCCGCCCCGGGCCGCGGCGCCCGGGGCCGCTTCAGACTCCTCGCCGGATCGCCAGCCAGCCGGCGGCAGCGAGCGCGATTCCGAGAATCGTCAGTCCCCAGGCCGACGCGACGGGCACCGTCGCCACCGCCTCGCGGTCCTGGACCGTCACCGAGGCGTCGTCCTGCACCGAGGCGCCGGCCGTGAAGGCGGCCGTGGCCGTGTTCGTCAGCGGGCCCGCGGCGGAGGCGGTCACCGGGATCGTGATCGTTGCGACGCTTCCCGCGGCGAGGGAGGGGATCGAGCAGCTGACGAGCCGTCCGGCGACGTTGCAGCTGCCCGATGGCACGATCGTCACCGTGCCGATCGCGAGCCCGGCGGGGACCTCGTCCGTGACCTGGACCCCGGCGGCCGGCGAACCGCCCGAGTTCGTGACGTCGATCCGGAAGCTGAACGGGGCGCCGAGAACCGGCGTCGCGAGAGAGGCCGTCTTCTGGATCGCGAGCACGGCCGGAGACGCCTGCACCGCCGTCGTCACCGGAGGGCCGAAGATCGGAGCGATGCCCGCCCCTTCGATCGTGTAGGTGCCGTTCACGATGCTCCCGCTCTGCGCGGTGACCGTGACCGTGAACGACACCGTCTGGCCCGTGACACCGGCCCCGAGGGAGCCGACGTTCCACGTGACGACTCCGCCGCTCTCCGTCCCTCCGCCGGTGGCCGTGACGAACGACGTACCGGCGGGAAGCGTCTCCCGGATCACGACGCCGCTCGCGGCCGCGCCTCCCGTGTTCCCGTAGGTGACCGTGTAGGTGAGCTGCGCGCCCGGTGCGACCGTCGCGGGCGCGCTCTTCGCGACCGTCAGGCCGGGCGCGAGACCCGGCGGCAGGAATCGTACGGCGCCCGTCCCGCGGCCCCGGGTGTCCGGCGGACCTGCCGAGCCGAGCTGGACGGCGAACGAAGTCGCCCCGGCCGCCGTGAACGGAGCCCGTACGAACGCGGCCGGGAGCCGGCTCCCCGAGCTGTTGCCCGTGAAGACGGCGAGCTGACCGTCCGCGCTGATGCCGACGTCCTCGAATCCGCCGGTGCAGGCCGCCGGAATCGGAAGCGCCTCCACGAGCGACCCGGAGGTGAAGGGGGCCGAGATCGCGTACGCCTGCAAGGACGCGAACACGCCCGCCACGAGCGCCTTCGTCCCGTCCGGAGTGATCTGGATCCCGTCGAGCCCCTGTGCCCCGGCGACCGTCAGGGTGCTTCCGGTGGAGGCCGCCGAGAAGGGGGCCGTGAATATCTCGACGACGGTCGTCAGCTTCGTGACCAGGAGCGTGTTTCCGTCGGGCGAGACGGCGAGAGCGCCGCTGTTCGCGTTCCCCGAGACCGGGATCGTGAACGCGATGGACGAGTAGGGGGGGTCGA
>JAKLER010000274.1 GCA_022711615.1 Acidobacteriota bacterium
CCGGCGCCCTGACCCGCCGCTCCTCGCCTACTGCGCGAGGGCGGCCCGGAGCGTTTCGCGGAAGAGACGGGGCGCTTCGAGAGGGGCGTCGTGCCCGGTCCCGCGGATGACGAAGAGGCGGGCGCCCCTCGCACGCGCGAACGCGGCTCGCGTGTCGGGAAGGGGGCAGAGGAGGTCCTCGGCGCCGTGGATGAAGACCGTCCCCCCGGGGAGCTCCGCCTCGCGGCCGAGGAGGCCGTCCTTCTCCTCGAGCGCCGCCACCGTCGCGACGACGCTCCCGCTCCGGTACTGCCGCCCGAAGGCGTCGAGGAGGAACCCGGAGGCGGGGAACGGCTTCCGCAGGAAGAGGAGGTCGTAGAGCCGGCGAGCGCCGGCGCGGTCTCCGGGCGAGAGGCTCGCCCGAAGCTCGGCCTCGGCCCGCGGGTCGGGCTTCGAAAAGCCGGCCGCGTCGACGAGGACGAGCCGACGGACGCGGTGCGGCTCGGCGAGAGCGAAGGCCCCGGCGGTCCAGCCCCCGAGCGAGTGCCCGACGAGGTCCGCCTTCCGGATCCCCAGCGCGTCGAGCAGCGCCGAAACTGCGGCGACGCGCCCCGGGATCCCCCAGCCCGTCTCCGGCGCGGGCGGGTCGCTCTGCCCGGAGCCCGGGGCGTCCGGGACGATCACGGTCCGCCCGGCGCGGGAAAGGTCGATCGCCGTCTCGACCCAGTAGTGCGAAGCAGCGCCGAGGCCGTGGAGGAGGACGACCGGCGTCTCGGCCGAGCGGGGGCCGAGCTCCCGGGCGAAGAGGCGCGTCCCCGAGGGGCCGGGAACCGTCGTCGCCCGCGCCCCGGCGGCGCGGAAGCGAAGGGCTCCGGCGTCGGCCACGAGACCGATCGGGTCGGCGAAGAAGGCGCCTGCGCCGAGCGCGGCGAGGAGCACCGCCGCGAGGGCGAGCGGAGGGAGCGCCCGTTTCACGGCCGGAGGGCGGCCGCTCCGCGCGGCTCCCCTCTCCCTCGGACGCCGGGGCGGCCTCGCCTCACGTCAGTACGCGAGGAGCTCCCGGAGCGCCTGCTCGATCTCCGCGCTCTGCGGGAGCGTCGCGTCCTCCAGCTGCGGCGCGTAGCCGCAGAAGACGTCCTTCGCGCCGACGCGCCGCACCGGCGCGTCGAGCCGCTCGAAGAGCTCGTCCGACGCCCGTGCCGCGACCTCGGCGCCGAAGCCGTGCGTCTTCCAGTCCTCGTGGACCACGAGGAGCCGGCTCGTCTTCCCGACGCTCCGCGCGATCGCCTCGAAGTCGTACGGGGCGAGCGTCCGGAGGTCGATCACCTCGACCTCCTTCCCCGAGTCCTCGGCGATCTTCCGGGCCGCGACGACGCTCCGGAAGACGGTCGCGCCGTACGTCACGAGCGTCGCGTCGGTCCCGGGGCGGACGACCTTCGCCTTCCCGAACGGGACCATGTAGTCGGGGCCGGGGTTCGCCCCCTTGTTGTGCGTCTGGCGGTAGAGGTGCTTGTGCTCGAGGAAGAGGACCGGGTCGTCGCAGCGGATCGCGGTCCGGAGGAGTCCGTTCGCGTCGAGGGCGTTCGACGGGTAGGCGACGCGCAGGCCGGGGATGTGGGCGAAGGTCACTTCGCCCGACTGCGAGTGGTAGGGCCCGCCTCCGGTCAGGTAGCCGCCGATGGCGACCCTCACGACGACGGGGGCCTTCCACGTCCCGCCCGAGCGCCAGCGGATGGTCGCGAGCTCGTCGCGCAGCTGCTGCATGGCGGGCCAGATGTAGTCGAAGAACTGGATCTCGACGACCGGCTTCAAGCCGCGGGCGGCCCAGCCGATCGCGGTGCCGACGATCGTCGCCTCGGCGAGGGGGGAGTTGAAGACGCGGTCGCCGCCAAAGGCCTTCTGGAGGCCGGCGGTCACCTTGAAGACGCCCCCCTTTCCCTTGCATTCGGCGAGAACCTCGGCGCGAGTCGCGTCGGCGACGTCCTCGCCGAAGACCACGATCCGCCCGTCGCGCTGCATCTCGTCCTTCAGAGCGGCGTTGATCAGGTCGACCATCGTCGTCGGGGTGCCGGTGAAGGAGGGCGCGTCCTCGGTGTCGAACGCGGGGGAGGTCGGGTCGACGTCGGGGGAGAAGACGTGCTCGAAGAGCTCCGCCGCCTCTGGCTGCGGGCTCTCGATCGCCGCGTCGGCCGCGGCGTTCACCTCGGCGTCGACCTCGGCCTTCAGCGCCGCGATCCTCTCGGCGTCGAGGATGCCGTGCTCGAGGAGGAGCGCCTCCAGCCGGACGAGCGGGTCGCCCTCGGCGTCCTTCTTCCGCTCCTCCTCCGTCCGGTAGAGCCGGTCGTCGTCGGAGAGCGAGTGCGAGTAGGGGCGGACGACGTGGGCGTGGACGAGGGCGGGCCCCTTCCGCTCGGTGCAGTAGGCGATCGCCCACCGCAGCGCGTCGTACGAGGCCAGGAAGTCGCACCCGTCGACCTCGGCGAGGAAGAGGCCGGGGTAGCCGCGGACGACCTTCGAGATCGAGCCGCCGGGGGTGTTCACCTCGACCGGGGTCGAGATCGCGAACTTGTTGTCCTCGACGAGGAAGAGGACCGGGAGCTTTCGGGTCGTCGCCGCATTCAGCGCCTCCCAGAACTCTCCCTCGGAGGTCGAGCCGTCGCCGATCGTGACGACGGAGATCTCGTCCTTGGAGAACCCGGAGGTAGCCGAGAGGAACGGCCGGGCCTCCGGCCGCTCGAGGAACCTTCCCGCCTCGGCGGCGCCGACGCCGGGCAGGCACTCGGAGCCGGTCGGGGAAGAGGTCGTGAAGATGTTCAGGCGCCGGGAGCCCCAGTGGGACGGCATCTGCCGCCCGGCGGAGGCCTCCCCGTCCTTCGCGCCGACGGCGGTCTGCAGCATCTCGAGCGGCGTGACGCCGAGGCCGAGGCAGAGCGCCCGGTCGCGGTAGTACGGAAAGAGCCAGTCGACCCCGGGCCTCATGAGCATTGCCGCCGCGACCTGGACCGCCTCGTGCCCCGCCCCGCTGATCTGGAAGAAGATCCGGTTCTGCCTCTTGAGCTGGATCTCCTTGTCGTCGATCCGGCGCGAGGTGTACGCGATCCGGAAGGCACGGACGAGGTCGTCCGGCAGGAGGCCGTGGAGCTTCTCCAGGGGCGGGGTCGAGACTTCGATCGCCATCGTCATCCTCGGCGTCGGGAGTGGGCGCCCAAGGGCCGCCCCGGACGGGACGGGAGAGTAGCAGAGCGGGTTTGGGCGCCGTCGCGGGCGCCCGGCGCTCAGGACGCGGCGGTCAGGCCCAGGGCGCGGATCCGCCGGTAGAGCGTCGAGCGGGCGACCTGGAGGCGGTCCGCGGCCGCCCGGACGTTGCCGTTCGAGGCGTCGAGAGCCTGCTGGATGGCGGCCCGCTCGTGGTCCTCCATCGTGACGAGGCCCGGCGCGACGATTGCCGCCTTCGGGAGGCCGGCGGCGGGCGTCGGGGGGCCGTCGGGGCGGGCCGGATAGGGGCGCGGCTGGTAGCGCGGCACCCGATCGGGGGAGAGGTCCGGGAAGTCGGCCGTCGTCAGGAACGGCCCCCGTGCCGAGACGACGGCCCGGAAGACGGCGTTCTGAAGCTCGCGAACGTTCCCCGGCCAGGTGTACGCCTCGAGCGTCACGATCGCCTCGGGCGTGATCCCCTCGACGGGGCGGCCGGTGGTCGCCCGGAAGACCCGGATGAAGTGGTGGACCAGGAGGGCGATGTCCTCGATCCGCTCCCGGAGCGGGGGGAGCCGCAGCGGATAGACGACGACCCGGAAGTAGAGGTCCTCCCGGAACGTCCCCTGCCGGACGGCGGCCGTCAGGTCGCGCTGCGTCGCCGAGATCAGCCGGGCGTTGTAGGGGATCGTCTCGCTCCCCCCGACCCGCACCAGGGTCTTCTCCTGGAGGACGCGGAGGAGGCGGGCCTGGGTGGCGTGGGCCATCTCCCCGAGCTCGTCGAGGAAGAGCGTCCCGCCGTCGGCCTGCTCGAGCTTCCCCTTGTGCCGGGCGGCGGCGCCGGTGAACGCCCCCTTCTCGTGCCCGAAGAGCTCGCTCTCGATCAGCGTCTCCGGGATCGCCGCGCAGTTGATGTCGACGAACGGGCCCTTGCCGCGCGGGCCGTTCTCGTGGAGCCAGCGGGCGACGAGCTCCTTGCCCGTACCCGTTTCCCCGAGGAGGCAGACGGCGATGTCGGTCTCGACGACCCGCTCCATCTCGGAGAAGAGCGCCTTCATCGCCGGGCTCTCGCCGACGAGGGTCCGGCCGAAGGCCTCCTGGCGGACCCGCTTGCGGAGATTCCGGTTCTCGTCCAGGAGCGCGCGGCGCTCGGCGGCGTGCGTCAGGGCCGTCCGGAGCCTCTCCGGCGTCACCGGCTTGACGAGGAAGTCGTAGGCGCCGGCCTTCATCGCCCGGACGGCGGTCTCCACGTCCTCCATCGCGGTCATGACGATGACCGGGACGAGGGATCCCTCCTCGCGCAGCCGCTCGAGGTACTCGAGCCCGCTCTCGCCGTCGAGGAGGACGTCGAGGAGAAGCGCGACCGGCTCCGGCTCCCCGGCGAGGAGCGCCCGGGCCTCCTGCGTCGACCGGGCCTCGGAGACCTCCCAGCCGTCCACCTCGAGCATCCGCCGGACGACCGTCCGCGCGAAAGGCTCATCGTCGACGACGAGGATCCTGCCGAGGTTCTCCGCCATAAAGGGTTGCCAAGTCTATTACAGCCGGGCGCTCCAGTCCGTGTGGGGCGCCCGGTTCCTCACGATCCAGTCCCGGACGAGCTCCCGGTAGCGCCGCTCGCGGACCCCTTCCCGCGTGAAGAACGGGGTCAGGGCGGCGTTCAGGTCGCGCAGCCTGTAGAAGGGGACGGTCGGGAAGTAGTGGTGCTCGAGGTGGTAGCTCGACCAGAGCCAGACCGCGTCCCAGAAGCGGGAGCGGGCCATCCGGGTCCCCCACTTCGACGGCTCGCCCGGGACGACGTCGTAGTGCTGCCCCAGCCGGTTCAGAGTGAAGACCGGCGGGAAGACGACGAAGACCGGGATCGCCCAGAGCCATGCCGCCCGTTCCCACCCGCCGGCGAAGACGATCGCCGCCGCGACGGCGAGGTGGAGGAGCGTCGCGGCCGCCCGCTCGAGGAGGATCGTCCGGCGGAGCGGGACGGGGTAGGCCGCCATCGCGCGCCGGGCCGCCCGGAAGTAGATCGGGAAGAGCGCCGGCGTCGCGTAGAGCAGCTTCAGCCAGCGGGCGTTCCTCTTCGGCGAGAGCCAGGCCCTCTTCGGGTCGTCCGTCGCCGAGCCGAGCTCGGCGTGGTGGTCGAGGTGCCAGCGCGTGAACTGCGTCGGCGACAGCCCCGACGGCAGGGCGTAGAGGAGCCCCAGGAGGCGGTACGCGAACGGCCGGTCGGAGCGGAAGACGGTCCGGTGGACGACCTCGTGGAGGAGGATTGTCCCGTCGAAGACGCAGACCCCGAGGACGATCGCCGCGGGCACCCGGACCCAGAGGCTCTCGAACGTCCAGCCGGCGGCGAAGGCCCCGGCGAAGAGGAGCGCCTGGCGGAGGGCGACGGCGAGGT
>JAKLER010000275.1 GCA_022711615.1 Acidobacteriota bacterium
AGCGAGCCGTCCCCGCGCCGGAGGAGCGAGAGGTCGGCCAGGAACGACGGTCCCGCGAGGCGGGAGCCGTCGAGGAGCGTCAGCTCCTCGGTGACGAGAGTCTGGACCGGATAGCCCGACGGCACCGGAACCGGAGCGACGACGGTGAGGGAGACGTCGGAGGCCTGCGTCGGAAGGACGTCGACCGGGTCGGCGACGACGGACGCCGACTCGAGCGGGTCCTCCGCCGGCAGCGCGACGCCCGGCAGCGGCGCCCCCGGCGCGAGCGTCCCGGGCGCCGTCGGCGCCGGGTCGGGAACGAGGATCGCCCAGTCGCCCGCGGCGGAGAGGATCGCCTCGAGCGCGCCGTCCCGGAGCGTCGCTGCCCCCTCGCTCTGCCACTGGAGAGAGACGGGATCGAGCCGGGCGAGGTGGAGCGCCGTCGAGGTCGTGGCGCCGTAGAAGTCCGGGAGGCGGAGCGTCATCGCGCCCGTCGGCGCCACGGGGGCGCCGGCGGCGTCGGAGATCGCGACCCGCGCCGCGGAGGCGACCGACCAGCCGAGGGGAGCGAGGACCGGAAGGCCCTGCGGCCGGCGAACCGTGAGTCGGACGACGACGTCGGGCGGAACGCTCGCGGCCGGAGCCTCGAGCGTCGCGACGCGGGATCCCGCGGTCGCGGTGTAGAGCGTCCCGCCGGCGGTCGGCTTCGCCGAGGCCGGGTCGGCGATCGGCGTCAGCCTCACGTCGAAGAGCGTCGTGGAGACCGGGCTGCCCGAGCCCCCCGCCACGACCGACTCGCGCCGGTAGACGTCGAGGTAGCCCGTCGCCCCGACCCGCACGAGCGCGTCTCCCGGCAGGGCCGGGAGGACGAAGCCGCCCGCGGCCGTTGCGGTGGCGTACGGGCGCGGTTCGGACGTCTCGACACCCGCCGAGACGAGGAGGGTCGCCGTCGCGCCGCCGAGCGGGCGGCCGACGGAGTCGTCGAACGCTTCGCCGAGGAGGAGCGTCGCGACGCTCTGGGGCTCGAACGTCCGGACGAAGGGGACGAGGGCGTTCCCCGCGCGGTCCTGGACACCCGACGAGAGGGAGAGCGTGAACGCGACGGCCGTCAGGTCGACGCCGCCCGCCGTGACCGTGAGCGTCGCGTCGCCGCCCGAGTGGGCGACGGCGGCGGCGATCGGGGTGCCGCCGGGCGTGTCGAGCCGGACCGACTCCCCCGCCACGACCGAGGTCGGCCGGAGCGGCTCGTCGAGCGCGACGACGAGGCCCGCGGACGACAGGGTGACGTCCACGACGTGGGGCGGCTCGCAGTCGACCGTGAGGACGACCGAGGCGGCCGGGGAGACGTTCCCCGACGCGTCGCGGGCCGTCACGGAGAGGGTCTGGGTCGCGGCCGGCGCGAGGGGCACCGGCACGCTGAAGCGTCCGTCCGGCCCGGCGAGGCCCTGGGCTCCGGCGGCGCCGCCCGAGACGGCGAGGATCGCTCCCGCCTCCGACGTTCCCGAGAGGGTGACCGCTTCCGCGCAGAGGAGCTCCGGGACGGCGTCGAGCACGGGCGCCGGCGGAGGCGTCTGGTCGACGGTCGTGAAGCGGATCGTGAGCGGGGCCGCGAGACCGTTCCCGGCGAGGTCCGCGACCGAGGCCGCGACCGAGAGCGTGTACTCCGTCGCCTCGGCGAGCGCCGCGGCCGGCACGAGGGTGACGACGTTCGAGCCGGCGCCGCCGAGCGTCGCCGCGAGCGACGGGGCCGAGGCGCCCGGCGCCGTCAGGACGAACGCCGAGGGGACGACCGTCGAGGCGTCGAGCGCCTCGGAGAACGTGAGGCGGAAGACCGGCGAGAGGGCGACGCCCGACTGGCCGTCGGCTGGGGCGGAGGCGGCCAGCGTCGGAGCCGTCGTGTCGAAGACGACGTCGATTCGGGCCGTCCCCTCCTTCCCGGTCGCCTTCCGCGCGCGGGCCGTCAGCGCGTTCGTTCCCTCGATGAGGGGGACGCTCGCCTCGAACGACGTCCCGTTCGTCGTCGCGGCGACTCCGTTGACGGTGACGCCTTCCAGGTTGAGGTCCGAGTCGACCGTCCCGCGGACCGTCTGCGGCGTCGTCCGGAAGCGCGCGCCGTCGGTCGGAGACGTGATCGTCACGTTCGGGGCGGCGGTGTCGAGGGAGACGACGACGGACGCCTGCGCGGTCCGTCCGAGCGTGTCGCTCGCGGTCGCCGTGAGGGTGTTGCTCCCCTCGGTGAGCGGGACGGAGGCGGTGAAGCGGCCGGCGTCGTCGACGTTCGCGGCGACCCCGTTCACGGTCACGCTCCCGAGGTGCGCGTCGGTCGCCGTTCCGCTGACGGCGGCGGGGCTCTGGCCGAGGACGGCCCCGGGGCCCGGCGCCGTGATCCGGACGGTGGGGGGCAGGGAGTCGGCCACGACGTGGACGCTCGTCGTCGCCGTGTTGCCGGCCCGGTCCCTCGCCGTGGCGGTGATCGTGCCCGGGCCCTCGACGAGCGTGACGCCCGCGCGCGAGAAGAAGCCGTCCGGCTGGAGCGCGGCGGCGCCGCCTTCCACGGTGACGGACTCCAGGTTCGCGTCGGTCGCGGCGCCCGTCACGGTGACGGAGAGCGACCCGAGGAGCGCCCCTTCCGCAGGGGACGCGATCGTCAGGGACGGGTTCGTCGTGTCGAGGACGACCCGGAGCGTCGTCTTCTCCTCGTTCCCCGCGCGGTCCGTTGCGACGAGGAGGAGGTCGTTCGGTCCCTCCGAGAGGGAGACGCCGGCCAGGGAGAAGGCTTCGCCCGCGCAGGTCGCCGGCTGGCCCGAGACGGTGACGCTCTCGGTGTCGGCGCTGACGCGCCCCGACACGGTGACCGGCGTCGACCGGCCGACGCTCCCGTGTTCCGGAAGGAGCGCGGAGAAGACGGGTCGGATCGTGTCGACCACGAACCCGACGGAGGCCGTGGCCGTGTTGCCGGCGCCGTCCGTGGCGACGACCTCGACGAGGTGGCTCCCCTCGCCCGAGACCGGCCCGCCGCCGTACGGCGTCCCGTCGACGGTCACGGTGTGCGTCGTCTGGGCCGGCGTCGTGGCATCCGTCACGCTCACGGCAAGCATCACCGGCGTCTTGAAGAGCTGGCCCGGGAGCATTGGCGCCGAGGTCGATGCGTTCCGGATCGCGATCTCGGGCGGCGTCGTGTCGACGACGACGGAGCGATCCGCCCGGCCGAACCGGGAGGCGCGGTCCGTCGCGACCGCCGTGAAGGTCGCGGGGCCGTCCGCGGGACGGAACGGCCCGGCCTGGAAGCTGCCGTCGGAGCCCAGGCTCGCCGCCTGGCCGTTGACCCGGACCTCGAGGAGGTTCGCGTCGGAGGCGACACCCGTTACGAAGATCGGGGCCGCTCCGAGCCGCACACCTTCGAGCGGGCTCGCGATCGTCACCTGGGGCGGCAGCGTGTCGACGAGGTAGGTGGCCGTCGCCGTTCCGGAGTTCCCGGCGGCGTCGGTGCCCGTCGCCGTGACAGTGACGGGTCCCTCGGCAAACGGAAAGGCCGGGATCGAGAAGGCCCCTCCCGCCGGCGCGACGACGGTGCCGTCGACGTCGACCGTGACCGCGTCGCCGGACGTCCCTGCGAGCGTCCGGGGGAGGTCGAGGATCGTCGAGCCCGGTGTCGGCGTCGTGATCGAGAGCGACGGAGCCGTCTTGTCGATCGAGAACGAGACGGTCTTCGAGGCGCTGTTGCCCGCGCCGTCGACAGCCGTCGCGCTGAGCGTGTGCGCCCCTTCGGCCGAGACGGTCGCCCCGGACACGAAGGTCGCGCCGTCGAGCGTCACCTCCAGGGTGCCGGGGTTCGCCTCGACGACGGTGACGCGAATCGTGAGGTCCCTGTTGTACGCGCGCCCGGCCTCGAGGGGGAGGTTCCCCTCCTCGATCCGGATCTCGGGCGCCACGCCGTCCCTCCGGACTGTGAGGGAGCGGCTCGCGATGTGCCCCACGACGTCGCGCGCCTCCACCGTCAGCGCGTTCGCGCCCTCGACGAGCGCGACCTCCCGCGAGAAGGCGCCGCCGCCCGACGGAACGGAAATCGGCAGCCCGTTCACCGTGAGGGAGGTGAGGTGCGGGTCGGAGACGGCGCCCTGGAGGAGGGCCGTCTCGGCCTTGGTCAGGAGCCCGTCCGCCGGAGAGGCGACGGTAAGGACCGGGGCCCCCGTGTCGAGGACGACGACGGAGGTCGCGGAGCCCGCGTTCCCGGCGGCGTCGGCGCCGGCGGCGACGAGCGTGTTCGTCCCTTCGGCGAGCGGAACACCGCGAACGACGAAGGAGCCGCCGGCGACGGTGCCGGCGACACCGTTCACCGACACGGAGGTCGCGTCGCCAGAGGTCCCGGTCACGTCGACCGGAGCCGTCCCGACGACCTCGCCGTTCGCGGGGCGGACGATCGCGAGCGACGGCCCCGACCTGTCGATGACGAAGCCGACGGTCAGCTCCAGGTGCCGGCCCGCGAGGTCGTCCGAGACGACGACGAGGCGGTGGACGCCTTCGGCGGAGACGGTGGTGCCCGACACGAACGGGGCGCCGTCGAGCGTGACCCGCGTCGCGAGCGGCGGGACACCGCCCGTGACGGTGACGACGGGCGCGACCTCGGCGCGGAAGACGGCGCCGTTCGCGATCGGCTGGCCCGCGTTCGTCACGGTCGCCGCGAGGGCGGACGTGTCGTCGAAGGAACGCGTGACGCGCCCTCCCCCGTTGACGGTGACCTTCTGGGCGAAGAGGCCGCCCGTGAGGATCCCGCCGCCGTCGACGGTCGCCGCGGCCGACGGGGAGTAGACGAAGCCGTTCAGGGTGCTGTTGCCGTTGAGCGTGACCTGCGCCCCGGAGACCCAGAGCCGCAGGAGCCAGGGATTGCCGTTCTGGTGAACCGTCGAGGTGCCGTTCACCGTCACGGGCCCGGTGCAGAGGATCCGCGTGAGGCCGGAGAAGCTCAGCTTCGAGGAGCCGTTGATCGTGATCGTCGTGAAGTAGAAGGTCCCCGCCGGGATCGTGATCGTCTCGTTTCCGTTCAGGACGAAGTCCGTCCCACCCGAGCCCTGGAGCGGGCTCCGGTTCCGGCTCGTCTTCCCGATGAGGGCGTTGTCGTTCGAGGCCGCGAGCGTCGCCGCGAGGCCTGAAAGCGCGATCGGCGCCGCGTCCCGCGCCGCGGCGAGCGCCGCCGTCGTGCCGGAGACCGTGGAGCCTCCGTTCAGGACGATCTTCTTCCCCGGTCCGTACCAGGCGCTCCCCTTCACCTTCGACTTGCCGTTGAGGGTGATGTCGGAGTTCGAGACGACGTGCCCCTCCGAGCCGGCGCCGGAGCCGCCGGCGACGCCGCTCGAGTCGACGACGGCGCCGCCGTTGACCGTGAGCGCCTGGGCGGAGAAGACCGCCTGGCCGGAGAGGGCCTGCGGGATCGCGAAGGGATCCTGCTGCGCCGCCGCCGGGGGGACGGCGACGAGGAGTCCGAGGAGGGCGAGGACGA